>MHDO01000136.1 GCA_001805005.1 Nitrospinae bacterium RIFCSPLOWO2_12_39_16
TTTCTCCATTTAAAATTGCATTTTTAATATCCGAAATTGAAACATCATCTTCTTGGGCTTCTTTATCTGCATGTTCTGTAACTTCATATTTACCATTTTTTATATAATTTCTTATTTTAGTAATTAGTTTCATACTATTGTTCTGCCCCTTAAAAATTATAACAATTATCTAATAAAATCAAGTGGAAAATTGTGGTCTTGAAATATCATTTTTTCTTTTTATAAATCCAACCCATGCAACACCCCCCTAACCCCCTTTGTTAAGGGGGAATCTACTCGGTGTTATCATACCGCTTGTGCAATCTCTCTCACATGCAATATCTCTTTATTACTCATTAACATGGAGGATATGGGAGTCTGCCCTGACTTATTGTGAAGGGCTTTCTCTGGCAGAATACACAGACTGGAGGCTTCCGAATATAAAGGAGCTTAGATCAATAGTAGATAATACAAAATATGATCCATCCATTGATACAACCTATTTTCCGAATACAAATTCGTCCTTCTATTGGTCGTCTACTATGGCAAATTTGATAAAGCAGAGGAATATTATAAAAAGGCTATTGCCTTGAAAGGCGAGGCGGTTTATATAGATGCCCTTGCCAGTGTCAGAAAGGCGAGGGAGGAAAGGAAGAAGCTGGAGGAGCAGGGAAGGTAAAATTGAATGACAGGAGGGATTTTCTTGTCTGAAGTTTCCTCAATCTCCTTCAGCCTCAGGCGCCTAATGTTTCCAAAACATCTTTTTATCTGGGTAATGCTCTTTGTTTCTTGTTGCTATTTTATGTCCTTTAACTACAGCAGTAGTATTGATAAGGCAATCAGTGGAGGTTAAAGTTATTCCCTGTTTTCTGTAATGCCTGTAAATCTCACCGCCTCTTTTTGCTATTTCAATCGTGATAAGCTCTATATTGCAGGCATTTATAAAATTCTCTGTGTCCTCTTTTTCATTTTCTCTCATGCCTGCATGGAGTTCATAGACTGTCAGGATGCTCACATATGCCTTGTTGGTTTTCCATAAGGGGAGGATTAAATCCTTTGCAGAGGACTCACCCCTTAAATAGTCAATAGCTATATCAGTATCAATCAGCACGGTTTGCATACTTTCTGCTTTCCTCTTTTCTTAACTCATTTACAATCTCAATGCTCTCCTTATCTCTCTTTTGCCATTTGCCAAAAGAAGATACAGCCTTGCTAATCCGTCTCTTTCTTAAGTATTCCTTAAGCGCCTCTGATACCAACAGGCTAAAGTTTTTGGCAGTCTTTTTGGCTTCTGCATAAATGTCTTCAGGAATGGATATGGTAGTTTTTATCATAATAATCACCTCCGCATATGAGTTGGTATTATTATATGGTATTACCAGATAGCATGTCAATAGGAAAGCCGCCGGAGAAAAACGGGCGTCTGTCTCTATTTTTCTTCTTATACTGAACAGGATAAAAGCCAGCACCCCTGTTACTGTCAAATTTTTACGGGTGGTGGGGTCAGGCTTCGGATTATGGGATTTGCAATAACTCTTTATCAAAAATCTTTTTCCTTTTTCCGAGTTCGCCGTCCTCTTTTGAGCAGTTCAATATTCTCTTAACTTCACGAACCAAATATGCGATCATGCCCCGAGCTTCCGATAGATACCTTTGTTTCCCGCCTAATGTGATCTCTTTTTCCGTTAGTCCATATAGGTTGCAGACCCTCTTAATTATTTCATCAATTGTTATGGATTTCTTTTCTCTGTGCTCAGTGGTGGGGTCAGGCTTTTACCCCATTAGAAATAGAACATCAAAACCGTTCGTTATCCTATCTGGTGACAGAATTTCTAACGGGGTGAATAAGGCTACATACGATTTGCTGGTGGCAATTTTTCAGTGACAGGACAGTTTGAAATATATACTTTTGCTTTCCTCTTAATTTTAACAGGGAGCTTTAATGTAAATTCAGCTATAAGCATTTTGATACCTCCTTATCCTTGTTAATATACTACTATCATGCTAATAGGCATGTCAAATAAATTTAATTTCCTATGAGGATAATGGAATGCCAAAATAGTACGGACACGGGCATGGGGTCACCCATTAAAAGGCGCCTGTCAAGAAAAAAAGAAACCCCATTAATAAGCAAAAGACTGTTTTTTTTGCCTTTCTTTGTTTAAACTGAATTAATGGAAAATGGGGGTCAGGTCTTGAAAAATCAGTTTTCCTTTTTATAAATCCAACCCATGCAACAACCCCCGAAACCCCCTCACCCTCTCCTCTCCCGTTAAAGGAGAGGGAATCACAAAAAAAGCCATTAAAGAGCACTTATCTGCTTGACATATGTCATGCAATCGTCATACAATTTCAAATATGATAGTTTTTGATTCATCTACATTGATTCTTCTTGCCAAGATAGATATATTGGAATTGTTTATATCAAATTTTTACGGGAGGGTTTTAATCCCTGAAAAGGTCAGATTAGAAGTGTCCGCAGGGGGTGGAGAAGAAAGACTTATAATGGTTAAATTGATTGAAGATAATATAATTAAGGTTGCAAAGGTTAAAAATAGCAGACAGATAAAAAAACTAATGGAGGACTTTAACATAGATGCAGGTGAGGCAGAGGCATTAACACTTGCTATTCAGGAGAAAGCCAATATGGTTGCAACAGATGACAGAAATGCAATAAGGGCATGTAAGCTCTTAAATATAGATTTTGTTACTGCCATTGCAGTTCTAATAAGGGCAGTGGAAAAAGCACTTATCAGCAAAGATGAAGCCATTATCAAGTTGCAAAAACTTCAATCTGTTGGCAGATATAGCAAGGAAATAATTAATAATGCAGTAAAGCAAATTAAGGGAGGTGGTTAAGATGGCAACAAAGACCTTAAGTATACGAATGAATGACGATGATTATAAATTTCTTTCTTCCCTTGCAAAAGAAGAAAGAGAAGATGTTTCAAAGACAGTGAGAGAGCTTGTTGACCTTGGCAGGGTAGTTCTTGCCATAGAGAAATATAAGAAATCAGAAGCATCCATTGAAAAGACTGCAAGGATAGCCGGTGTTTCTATTTCAAAGATGATGGATATATTCAAGGAATATGGTATTGAGGCAAACTTAGAATACGAGGACTATTTAAAGGGGCTAAAGAACCTTAAGAAAGTCTGGTAGCTTCAGAAAGCAAAGAAAAGGGGACAGGCTGCTTTCCATCTCCCTTTTCTTAACAACCAATTAATCATCCTGTCCGATATTTTGGAAAATGTTTTGGAAAAATTGTTCAATCTGTGCTATTTGTTATGTTATAATTACTTAGAATTTCATAGCTTTAATAAGGTTTAATGATTTATGGGGGTTGATATGAAGGTGGTAACAATACCTTATCCAGAAGGACTTCCTCAAACTCTGAAGTTGTCCGATTTAGAATTTTCCGAGGAGGTCAGGTTTCTTGCAGCAGTCAAGCTTTTTGAGTTAGGAAAGATTTCTTCAGGTAAGGCGTCAAAAATAGCTGGATTGGACAGAGTATCTTTTCTTGAAAAACTCGGGTCTTATAGGATACCCTCAATAAATATACAGGCTGAAGAGATAGAAAAGGAGATAGAAGCAGTAAGATCTCTTAAATGAAAGCCATCGTCAATACAAGTCCTCTTTTATTTCTATCCAAAATCCATAGGCTCTCTATCCTTGAGAAATTAGATCAGATATTTGTACCGACTGGAGTTATAACTGAAATCAAACAAAAACAGGATGACGCATTAGACACAGTTATTAAGGCTTCTGATAGCTGGCTCAAATTTGCTCTTGATTTTATCAAAATTAGGTGATAGTATCATGCCATAAATCCACTTATGAAAGGAAATTCCATGCCAATCATAAAACCCATTTCAAGCCTCCGCAATCAGACAAGGGACATTGCGTCTTTGTGTCATGAACAGGATGAACCTGTTTATCTTACCACTAACGGTGAGGGCGACCTTGTTGTAATGAGCATTGAACATTATGAAAGACTCAACGCAAGATTTGAGCTTTTCGGAAAACTCGCTGTTGCCCAAGCCCAAGCTGCGACTGGAGAAAAAGGTCTCACCCATTCGCAAGTGATGAAAAAGCTCAGGCAACGATTGCATGGCAAATAAATACACCCTTCGTTATCTTCCTGTTGCCGTTGATGATATTATCTCAATCTTTGACTGGATCGCAAATAACAGTCCAGCCAATGCCGCCGCTTTCATTGAAAAACTCGACCAACACATCGGCAGTCTTGCGATACATCCGCTTCTTGGGCGGATACCAAAAGATGATAAACTCAAAAGTGCTGGTTATCGTGTCCTTGTTATTGAATCCTATCTTACATTCTACATATAGAGAAATACTATGAACCAGACATCGCCAACAAGACTGAATCTGTTAAGCCTTAAAATCCGTTACGGGCTTGCAAAGGATGGTGTTAGAATGCTCAGGAGTAAGAGAGAGGTGCTGGTCAGGGAGTTTTTTGTCAGCATGAAAGATGTTGCGGAGGTAAGGGATATTATAGAGAAAAAGCTTGATAGCGCATTTACATCCATAACACTCGCCAAAGTATTTCTTGGTGATGCTCTTTTGAAATCCACTGCATATGCCTATAAAAGGGATATAGAAGTTAATATCAAGTCTAAAAATGTAATGGGTGTTATAGTTCCTGAGATAGAGGATGTAAATCTCAAGAGGGCAATAGATGCGAGGGGAACATCCCCTATATCCGAGCCTTATAGGCTCAATGAAGTAACAGGAAAGTTTGAAGATGTGCTTGGCAGTATTGTTTCTGTAGCATCAAAGGAGATAAGGCTTAAAAGATTGGGAAGTGAGATTCAGACAACCAGCCGCAGGATAAATGCGCTTGAAGAGATACTTATCCCATCTCTAACGAAGAGGATTAAGTATATTCAGAGGATGCTGGAGGAGAAGGAAAGGGAGGGCATCTTTAGACTGAAGAGATTCAAGGGACGTCGTAAAAAAGTTGACATGACCATTTAAAATCCGAAATCCTAAATTCTAAACAATATCAAATGTTCAAAGTCCAAAATTCAAAACGACATCCCCTTTTAATTTAACCTTTCAATTAAAATACGAACCCCCAAAAATTTAATCGTCCTTGACTTAAACTAAGATTAACCTTATTATTAAAATATGAAGAGATATTACATTGTTTTTATATTAGCAGTCTCTTTAATATTTAGTGGCTGTAGTAAGTCTGTTTTGAAACAGGCATTTAATGGGAAACTGCCGGTGATTGAAGGAAATAAGGTTGCTTATGAATACTGCCAGAGCTGTCATGTCCACAGGAATCTATCCCCCGATGACCATGTTATAAATATATCAAAGAAATATCCATCTGAAAATTATCAGAGGGCGAAAGAGTGCAGGACATGCCATAATATTGAGGAAAATTTCTGGGGGGACATTACGAGAAAGACCCAGTTTCCATATCAAGTAAGCAGTAGGCAGTAGTAGCCGCAGGCTTAATGCCTGCGATTAACCCACCCATAAAGGGTGCGGCTACCTATCTTTTTACATCCATTAAATCTCTTATTCCATCACCAAGGAAATTAAATCCAAGCACGGTTACCATAATAGCAAGACCGGGAAATATGGTCAGGTGAGGTGCTATAAGAAGAAACTGTCTTCCCTCATTTAGCATAGAGCCCCAGCTTGGATTAGGGGGCTGGACTCCGAGCCCTAAAAAACTTAAACCTGCCTCGGCTATTATTGTGCCAGCCATTCCGAATGTTGCCTCTACAATTAAAGGTGATATTACATTTGGCAAGAGATGTCTTAATATTATTCGTGATGAACTTCCTCCAAGTGAATCTACAGCTACTACAAACTCCCTCTCCCGTAAGGAGAGTATCTGAGCCCTTATAAGACGGGTATAGCTAACCCATCCCATTGCACATAACGCAATAATTACATTGTTCAAACTCGGTCCCAATACTGACATAATGGCTATGGCGAGGAGTATTCCCGGAAATGCAAGGACAATATCACAGAACCTCATTATGATTTCATCAACCTTTCCGCCGACATAACCTGAGATAGAGCCGATAGTTACACCAATGGTGGAAGATATGCCTACAACTAATATTCCAACAATCAGGGATATTCTGGAACCGTATATCACTCTGCTTAAAATATCCCTTCCCAGTCTATCCTGTCCGAGAGGGTGTTTGTGGTCAGGAGTATTTAATCCTTCATATAGATTCTGTTCCTTTGGGTCATAAGGTGCCATTAATGGTGCAAAAATGGCAGTCAATATCAGGAATAAGATTACAAACCCTCCAACAAATATTAACTTTGAACTTTGAACTTTGAACTTTGAACTTTCATTATTCATACTTTATCCTTGGGTCAAAATATGCATAAAGGATATCCGTGATTAAATTTACTACTACATAACTTAAGGAAATAATGAGTATACAGCCCTGCAGCAGAGGATAGTCTCTCGTATTGATTGCCTGTATTGTAAGCCTTCCTATCCCGGGCCATGAAAATATTGTCTCTGTAATTATTGCACCTGAGAGAAGGGCGCCGGATTGAAGCCCTACTATGGTTATAATTGGTATCATTGCATTTGAAAGGGCATGTTTTATTACTACGGTATTCTCACTTAATCCCTTTGCCCTCGCTGTTGTTACATATTCCTCCTTCAGGGAATCAAGCATACTTGAGCGGGTCATCCGGCTGAGGATTGAAGATAGTGCAGTTCCTAAGGTTATTGATGGAAGGATAATATGACTTATACCTCCTCTCCCTGCAACGGGAAGCCAGCCAAGCATTACAGAGAATAAGATTATCAAGAGTGGGCCAAGCCAGAAATTAGGTATTGAAATGCCAAGGAGTGATAGAAACATTGAACCGTTATCAAATATAGAGTATTGCCTGTAAGCTGCTATAATGCCAAGAGGTAAGGAGATTATTAATGCAGCGAAAATCGCACATAGTGTCAGCTCTAATGTTGCAGGAAACCTTTCCAATATAGTTGTAAAGACTGGCTTTTGTGAATAGATAGACCTCCCCAAATCTCCTTTAAAGGCATTAATCATAAAAGTAAGATACTGGTCAATTATAGGTTTGTTTAACCCAAGCTCTGACCTCAGTTTTTCTTTATCTGAAATTTGTGCATTCTCTCCAAGCATCAATTCTACAGGGTCTCCGGGGATGAGATGAATTATAAGAAATACGAGTGTCATTACACCAATTATGACAGGGAAGAATAGGAGAAATCTTTTTATGATATAATTTCTCATAATGGGGATAATTATAGCATCCTTGACATATTATTTAAAACTGGTATATTTTCGGTGTATTAAGTGGCAGTTTATTTGCCATGTTTGCCCATACGAGACAATAGTTGTTCAGCCAGTCAGTTTAACCACATCTAATAATTCCTTTTTCGGTAAGATAAAATCAAGAAAATAATCAAGAAAATAGTCATTGAAAAAACAAAGGTTATAAATTATGATTTCATGAGTAGATACAGGAGGATTCAAAAGTGTTTGGAATAGGGATGCCAGAGTTGATTGTGATACTTGTCATTGCAATTGTAATAATTGGTCCTGATAAGCTTCCCGAGATTGCAATGGCACTCGGGAGGGGTTATGCAGAATTTCAGAAAGCATTAAGAAATGTAAAGGATTCTATTAACACAGCTGAAACTGACCTTTACAAGACAAGTATTAAAGAAGAGGAGGATAAAAAGGGTGGAGAGTAGTCAGGACATAAAAAAAATAAAGATTAGAAAAGTTGCTCCTGAAGAGAAGCTTCCTTTTACAGAGCATTTAGAGGAACTCAGATGGAGATTGATTATCATAATAGCTACGATTGCTGTATGGTTTGGGATATGCTACACATATTCGGAAGATATTATGAGGTTTGTCCAGAAGCCGTTGAATCAAAAACTTATTTTTATTAGTCCTACAGAGGCATTTTTTGTCAATCTTAAAATTGCATTCTTTGTGGCAATTTTTCTTTCTCTCCCTGTGATAATCTATCAATTTTGGGCATTTGTTGCACCGGGGCTTCTTGAAAAGGAAAAAAAGTATACACTCCCATTCATAATTTCAGCTACAGTATGTTTTATCATTGGTTCAGCTTTTTCATATTTTATTGTCCTGCCAGTTGGAACAAAATTCCTTTTAAGCTTTGCTGGTAGCGAGCTAAAACCGATGATTTCAGTAAATAACTATATCTCCTTTGTTGGAAGGTTTATGATAGGCTCTGGTGTCATATTTGAATTTCCCAGAAAAGGGGATATGCCATACTTGGAATATTTATCCTTTCCGCAGTCATTACACCTCCTGATATATTTACCATGTTTATCATGGCTATTCCTTTGCTGGTTCTTTATGAGATAAGCATAATTATAGCCCGATTATTTGGAAAACCGGTTGATATGTCAGCAGTTGGCAGTCAACTTAAAACTGAAGACTGAAATATTTATAATGAATACACGGGTTCATATAATTGTCTCAGGTATTGTGCAGGGGGTATTTTTCAGGGCAAATTCAAGAAATCAGGCACAGATGCTTGGAGTTAAGGGATGGGTCAGGAATACGCATGATGGAACAGTTGAGATAACTGCAGAAGGGGATAAGGAAAAGGTAGAAAGGTTGATAACATGGTGTCACAAGGGACCTCCGGGGGCAGTAGTAAATGATGTGGTTGCAAAGTGGGATGATTACAAAGGAGAGTTTAAGGATTTCAGTGTGAGATATTAAACAAATTCCAGCCACAGACTTACACGGACTTTTTAAACCGTTTGAGCCGTTTAAACTGTTTGAACCGTTTTTAATGAGTCAGTGAAAGTCAGTGGCTAAAAATCATGGGTAAAATAAATTATCCACAACCTGCTATGCTGTTTGCAGGATTGATATATAGGGATATTGAAATAGAAGAATCTGCAAAGGTAAAACTGGTTGATGAATTCGGGGAGATATATCAGCAGAGCATTCCAATCCCCTTCAATTTTACAGATCATTACAATAAAGAAATGGGAGAAGGTTTAAAGAGGGAGTTCATAAGCTTTAAAAAATTAATGAATGTTGATAATCTTCCAATGATTAAGATCAAAACAAATGAAATGGAATCTGATCTTGCTGATTCTTCAACTGATAATCGTAAAATCAATATTGATCCTGGATATATAACTGCCGAAAAGCTTGTCTTGGCTACTACAAAAAACTATGGACATAGGCCATACCTCACAGATGGTATTTATGCCGAGCTTACCTACCGTTTTATTAAAAAGTCATTCACAACTTTAGAATGGACATATCCTGATTACAGGACAGAAGAAGCTATATCTATGTTTAATGGGTGGAGAAAATGGTATCTTGAAAAACTAAAAGAAAATAAATTTTGTCCGCAGATTATGCAGATTACCGCAGATTAAAACAAAATATTTTTTAAAAAAATCTGTAAAAATCTGAGTAATCTGCGGATAATTAAGTTTTTATTCTAATGATAAATATAAAAAATCTTACAAAACATTATGGCAATCTGACTGCTGTCTCTGACCTCAATCTTAACATTCCTGCCGGGGAGTGTTTTGGTTTTCTCGGTCCAAATGGTGCAGGCAAGACAACAACAATAAAACTCCTCGCAGGGCTTCTCAAACCAAATGAGGGGACTATTGAAATAAGCGGATACGATATTCAGAGAGACCCTCAGAAGGTAAAAGGCATAATAGGATATATACCTGATAAACCCTTTATCTATGAGAAACTTACCGGAGGGGAATTTTTAGATTTTGTTGCTGAACTGTATCAGGTAAATGGGGATTTTGTAAAAGAAAAGAGGGAAGAACTTCTTAATCTATTTGCCATAAAAGACTTTGAGAATGAGCTTGTGGAAAGCTATTCACACGGGATGAGGCAGAAGCTTGTAATCACAGCAGCCCTTATCCATAACCCAAAGGTTATTATAGTTGATGAGCCAATGGTAGGTCTTGACCCTAAGGGGATGAGACAGGTAAAGGAGATATTTAAACAGCTTACAAAATCCGGGGTGACAATATTCATGTCAACTCATACAATGCCAGTCGCTCAGGAGATGTGTCACAGGATAGGCATAATTAATAAGGGGAAACTTATTGCACTCGGCAATATGAATGACCTACAAAAACAGGCACAGGTCTCCAGTGGATTAGAGGATGTATTTCTTCAGTTAACCAGCAGTGAGACCCATGTCCTGTCGTAGGGTTGAGGGGGAATGGATAAAATTAATGGGCTTTGTCCAATTCCTCAAACTTTTTCATTATTGCATTTATCTGGTCCTCTTCAAGATGCATATCAGCCATCATGAAGAGCATATTGTCTTCCTTGTAGATATGCTCTCTTAGGAGATTGATAAAACTGTTTCCATTTTCTCTTATAAGCTTTTGTGCCTCTCCATTGTTTTCATCCTTTGAAAACAGGTCAACTCCTCTGATGAAGTTGTCCTCGTATTTGTAAAGGTCTTCATGTTCCAATAACATCTGCCCGATTGGACCTTCATCTCTTGGAATGAACTTTTCCATTTCGGGGAACAGGGCAGCCTCTTCCTTCTTGAAGTGTAAATCTGCCTCCTTCCTGAGGAAAGTCTTTAAATCTGTGAGGACATTCTTCACGTTGGCGGACTTGAGATTATTGATGGTCTGCTCCATGAGTTTCAGTTTTTCCAATACAACCTTATGGTCATTGGATAAAATTTCAGTCGGTCTGCTCATTTTTATTTCCTCCTTAAAAAATTATTTAATGTTATTCTAATATATATAAATGAGATTTTCCCTACTATGATTTTTATCATAAATATAAAATTTCAGTTCTTTGACAATAAAATAGAGAGTTTGATAGTATAATGTAAGAGATAATTTTAAATTACAAGAGGAGGTAAATTAACAAATGCCAATTTATGAATATGTATGCGATAAGTGTGGTCATGAATTTGAAATAAGCCAGAGGATAGCTGACAAACCGCTCAAGAAATGTAAAGAGTGCGGAGGGAAACTCCATAAAAAGATATCCAATACATCCTTTGTCCTTAAAGGGACAGGGTGGTATAAAACAGATTACGCAGGGAAACCTGCAAAGGAAGGCAAGAAAGAGGAAAAGAAATCAGAAACCGCAAAAAAGTCGTCTGATAAGGTATCAAAGACTACAGCTAAGTGATTTCTATGTATTGACAGTTCCGCTATCATTAATATCCCTTACATATACTTCCCTTGGTTTTGCACCGTCTGCGGGACCTACGAGCCCGTGCTTCTCCATTAGCTCAATCATGCGGGCGGCACGGTTGTAGCCAATACGGAGTCTCCTCTGTATCATTGAGATTGACGCCTGACGGGTTGATGATACAAGGGCGACTGCCTGGTCATAAAGCTCATCAGAGTCTTCCCCTTCATCTTCTGCTATCTCATCTATTTTTGGTTTTAGTATGGATTCTAAATATATTGGTTTCTGCTGTTTTTTAAGGAACTCAACTACTTTTTTAATTTCTACCTCTGATACATAGGCACCATGTATCCTCTGCAATCTTGATGTTCCCGGCGGGAGGAAGAGCATATCTCCTTTTCCAAGCAGCCTTTCAGCACCGATTGTATCAAGGATAGTCCTGGAATCAATCCTTGATGAAACCTGATAGGATATACGCGATGGAAAATTTGCCTTTATTATCCCTGTGAGGACATCAACTGATGGCCTCTGCGTTGCGACAAGGAGATGTATCCCTGCTGCCCTTGCCATCTGTGCAAGACGTGTCAGGGCATCCTCCACATCTTTTGAAGACACCATCATCAAATCAGCCAGTTCATCTATTATGACAATAATATAGGGTAATTTCTTTTCCTCTTTTTCCTCAATAATCTCTTCTGAATTTTCCACTTCTGTTCCTTCAACTTTGCTCAAGGCAGGCTTCTGCCTTCTGTTTTCTGTTCCTTCGACTTTGCTCAGGACATGCTTCTGTCTTCTGCCTTCTGACTCTTCAATTATCTTATTGTATCCAACGATATTTCTTACACCCTTTTCTGCAAGAGAGTTGTATCTCCTCTCCATCTCTTCAACAACCCACCTTAGGGCATTAGCAGCCTTTTTTGGATTTGTTACTACAGGTGCAATCAGATGAGGAATGCCGTCATATATAGAGAGCTCTATCATTTTCGGGTCTATCATTATCATCTTTACCTCATCGGGTGTGGAATTGAATAAGATACTGCATATCATACTGTTGATTCCAACGCTTTTTCCTGACCCTGTTGCACCAGCAACAAGGAGGTGAGGTATTTGTGCAAGGTCTGTGACCACAGGTTTACCTGATATGTCCATTCCAAGCCCAAGTGATAGTTTTGATTTTGCCTTCTTAAATTCATCTGAACTGAGGAGTTCTTTAAGGCTAACCGAGTCACGGTGAACATTTGGTATTTCTATTCCTACAACAGATTTACCGGGGACAGGAGCTAATATCCTTACACTTATTGCCTTCATCGCAAGTGCGAGGTCATCTGCAAGGCTCATTATCCTGCTCACCTTGATACCTGATGCCGGCTCAAATTCATACATTGTAATTACCGGGCCGGGAAGCACCTGCACTACTTTTCCCTCAATACCAAAATCAATAAGTTTTTTTTCCAGTATGGATGAATTATTTATCAGTTCATCTTCATCCCTCTTTTTTACTGTAGGTGAAGGGGAATCGAGGAGTGAAAGGGAGGGCAAAGTATATTCCCCGGTTGTATCGTAGGACTCAAAACTCTTCTCTATTTCAAAATCCTCCTTTTTTTCTTCATCATCCCTCACTGTTGAGACTATCTTCGGAGGTTCAGTGTTTATATCTTGGGGTTGCTGAACTAATTCAATTTTTTGTGCTGGCTGTTTTACCCGTTTCTCTTTTTTCTTAACTCCCTTTGGCTTGATAGCTGATAATCCCTTAAGTAAAAAACCAGTAATGCCATTTAATCTTGCCAGCGTATCTCCAATTGAGATGCGGGTGGTCAGGAGGATGGAAAATATAAGCAGTGTAAATACAACTATGTATGCACCCCCTTTATTGAAAAGCCATATCAACTCCTCAGTGATAAAATATCCCAATGCACCTCCAGAGGGGGCTACGTTTCCGAAAAAGGGGTCTGTCCTGAATAATAGATAAATGAGGGAGCATAGGAATGTGGTGCTTAATATACCGCCAATCAATGAAAAAATAGAGAGGCTTATCATTTCATTTCGGAAGATAGTCCATCCGAATAGCAGAGATGCGATAATTATAAAATATGAGCCGCCTCCCATAAACTGGACAAGCACATCAGAGAGATATGCACCAACAATCCCTGCATAGTTTTTAACTGGTATTTTTGTAGAGATATACTTGCTGAATGAAGGATCATCACTATGATAGGAGATTAGGCTTATGAAGGAGAATAGTGCAAATGCGATAAATAGTACCCCGATAATTTCTCTTATAATCTTATTTTTTAAAAAAGAGAACATAATGTATATCTATACTACCATATTTGAGGGTTGACTATATTGAAAATTTGTGATATTTTTTAACAACTTAACTAAAGGGGGGGGATATGCCTACCTTAAAAGAACATTTATTTCAGGAGACTATATCAAGAAGCCTTAACAGGCTTCGTTCCGAATTCCGTGACAAGTATAAACCAAAGAAGGATAACCGTTTTGAGAGTCATGGCATTACATATGAGATTGGCTCTCCGTTGGTGACCCGTGAAGGGGTGGTGTTTGAAATAAGCTCCAAGATTCCTCTTGATATTCTATCCTCCCGTGCTACTAAAGAAAAATATTTTAAGGCAATTAAAGATATTATCTCTAAGAAAGGTAAAGCCCCTTTATCTGTTGATATGGAAAATATTGTTACAAGTTTGAGCCTGAGTGAAAAAAAGGAAAGGGATTATGTAAAGGCAAAATATATCTATTCTGAAAATGAGCTTTATGATAATAGTGAAATCACAAAAAAAGTGGATAAATTTAAAAAAAACCCTGAAAATATACCTGTTATACCGGGTGTAACAACTCTTTTTGGGAGGCTTGTCCTTCAGTCTGTTGAAGAACAGATTTACAAAAAGGCAAAAGAAAACATCGTCTCCTTTATAAATGCCAATGAAGGGATAAGGAAGAAATGTAGCTGAATGTGCCACAAATGATCACTGAGTGCTGACCACTAACCACTAAAATCTAACCTTAATAAAATAATAATTATGGATGAAAAAACGGTACTGATATCAACCGATAATAAGCTGATGGATGATATCATTATATCCATGTTCAAACATAGCAAAGTTATAAAACCTGTGGTTGTGCCTCCGAAAAACCTGCTAAGTTCAGCAAAGGATAGCAAGCCTGATATGGTTATCATCTTTGAGGAACTTGGAATCTATAATATGCTTAAGAGTAATAAAGATACGGCGGATATTCCTGTTATCTCTATCCAGTTTGAGCCGTCTCAAAGAGAAGGGGCTGTTAATCATAATGGAGATAAGACATGGGTATTAGGCTCGGATATAGAGAGCCTTTATGAGCTTGTGATAAATAGCCTGCCCATAAGCAAGAAGAGGATAATGCTAATAGATGATGAAGAGGTGATTCACAATGTAATCAAAAATATCTTGAAGGGTGATAAATACGAAATATTCAGCATGTATGACGGGACATCTGCCATAAAAGACATATCTAAGATAAAACCTGACCTTGTAATTACCGATATAACCATGCCCGGCAAGGATGGTCTGGAGGTTTGTAAAGAGATTAAAAGTAAAAGTGATATGGCGGGCATTCCAGTAATGATAGTCTCTGCCCATGCAGATGATATGATTATAGAAAAAGGTTTTAATGCAGGTGCGGATGAATATATAACGAAACCTTTTTCTATGGAGGAGCTTATTTCGAAGGTTGAAAGTGTTCTGAATGAAACACTGAACAGAAGGAAGGAAAAGATACTTATTGTTGATGACAGCCCGACCATAATAAGTGTTCTGAATAATGGAATTAGTAAAGAGGGTTTTACTGTTATTACTGCATCAGACGGTGAGGAGGGGCTACGAAAGGCACTTGCTGAATTGCCTGATATCATCATTTCCGATATTGAGATGCCCAAAATGAATGGGTTTGAGTTTTGCAGACAGGTAAAGACAAATCAATTCATAAAACACATACCATTTGTTGCACTGACTTCAAAGGGGAGCAGAGGCGCAAGAGGGCTTGGGAAGAGGGCAGGTATAAATGCATACTTATTAAAACCTTTTACCATTGAAAAGGTAGTAGTTATCATAGAAAGATTCCTTGCAGAAAAAAGGGAAATACTTGAGATTGAGAGGGATCTTATGCTTGCAAGTATATCCTCACTTGCGAAGGCTTTGGATGAAAGGGATACTTATACCCGTTACCATTCAGAGAATGTAGCTAAATATACTGTAATGATAGCAAGCTCAATCGGCTTGAGTAAAGGGGAGATTGAGAAACTGAGGCTTGCAGCCCTCCTCCACGATATCGGAAAGATAGGAATAAGAGATGAGATACTATTTAAAAGAGATAAGCTTACGTCTGAGGAGTATAAGATGATACAGAAACATCCTGAAAAAGGTGCGGCTATACTTCAGCCTATACCGAGTTTGAAGGATATAATCCCGTACATACTTTACCACCATGAAAAATACGATGGTAACGGTTTAAAGGGGATAAAGGGCGAGGATATACCATTAGGTGCGAGGATATTGGCAGTAGCTGATGCTTACGATGCCCTCACAACTGAAAGACCTTATCGTAAATGCTTAGAAAAAGAAGATGCAATAAGAATGATCAGAGAAAGCTCAGGGATACACTTCTGTCCAACATGCGTTGAAAATTTTGTGAAAATTTTTGATAAGGATGGTAATTTATATTGAGTAAAATTGATGAATTAAGAAAAAGGATTGATGAGATTGATGAGAAATTGCTGGAGCTCTTGAACAAGAGGGCTGAGTTTGCCATCTTGATAGGGAAGGAGAAGTCAAAGACAAAGAGTAATTTCCATGTTCCTGACAGAGAAAGGGAGATAGTAAACCGCTTAAGCAGGATAAACAGGGGGCCATTTCAGAATGATTCTCTTAAATCAGTATATAGAGAGATTCTATCCGCTACCCTCTCTTTAGAGAGACCCCTTACTATAGCATATCTTGGGCCACAGGCTACCTTCACCCATCTCGCGGCTATGAATCAGTTCGGCTCATCTGCCGTTTATGTTCCAACAGATAGACTTGATACAATCTTTTCGGAGGTGGAAACAGGGAGAGCTGACTATGGTGTTGTCCCGATAGAGAATTCAATGGAAGGGGTTGTGACCCACACGCTTGACCTTTTTGTAGATTCAAGTGTCAATATATGCGGCGAGATATTTCTGGAGATACACCACTTTCTTATGTCAAGGGGAAAGGATATAAAAGGGATAAAAAAGATATATTCGCATCCTCAGCCTATTGCACAGTGCAGGTCATGGCTTGAGAAAAATCTTTCAGACATTTCTCATTATGAGGTTTCAAGCACTGCAAGGGCGGCAGAGATGGCAGCGAAAGAAAAAGGGGCTGCAGCAATAGCAAGTGAGGCAGCGGCAGGGCTTTACAGATTAAATATACTGGCACGGAAGATAGAGGATAATAAAAATAACTATACCCGATTCCTCATCATAGGCAAGACAAAAAGGGCTAAAAGCGGGGGTGATAAGACTTCAATACTCGTATCTATAAAGGATAAGGTTGGTGCTCTGTATCACATTCTGGAGCCATTTGCAAAGGAGAGGATTAATCTTACAAAGATTGAATCAAGGCCATTAAGAAAAAGGGCATGGGAATATGTCTTCTTCATAGACTTTGAAGGTCATGTAGAGGATAAGAATGTTGTCAGGACTATAGAAAGGCTTAAGAAGGAAGTTTTATTCTTGAAAATACTCGGCTCTTATCCGAAATGGATTTGAAGAGGAACACGAATTCCACAAATTAACAAATACCACGAATGAAATTCAAGAATTTAAAAACAAGAAGTCTCACGCTCTTTAATTTTCCGGTGGATTATAAAACTTTTCCTTACACCGCAATTTATTTTTCGTGAAATTCGTCTATTCGTGTGATTCGTGTTCTAAATAAAATGGAGTTAAAAATTCCTGAACATATAAAGAATCTTATACCTTATGAGCCCGGCAAACCTATAGAAGAGCTTGAGAGGGAGTTGGGGATTAAAGACTCCATCAAGCTGGCATCAAACGAAAACCCAATAGGCCCCTCATCAAAGGCACTAAAAGCAATAGAGGATTCATTACCAAATATCCACCGTTACCCTGACGGGAGCGGATTTTATCTTAAAGATGCAATCGCTGAGTATTTTAATATAAAACCGTCAAATATAATTCTTGGAAACGGCTCAAATGAGATTATAGAGCTATCGGTCAGGACATTTTTAAATCCGGGGGACGAGATTGTGTTTGCAGACCAGTCATTCATTGTGTATAAGCTGGTGACTCAGGCTGCAAACTGCAGAGGTGTAGTTGTTCCTTTGAAGGATTTTACCCATGACCTTGAAAGAATGGCAGAAGCGATTTCAGAAAAGACTAAAATGTTTTTTATATCCAATCCCAATAATCCAACAGGGACAGCAGTCGGAAGAGGAGATATAGAGAGATTCATGGACAGATTAAGGGACGATATAATCGTGGTATTTGATGAGGCATATTATGAATATGTGGAAAGAGAAGATTTCCCTGATACTGTAAAATATGTAAGGGATGGAAAAAATGTAATAGTATTAAGGACATTTTCTAAAATATATGGTCTCGCAGGCTTGAGGGTAGGTTATGGTTTTGCAAGGGCTGAACTTGTAAATTTTATGAATAGGGTGAGACAGCCCTTTAATGTAAACTCTTTGGCGCAGACAGGGGCCGTAGCTGCACTGAAAGATAAAAATCATTTAGAGAGGAGCAGGGAAGTTAATAGAAAGGGGAAAGAGTATCTCTATGGAGAATTTAGGAGACTCGGTTTAGATTATATCCCCACAGAGGCAAATTTTATTTTAGTTAGAATGGAAAATGGGCGGGAGATTTATAATAAACTTTTAAAAAAAGGGGTAATAGTCAGGGCAGTGGATGGCTATAAACTCCAGAATTACATCAGGGTAACCATAGGACTCCCTGATGAAAATGAGAGATTTATTGAAGCATTGACTGAAATTTATAGATAAATAGTAAGGTAATTGAATCTGTTTTATGAAACTCAATCTGTTACAATTTGTTAGAAGTAATTGAAAGGAGATGATGAAATATGGCAACAACCAAAACTGAACGGATAGAAATAGACCTTCCCGAAGATATAATATTTGCGATGAGAGGCAGAGAGAAACCAGAGGAAGTAAAAAAGAAGTTAAAAATAGCACTGGCTATCCTCTTATTCCAGGAAAAGTCTATATCCCTTGGGAAGGCAACAGAACTGGCAGAAATGAGCAGAGTTAGATTTATGGAGGTTTTAAAGGAGCATAATATATCTGCTTATGAATATGGCGAGAGGGATTTTGAAAGGGATCAGCAGGTAATAGACAGATACCGAGAAATAGTTGAAAAATGAAAAATTTTCGAGTTGTAGCCGACAGCAGTTGTCTTATTGGGCTGGCACAAATAAATCTTTTCCACTTATTAAAAGAGTTGTTTTCAGAGGTATATATTCCTTTCGCTGTATATGATGAAGTTGTGATTAAAGGGGGAGGCGAG
>MHDO01000137.1 GCA_001805005.1 Nitrospinae bacterium RIFCSPLOWO2_12_39_16
GAAACCCATGAAACCGCTCAGCTTTCTGCACATAGGTTGAGCTTATCCATGTGAGTGATTTTGGCCCAAGTATATATTCAACAATGGCAAAGGTGCATACCATAAAACAAATTCCAAGAAATAAATTCCAATATTTTATAATCTGCTCTTTTGAATCAATAAAGAAATAGGCAAAGAAATAAAATGGTATCATTGTTATGTGAACTTTGAATGATGCAACGCTGGCATAAAGACTAATTGCATAAGGATTTGCTATCTCAATTAATATCCAGAGAACAAAAAATATAATCGGCATGGTCAATGGTGCCTTCCTAAACTTTGCTTCTCTGAATCCTATTATGACTGTGGCAAAAAACCAGTTAAGGCAGATAAGAAGTAAGAGAATATCCGCACCTATGTGAACAACAGGGTGATAGTTGGTGATCATCTTGAGAAGCCCCTCAATAGAGAGATAGCAGAAGAAAAGCTTAATTGACCTCTCCCAGTCCTTTGATAAAAAAACTAACGCTGCAAGAGATATTGGGATAAAGGCAAGATTTTTAATAGAGAGATTAAATAAAAAATTGCTGAAGAATATTCCGAATAGCAGAATTAAGATATAAAATGTAACATAGATAGCCGTCCTCTTCTGCACAAGAGACGCCCCCATGTATTTGCGTTCAACTTTCATACTCGCTCACATCAGCTATCATCGTCTGACACTGCCTAATCATATGTGATGTCTTTATTTTCTTGGAATATCTTATCCTATCGATAAATATCAGTCAATTTATACTGTAACATTATTTTTCATATACCATCCCTTCCAGATAAAATATATTGCAGGATAGACGAGGAGTTCCATTATTCCAGATGTAACAACACCTCCGACCATTGGGGCGGCGATTCTTTTCATTGTTTCAGAGCCTGTCCCATGTCCCCACATGATAGGCAGTAAGCCTGCAATAATGGTAATAATAGTCATAAGCTTGGGGCGGACTCTTTTAACTGCACCATGATAAATCGCCTCTTTAAGGTCTTCTCTGGTATTCATCAGCCCTTTTTTCTTATAGTCTTCGTAGGCGAGGTCAAGATAGAGGAGCATTACAACGCCTGTCTCTGCATCAAGTCCTGCAAGGGCAATTATGCCGACCCATACAGCGACACTTAAATTATAACCAAGGAGGTAAATATACCAGAGGGCTCCTACAAGAGAAAATGGGACGGCAAGGAGGACGATGACCGTCTTTGAAAGAGCCTTTGTGTTCATATAAATGATTAAAAAGATAATCATGAGTGTGAGGGGAACAACTAATTTAAGCCTCTCCGCTGCCCTCACCATATATTCATATTGTCCGCTCCATACAATGCTGTATCCGACAGGAATTTTTACCTTCTCTGCAACAGCCTTCTTTGCTCTTTCCACATAGGTTCCTACATCTATATCCTTTATGTCAATGTATATCCATGCATTTAATCTTGCATCCTCACTTTTAAGAGAGTCAGGTCCCGTAACTATTTTTATATCAGCCACCTGTGTTATGGGTATTTGCTCACCCCTCGGTGTAGGAATCAGGACCCTCTGGAGCTTTGTCATATTATCCCTAAACTCACGGCTGTATCGTAAATTTACGGGATACCTCTCCAATCCTTCTACAGTTGTTGTTATATTCATGCCTCCAACAGCCGATAGAATTACATCCTGTATATCATCCACTGTAAGCCCATACCGTGCCGCCTCCTCTCTTTTTATAGTGTAATCGAAATAATAACCCTGTCCTGTTCTCTCCGCATATACGGATAGTGTGCCGGGCACTCCTCTTATAACCGTCTCTATTTCCTTCCCTATATCTTCAAGTATCTTTAGGTCTGCCCCCATTACTTTTATCCCTACAGGCGTCTTGATGCCTGTAGACAGCATATCCACCCTCGTTTTTATTGGCATTGTCCACGCATTTGTTAAACCTGGAAATTTTATTGCAGCATCCATCTCACTCACCAGCTTATCAGGCGTCATACCTGGTCTCCATTCAGATTCAGGTTTTAGTGTAATAATAGTCTCCACCATCATTAAAGGTGCAGGGTCTGTTGCGGTCTCTGCCCTGCCTATTTTACCGAGGACATGATGGACTTCTGGAAATGTCCTTATAATCTTATCCGTCTGCTGGAGGACTTCCCGTGCCTTTGTAATAGATATACCGGGCAGAGTCGTGGGCATATAGAGTAAATCGCCTTCATAGAGCGGCGGCATAAACTCTGAGCCTAATTTCTTTAATGGTATGGTAATGGTGGCTATAATGATTATCGCTAAGATAACCGTGATATATTTGAATCTCACAGTAAGATGCAAAAAGGGTGAATAAAGAAACATGGATAATCTATTGATAGGATTTCTTGATTCAGGAGTTATCCTTCCTCTGATAAGATACCCCATGAGAACAGGGACAATCGTAATGGAAAGAATAGCCGCTGCTCCCATTGCATAGGTCTTGGTAAAGGCGAGGGGTTTAAAGAGTCTCCCCTCCTGTGCCTGCAGTGTAAATATAGGAATGAATGATACGGTTATGACGAGGAGAGAGAAAAAGAGCGGAGGACCAACCTCTTTCGCTGCCTCTGTTATAATCTGCCAATGGTCCTTCTTCTCCCTTGCCTCTTCATTGTGCTCAATATGCTTGTGGGCATTTTCTATCATTATGATAGCCGCATCCACCATTGCACCGATGGCTATGGCAATACCACTGAGGGACATGATATTGGCATTTATCCCCTGATACTTCATAATAATGAAAGAAATAAGAATGGCAACAGGTAGTGTAAATATGGCTACGAAGGCGGAGCGGAAGTGTAATAGAAAAACTATGCAGACCAGTGAGACAACAACACTCTCCTCAAGGAGCTTCTCCTTTAATGTAGCAATAGCCCTTTCTATAAGGCTTGAGCGGTCATACACAGGAATAATCTCAACCCCTTCCGGCAGTCCCTTTTTTAAATCCTCCATCTTCTTTTTTACATTATTTATAACCTCAAGGGCATTCTGACCATACCTCATTACAATTATCCCGCCGGCAACCTCTCCTTCACCATTAAGCTCCAGTAATCCCCTTCTGAGTTCAGGCCCAAGATGGACATATGCCACATCCCTTAAAATTATCGGCGTTCCATTCTTATCAACGCCCACAGGGATACTTTTTATATCATCCACACTCTTTATATAACCGAGCCCCCTTACCATATACTCCCTCTCAGCCATCTCAATCACACTGCCACCCACATCCCTGTTACTCCTCTCAATAGCCATCTTTATCTTTTCTAACGGGAGGTTATAGGCAATCAGCTTATTCGGGTCAACCTCCACCTGATACTGCTTAACATACCCTCCAATACTTGCAACTTCTGCCACACCATCTATAGATTGCAATTGATACCTGAGATACCAATCCTGGATGCTCCTCAATTTTGATAGGTCGTTTTTACCTGTCCTATCAATTAGTGCATATTCATATACCCATCCAACACCTGTGGCATCAGGACCCAATCTGGGGGTAACACCCTTTGGTAATCGGGCAGAGACATAGTTTAAATATTCAAGCACCCTGCTTCTTGCCCAATAAACATCAGTCCCATCCTCAAAAATGATATAGACAAATGAGTAGCCAAAAAACGAGTAGCCACGAACCACCTTTGAATATGGCACAGCTAACATGGTTGTAGTTAAGGGATATGTAACCTGGTCCTCTACAACTTGTGGAGTTTGTTCAGGAAATTCTGTATAGACTATTACCTGAACATCTGAAAGGTCGGGTATTGCATCAACAGGGGTATTTCTTAAAGAGTGTATTCCCCATCCGATGGCAAAGATGGTAAAGAGGATTACTATGAATTTATTTTTAATGGAGAGTTCAATTATTTTTTCAAGCATGAATTAGTATTAGTGTTTAGTGTTAGTATTAGTGTCAATATCAGTATTAATTTTTTACTGACACTAACCACTGACACTGACACTCTTAATGTTTATGTTCCGGTGTTGTCACCTGATTATCCTGATATTGAGGCATCTTTTGTATTTCTGTCTTCTGTGCTTTGTCCTCTGTCTTCTGTCTCATCTTATCCACCGCCTCTCTGAGTTTGCTTTCCGAATCAATGAGGAACTGGGCAGATGTTACGACATATTCCCCCGCCTTCACACCTTCCAATATCTGCAGATAACCATCTCCGGTATCAACCCCCACCCTTACATCCCTCGGTTCAAATACCCCTTCACCCTTTGAGACTATTATTATATCCCTCACACCTGAACGTATCACCGCCTCTGCTGGAACAAGTATGGCACTCTCCGCCATCTTTGATTCAAGCTTCACATTCGCATACATATCAGGTTTCAATTCCCAGTCAGGATTATCAAACTCCATACGAACCTTTACAGTCCTTGTCTCAGCCTGCAGATACGGATAGATATAGCTCACAACACCTTTAAATAACTTCCCCGAAAAATAGGAAAGTGTCATTTCAACCGGCTGCCCCACTTTTACCCAAGGCACTTCATATTCATATATATCAGCATATACCCATATCTTTGATATATCTGTAATAACATAGAGATGTGTCTCTGGTGTTACAAACATCCCCTGAAGCAGATTTTTCTGGACAACAATTCCGTGTGTAGGTGAATGTATATGTAAAGTCTTCTTGGGCTTTCTTGTTTCTTCAAGCTCTTTTATCTGATGTTCAGGGACATCAAAAAGCTGAAGCCTCTTCCTCGCCGATTCAAGGAGAAACTTGGCACCTGATGCAACCTCTTCTGTTTTGCTATCCTTTAGTGATTTTTCATACTCTAATGCAAGGAGATATTCCTCCTGAGCTGTTACAAGCTCAGGGGCATAAATCTCTAACAGCACATCCCCTTTGTTGACTTCCTTGCCTGTAAAATCAATATATAGTTTCTCAACCCACCCCTGTATCTTCGTATGTATATGTGTAACCTTTCTCTCATCATAATCAATCCTTCCTGTAGTCCTTATAGATCTGTGAAGAGGCTTCTTGATAACCTTCTCTGTCCTGACATTTATACTCTTAACTGTTGCAGGGTCTATCTTAACAATGCCGGCAGCAACTTCTTCTTCATCAGCATATACAGGAACCATGTCCATATTCATTGGAGATTTACCGGGTTTATCAGATTTGAAACCAGGTATCATCGGGTCTGTCCAGTAGAGTATCTTTCTCTCTTTCTTTTTTTCTGCCTGCTTAGATGTATCCTGTGCAGTTACTTCTTTATGCTCAGGAGCAGGTTTACCTAAAACAATATCCTTAACATACGGGATTATCTCTCCACGGTAAAAGAACCCAACCCCCAATACTATTGCAAGGATTATAAATCCTGAAAACTTGAACAACTCTCTTATTTGACTACGGTCTGACATTTAAACCCCCAAAGAGATTGAATATTGACAATTGAATATTGAAAAAATATTCTTTAATTCTTCAATCTTCAATATTCAATAGAACAATTTTTTTCCCACCACTGCCTCAAGTTCTGCCAATTTCTTTTCATAGTCCGTGAGAACTTTCTCATATTGAATCTGATAATTAAAGAGTGTAATCTGGTTATCAAGGAGGTTGAATAAATCAACCTTATTCACCTGATATGCCAGCATGGCAGAATCTACAGTTTGAGACGCCTGCGGTATTATTCCAGTTGAAAATAACTCTATTAATTTTCTCCCCTTCTCCTCCTCTGCCATAATCTCTTTTATCTTTAGAAATATCTCATTCTTTGCTGCATTATAACGATGTGTTAGAGAATTTACATTATATGATTCCTCGGCTACCTTTCTATCCTGTTTTGTCTTATACCAGAGTGGTATATTCAAGGAAAATTTACCCGACACATAATTCATATTGTCCTTTTCCTGTCCAACGCTTAACCCAACATCAAAATTGGGATAATATTCAAGCTTTGCAAGATTATATGCCGCCCTGTATCTCTCTATCATTCTTTTCAGCCCTTTTAAGAGCGGACGATTTTCTTCTGCGGCAGATTGTAATTCTTCAATAGTAAATTTAAACGCGGTCATTTTTATATCCTTCGGTTTACCTAATGGTGATTGAGGGAGTCTATTCATAAGCACATTAATCCTTGCCTCTGCAGATTGCCGTTCTTTCTCCAGCCTTATAAGTTCATCAATGGTTCGGGAGAGTCCTACCTGTGCCTTGAGGACATCCTGTTGAAGCCCTTTCCCTACAGCATATTTAGCCTCTGCAACATTTACAAAATCCTTTAATGTCATCTTATTTTTCTCAGTTATCTCTATGGACTTGTATACAAAATAAAGGTCATTATATGCCTCCTTCACCATCTGAATGAGTTTTATCTCTATATCTTTATATTCCTCTTCTGCCGCCTCAGCCTCCTTTTGTGCCATCTCTGATTTTAAGGAGAGTTTTCCCGGATACGGGAGGCTCTGCATTACTGTAATTTCCTTCATTGGCTCATTTGCCGATAGAGTATTCATTGGAACCCTTATTAAACCTATTTCAAGCCTGGGGTCATCCAGTGTCCCCATCTGGCTTGGCACCTCTTTAAACGCCTCTACACGGTATTTAGCAGAAATAAGTTCAGGATTATTCTTGAGTGCCTCATCAACAAGCTGCTGAAGGTCTAATGTAGGCAATTCTTCTGCAAAAACGATATTAGTAAGCAGCAAGCAATGAGCAATGAGCAATGAGCAATGAGCAATTTTTCTGCCTACTGTATACTGCCTACTGCATAATTTATCCTGCATCACATATCTCCTTAAAATGGATAACTCAACAAAACAGATAGCCTCATACCTGCACCCATGATTGGTATATTAGAATTTGATATTTCAATGTTGCCTATATAATTGCCGAGACTTAAAGATGGTGTTATCAGCCACCTGCTCTCTTTTAGAGATAAGGTATACCCTGCCTCTGCATGAGGAAAAACAAAATAGCTATTGTCCTCTTTTCCTATATATTTTGCATTAGTATATAGAACATCAATCCCTCCACCAAACCATCCACCCTCTGGTGCATTATGGGTAATATATCTCCTGTAGCTAAAACCGCCGCCATAGGCATCCCATTTCCAGCTTTCTGTATTGGAACGCCAGAAGACACCTCTTAATGCCCATGCACTTTTTCCATTTATATTCTGTTGATACTCCAATCTTGCCATTCCAAATACTGCACCAAGTCCGTCAAGATTAACAAGTCTATATCTGTCTGTCTGTTCCTCTGCAAAAGCTGATTGTCCTGCCAATAAGAAAGTAAGCAGTAAACAGCAGGCAGTAAGCAGAAAAAACTTGCCTCCGACATACTGCATAGTGCCTACTGCATACTGCTTACTGCCTGCTGTATTTTTCATTTTCCCCCCAACATTTTTTCAAAAAACTCTATACTATCCTTGGTATCCCATGTCCTTGCCCCCGAAGCCTTGTTTATCACATCTCCATTCGGGTCTATAAGATATGTGGCTGGTATCCCCATAACACCGTATGCTGCAGCCACCTCACTATCTCTGTCCAGCAAGACAGTAAATGTAAGTTTATTTTCTTTTACAAACCTCTTGACAACCTCAGCACCACCCTTGTCTATAGAGACCGCCAGCATTTCAAAATTCTTTTTTGATTTAAGCTTTTGATAGAGTCTCTCCATAGACGGCATTTCATCTATGCAGGGACCACACCATGTTGCCCAGAAATTCAAGAATATATATTTACCTCTGAAATCTTTTAAAGATAACTTTTTATTATCCATTGTCATAAGGGTAAAATCGGGTGCAGACAGTTTATCTTCTTTTTCTGCACTGCCTATGCCTGCAAAGGCTGAAATTACCAAAATAATTAATACAACAGGGATTGTAATAAACCTTAGGTTCATTCCTTCATCTCCTCTCTTTTCTCCTCCTTATTTATAGTGTCAATTGTGCTGAGATGACACTATTTTTTTCATTTCATCTTCAGCTATATCTCCAACAATTATGCAATATACTCCGTCCTTTTTCCAGTAGGCATAATTTATATCGTTCAGTTTGCCTCTCTTTATATCTCCTCCCTGTCCATTCCTAAACTCTTTGCTCTGAAAATAAGAGAGCATCCTTTTCCCATCCCCCATAACCATATGAGCAACAGTAACACCTTTTATATTGCATACATCACCTTTTATAAATTTGAATCCTTCAGGAAAATAGGTAGGGATAAATGCCTTGATACCCATAGTGTTTTCTATCTTCTGACTGAGCTCATGTTCTGTCTTGCACAAATAGTCTCTATGCCCTTCTGTCATGCATTTCTGATGTTCAAGGACATACAATTTCACAGGTGAAGAGGTTGTATCTGATATGCTTATGAAGATTAACAGCAGTATTGATGCGGCAAGTGCCATCCCCTTGTAAAGAAGAGTATTTCTTCTCCTGAATGTCTTAATATAATAGACACCACCCCTGCCCTTCTCACCAGCCTCTTCATAGACCCTGCTCAAAATTCTCTCCTTTTCTCTATTGTCAGGGAATATCTTTGGCAGTAATGATTTTAAGGTATGCTTTGTAGATTTTAAAGCCTGAATCTCATTCTGGCACAAATCACATGAGACAATATGTCTCTCCAACTCATCTAATTCTGATGGAGAGAGTTCATTATCTATATATGCCGAGAGTTTATCTGTAAATTGTGAACATTTATCCATTTTTTACCTGCCTATATTTGTTGCTTCTTACATTATATAACAAATGATTTTCTGAAAAAGTTCCATTAATTTTAGATTTAA
Organism: Nitrospinae bacterium RIFCSPLOWO2_12_39_16; assembly: GCA_001805005.1. Taxonomy (GTDB): domain Bacteria; phylum Nitrospinota; class Nitrospinia; order UBA9942; family UBA9942; genus UBA9942. The sequence goes on from MHDO01000137.1 coordinate 8,767, forward strand.
TTATAAAAATTAGCCACAGAGTTCACGGAGAACACAGAGACAGATAACAATGAAACAATGGAACAATTGAGCAATAAAAGAAAGGAATTGAAATTATTAGAACGAGGATAATATTAAGATTGTCTAAGTATCAATAGGACAATAGTGTAAATAGCCTTTTCCAGTTATCCTGTCCATCTGCTATCTCTGCCCCAATCTGGTATCTGTTATCCTGAATTCTTCTCACATGGGCAACCTTAATGGAAAAAGTTTCAGGAATATAAACATCAGAACCAAGAATTATCTTGCAGAAATATATATTATCAGCCTTTATATCATACTCTATCTCACCCTTAAATCCTGTTTTGCTGATGTCTTTTACTGTACATATCTTCCAGATTTTATCATCTATTTTAATCTCAATATATTGAATCTGGTTTGTTCCCTTGGCAATCTTCAGTGCTGTTCTGTATCTGCTGCTTATCCTTTTTTCATCTATATCTATAGCAGACAGATTATTCAGTATTCTGTTAATTACTCTGTTACGGCCCATTTCTTTACCAATATAAAGAAATTTATCCGCCATGGCAATTATCTCCTCTACTGTCTTTCCATCTTCAGGATAACTGGCTACACCGGCTGTTATAGTTATTCTATCCGACCTGCTGCCAATATCTAAAATAATCTCTCCCTCCACCATATTCCTGAGTTTTTCAGCACTCAGTGTAGCCCCATTTTTATCAGTTCCTGGCAGAAGTATTGCAAATTCTTCACCCCCATATCGGCTGACAACATCACCCTGCCTTACATTAGGCTCTAAGAGTAATGCCACTTTTTTGAGCACCTTATCTCCCAATAGATGTCCATAGGTATCGTTAAAATATTTAAAATGGTCAATATCTATCATAATTATTGAGAAAATACCGCCATATCGTTCTACCTTACTATGCTCTTGATGAGCGCTCTCAATAAAATATTTTCTTGTATGCAGCCTTGTCAGATAGTCAAACATGGATTCCTTCTGCACCTTCTCATAAATCCTCCCTCTCCCGATGGCATTAGCTACATTTTCTGCTATAGCATTAAAGAAATACTTATCAGTTTCCCTAAAGGCATTGATCTCTTTTTTATGTATATTTAAAACACCTATTATTTTGCTATCGCTTAACTTCAACGGTACGGACATAAAGGAACCTATATCAGATACTTTCCCTTTATAATAGAGAAATCTATCATCCCTACTTACATCCTGTATAAGGATAGCTTCACCTTTTTGAGCCACAATACCTGAAATCCCTTCCCCAAGTCTAAATGTTACATCCTTTACTGCCTCATAGGTAACATCATTTGCATTCCATATCTTAAGTTCATTAGACTCTTCATCTATCAGCATAAAACAGAAATCCTCTATCTTTAGAGAATCTTTTAAAAAACCTATAGTTTTACCAAAAAGATCATTTAACTGAAGGGAGAGATTGAAGTTTTTACTCAAAGTATATAGTATATAGAGCTCAAAGAACCGTTCTTTTAATGCCTCACTCTCTTCTTGGGCAGAAATAAACAGATGATAATCATTCCCTGATTTTAAATTTTCTACATCCATAGGACTTCTCCATAATTAGTTACTTTTTTATACCACAATTGAATAAAAAATAAAAGGAAAAAATCACACCCCAAAAATCATACCAACTTTTAATATTATCGGTTAATATTAAAATCTT
>MHDO01000138.1 GCA_001805005.1 Nitrospinae bacterium RIFCSPLOWO2_12_39_16
CCCCTTGAATTGATAAGAAATGTTCTGTCCCCTTCAACCACAGATTTGAATGAATGGAAATTATATCTATCAGACGATTCATTTTATCAGTTTATGGGGCGGGAAGGGTTGGTGGGGTTGGTGTATCACCGTTTTCACCAAAGAATGGATGAAAAGATACTCTCTCGCTGGCGGCAAGGTTATTTATCTACAGCCTCTTATAATATACTCCTGCTCCATCATCTTGTTGAGCTTTATAAAGTTTTCCAGAAGGAACAGATAGAACCAATTTTGCTGAAAGGCACTGCCTTGTTTTTTAGTATTTATCGAGAGAGCTTAGGAATACGGCCAGTCTGTGATGTGGATATGCATGTCCAGTCAGGACATTTGGAGCAGTTAAAATTATGTCTGAATCATTTTCAATTTGTGCAATCCCCTAATTATCCTACAACTTTTACGAAAAATCTGCCCTCTGGAAATCTGATTGTGGATATTCATACTGAACTGATAAATATTGACAGAGTTTTCTCAAGGAAGTATTTGCCGATGCAAATTTCAAATCTTTCTAAGCGCCATGTTGTTTTTGAAAATGCAGTTTTTTGGGTTCCACAGGATGAAGACCATTTTATATATCTTTCTGCACATCTGGTTCTTCATCATGGAATGGAACGCGCATTGTGGCTTTGGGATTTAATACAAATTTCAAGCTCAAAACATTTCAATTGGGATAAGGTATTGGAAAGGACGATAGAATGGCGTGTAGAAAAAATTATGTATTTTACTTTGCTTAAACTTCAACAAGTTGCACCTGAAAATGTTCCTCATAATATCCTTAAACAACTCCAGCCTCAAAAATATGCGTGGATGGAGAAAAAATGCTGGAACATGGCAGTATCCCATTCATACATACCAAATCTTCGGTATGCACTCACCTTTTTCCTCTTTGATAATTTGAAGTATAAATTGGTTTATCTTAAAGAGCTTTTGTTTCCTGCATCGGGTGGATTAATGGCATTTTTAAATTCCCGTCAGAATACCAGCCGAATGGGTATTGTTATTTCATATCTACAGTTGTGGGTTAAGATTATAGGTTGGAGTCTTAGATGGATTAGAGCGGTTCTGGTAAAATAATGTTTTAATAAATAAGTACTTGTATTTTAAACATTTTTTGTTACAATATTACAATGATGGCCGTCTATTTAAGAAGATTCTTCATTTCTATAATAATTTTAATTGCTATAACTGCGTGTTCTTCTGCCACTTCTCCCTTAAAAACAGAAGAACAGCCCCCAACTCAAATTGCTTCCCCAAAAGAGGCAGAAAAAAAAGACATTATACTGCCCTCTGATGAACCTGAATCATTAGAACTCTCTGTTAAAGATTATACAATTGCAGAACCCGATGCCCTGTATATATCGGTCTGGAAGGAGCCTGAACTTAGTGCCAGTGTCAAGGTGAGACCTGATGGAAAGATATCTTTTCCTCTTATAGGAGATGTTTATGTAAGGGGCATGACTCCGGATGAATTAAAAAAGGAGTTAACAACGCGATTGGAAAAATATATTGTCCAACCTCTTGTTTATGTTAAGATTGAAACCATAGAAAGCCAGAGGGTCTATCTATTAGGCGCCTTTGAGAGTCCAAAGGTGCTTCAACTGACCCACAAGACAACTCTCCTTGAGGCTATTACTCAGGCTGGAGGAATTGCTATAGATAAATACACCGGTGAAGAGATTGGCGATACTGAAAACGCCTACATATCGCGAAACAATATAATTCTGGATATCAACTTTAGAAAACTTTTAAGAGAAAATGATATGAAGCAAAATATTCCTCTAAAGCCCGGTGATATAATTTATATGCCACCGGCTATTTCTCCGGGCAGCGAGGTATATGTATTTGGTGAAGTGAATGCGCCTGGCCGCATCTCTCTTAAAAAAGATGCACGCATCTCTGAGATTCTTGCAAGGGCCGGGGGTCTTCCAAAGGAAAATTATACAGTAGGCGATATTGCTGTAGTCAGAGGCAACATCAAAAACCCGCAGGTAATCAATATAGATTTTAAGAAAATAATATCCGGCGACCTAACGCATGATATTCAAATGAAACACCGTGATATAGTATATGTCTCCTCAACAACCATAAAAAAATGGAAGGATATGTCTGACAAGATTCTCTCCTTCGTAAGCACCGCCAATATGGCAGCTTCAAATATAATTTCATGGGATGAGGCTTCTGTAATATTAAGAGGACAAAAGAAAAGATGAACTACCTTGAATACTGGGGTTTGACAGATAGACCATTTGAAGGGAACAGAGACAGCAAGTTTTTTTATCACAGCAAATGCCATGAAGAGGCACTTGAAAGGATGTTATATATCTGCAAAGACGGCAATATGAATTTCGGTTTATTAACCGGCGAAATAGGATGCGGTAAGACCATGATAAGAACAGTTCTTGAAAATGAGCTTGAGAAAGATGGCTTTAAGACCGTCTGTATTGAAAACTCCAATCTCCCTTATATATATATATTAGCAGAGATTGTAAACCAGATAAAAAAAGAGAGGATTAAGAAATCTCACATTAATAAATTTCATTTAATCACAGACCTGAAGGAACTTCTTGTCAAAGTGGTAATTGAAGGCGGCAGCCACCTTGTTATACTTATGGATGAGGCGCAGCAGCTTGAAAAAGACACTCTCGACAAAGTCAAAAATCTTACCAATATATCATCAGAATCTGAAAATTATATAACCATTATACTAATCGGACAACCTGATTTAAAAACAACAATACTTTCCATGCCGCAGATATCCCAGAGAATCAGCCTCCGATACCATATCAAGGCGCTTGATTTAACAGAAGTAAACGATTATATAATTCACAGGTTAAAGATTGCCGGACATAAAACAGGCGATATTTTTAACAGTGATGCTGTAGAGCCTATTTATTTGTCCAGCGGCGGCATACCAAGGTCTATAAATAGAATTTGCAAATTGGCTATTGACTTTGGCTTTGCAAGACAGATTAAGACGATTGACAGCTCTATAGTAGAGGCTATCATCAGGGATTTTAACATTCATGAGGCATCATCTATTACTCTGCAGAAGACTGAAAACAGTAAATCAACTCTATGATAAAAGAAGAAAATAATAATATCCATTTCTCACTCAAAGAAATGGAAAAAAGGAAAAAAGCTATTTCTGAGCATACCAATTCAACTGAAAATAAGGAAATGGAAAAAACAAAAAAAACCATTTCTGAGCACACCAATTCAGTTGGAAATTCCGAAAAGGTTAGTCAGGATATTATCCCAGTCCATTTTACATCCTCTAAGGATGAAGAGCCTGCTGATCTCAGATATTACTGGGCGGTCATTCGTCATAGAAAATGGGTAGTGCTTATAGTCTCTGTTCTTATTTTTTTGCCAACCCTATACAAGGTACTGACAGAAAAAATTATTTTTGGCACCTCAACACAGATCCTCCTCAAAGAGGATGGAGGCAGAGGATTAGGTATGGCTATCCAGTTAGGGCTTACAGAAAGTCAGTCATCCCTTGATACACTGTCAGCAATAAGCAAGACAACCCCATTCCTCGAAAAGGTAAGTCAAAAACTTAATCAGAAACTTAAAGTGAATATACCCCCTTCATATTTATCCGGCATAATAACGGTAACACCTAAACATGAGACGAATATATTAGAAGTTACTACAACTTTTGAAGATCCTAAGAATGTGATTGAAATTGCAAATACTTTTGCAACAGCATTTATAGAATATAATCTTGACTTGAGCCAGAAAGAAATCAATCAAGCCATTGAAACAACAGAATTGCAGATTAAGGAAAACAAAAAAGGGCTTGAAAAAATTGAAGATGAGGTTCAAAAATTTTTAAGAAAGGAAGGGGCTGCCTCTCCCAACCAAACAATTAATATGAAAATTGGACAGCTCGCAAATATTGAAAATACAAGCACAGGATACCAAATGCAGATAAAAGGTATTGAATCTGAGATAGTATCTATTAAAAACAAACTTGAGATAGAAAGTCCAACCCTTGTTATAGAAACACAGATAAATAAGCCGCTCCATGACCAACTCGTCCAGCTGGAAATGGAGCTTGCAACAACTAAGACACGAAGAACCTCCAACCATCCAGAAATAATTGCTATACAAAAAAATATAGATTCTATCAAAAACCTTATCCAACAAAGGCTTGAAGAAGGCGTAAAGGTTGATACCCTTGGCAGAAATCCTGTCAGGGATAATCTCCTTACAAGACTGGCATCTCTTGAGGCAGAAAAGGCATCTGTAGATGCAAAGCTTATTAGTTTGGAAAGGATATATGACGAATTAAAAAAAGAAATGGCCGTCCTTCCTGAAAGGGGGGTTGTTTTTGAAAGGCTGGAAAGAGAGAAAAGGGGTATAGAACAGATATATCTTAAACTGCAGACTCAATACCTTGAGCTCAGGTCTGCTAAAGATGGGAAAGGTTCTAATCTCTACCATATACAGCCTGCGGTTGATACATATCCAATTGGCGGGAAGGTAAAACAGCTATTATCTCTTGGTATATTGGTTGGCATGATTGTAGGAATTGGGCTTGCCTTCTTTCTTGAATATCTGGACAATACCATAAGAACACCTATGGATGTAAAAACCCACCTCGGATTGAATATTCTGGGAATTATTCCAAAGTTTACTGAAGGTAATTTTTTTATAAAAATTGAAGAGCCAAATTCAATTATCTCTGAGGTTTTTCGCCTTTTGAGAAATAATCTGCGATATACCTCACTTTTTGGTGAGAATAAAATCATAATGATTACGAGCTCACAAAAAATGGAAGGCAAAACCACCGTAACAAGAAATTTCGCTGTCTCAGCTGCTCTGCAGGGCAAATCAGTAATCCTCATTGATGCAGATATGAGGAAAATGACCTTGTCACGACTTTTTGGAATAAAGCGGAAAAATATAGATACAGACGAGGCGCCGCAGTTGAGTGCTGGTTTATCAGATTATCTTGTCGGAGAGGTGCAGTTGAGTGATATAATCCAGAAAACAGAGATAAATGGCTTAAGAATAATCCCTGCAGGGACAAGGGTTCCAAACACAGCAGAATTACTTCAATCTTCACGGATGCGTGAACTTCTCGCCTTGCTGAAAAATGAGGCTGATAACATATATATAGACTCACCGCCTGTCCTTCCTATTGTTGATGCCGCCATATTAGGAAGCGAAGTGGATGGCGTTGTCCTTGTTGTAGGAAGTCGTATTGTCGCAATTGAATCTGCCAAAGATGCAGTAGAACGGCTAAGGCATACGCGCTCAAATATTCTTGGATGTATTGTCAACATGGTTAAGGAGAGGGAAGTTGGGTATTACCGCCATTATTATGGATATTATGAGTAAATAAAAACAGCTTATTTCTGTTTCAATTCCCTCCGCTCGTCCCTTTCCAGATAACCTACAACCTTATCCATGTAATTTTCATACTTGGATGACATCGTTGTATAATACCGTGTCACACCTTCCCTTACATTTTCAATATAAAATACAAGTAAGATACCTATGATAATTGAAATAACGATGAAAGAAATAGTCAAGATGCCACTCCTATGGCTTTTTATATTTTTTTTAATTTTATGACGAAACTCCTTAAATAAACCTTCCTTTTTCGGTGCCTCTCTACTTGCCTCCTCCTTCGCCTTTCTAAATCTGATATTCTCTTCGGCATCACGAAACCAGCTTATGCTTTTTAAAAGTCTTTCAGGTGAAAATGGTTTTCTTAAAACAGCATACCCTCCTTCTTTAATAGCCTTTTCTATTTCTTCATCACTCGCCTCTCCAGTCATCATTACAATAAATAAATCCGGGTTTATAGCTTTCATTCTTCTGACTGCCTCTATTCCATTCATCTTTGGCATATTGATATCCATCAAGACAAGATCAAACTTTTGAGATTTGATTTTTTCTAATGCTATCTCACCATCAGATGCAATTGTGACATTATAATTTTTAAATGACAGAATATTTTTTATTGTAATTGCTAAACTTTCATTATCATCTACAACCAGGATATTCCCTTTGGAAAAAAATTTGATATCAGAATCTTTTTTAATTGGAATATCAACATCAAAGTCGATAGCCTTTTTCTCTGATTTAATCTCTGCATCGCTTTTAGATACGCCTAATGCCTCCTGAATTGATGCTTGTATATCTTTCCTGGAAATCGGTTTCTCTAATAATTTAAAAATGTTCAGCTCATTGAGTTCTGCAAAGTTTACTTCACCTAATGAACCTGACAAGACAATAATTTTAATTTCCGGACTTATCTCCTTTATTCTTTTTAACAGCTCTATTCCATTAATATCAGGCATTTTTAAATCAACAACAACAAGGTCAAACTGTTCTGACTGGAGATATCCAATACCATTCAATCCTCTCATGGCAGTCTTCACCTGATACCCCCATGAAGAGAGCATTTTAAAAAGTCCATCTATAATTGCCTTTTCGTCATCTATAACAAGTATCTTTTTCATAGAAAAAAATAAAGAAGGTCAGTATTGGTCTCGGTTTTTTTGTTGACACTTGCACCATTCACTGGCATTTTCAGGTTTTTGTTCCTTCCATCTCAGCAGGCAAAGCAATAATAACTGTTGTCCCTTCGTTTTCCCTGCTTATTATTTTCATATGCCCGCCGTGGTCTGAAATAATTTTAGAGCATATCGTAAGACCAAGCCCGGTTCCTGATTCTTTTGTTGTAAAATACGGCTCAAGAACTTTATCCTGGATATTTGCGGGAATCCCAATACCTGTATCAGAAATCTCTATTAATACCATCTTATCTAATGAAACAGTTGTAATAGTCAAATTTCCACCCATTGGCATTGCCTCTATTGCATTTTTAATTATATTGATAAGGACCTGTTTTATCATTTCTGCATCTATTTTGACCAGAGGAATATCAGGCTGAAATTTAGTTTTAATTTTAATATTCATGGGGGATTTAGCATACATGTCAATTGTTTCCTGTAATACCCTTTCTATTCTGTCTGTTTTAAGATTAACATCCGGCATCTTTGCAAAGGAAGAAAACTTTGCCAGCAGATTCTGAAGCCGTTTAACCTCTTTGACAATAGAATTGCTGTTCTCTGCAACTATTTTCATAAAATCAGGAGAGTTTTTTATATCCGCATCAAGAAGAGATTCAGCAGCCCAAAGGATGGGTGTCAGTGGGTTTCTAATCTCATGGGCGAGGTGTCTTGCCATTCCATGCCACGCCGCAACCTTCTGGGTCTGAATCATGCGGGTATGGTCCTCAAGTATAATAATTGTAGAAAACTCCTTTTTATTTTCGCTGAACAGTTTTACACAGGCTGCCTTAATATATACACTCTCACCTTTAATATTAAGATTGAACTCATTTTCTATAAAAACCTCCTTAGAAATATTAAAATCAGTTAAGAGATTATAGATTGGTTTCAGGTCATTCTGCTGATTAAAAAGCTCATCAATTGTCATTGTATTTGTAACAGGTCTATCTATCCTTAATATTTTCACTGCCATTGGATTAATGAGTGGGATTACCTTATTGTTATTGCAGATGATAATGCCATTGGATATATTCTCAAGAATTGCCTGCAATCTATCCCTTTCGCTTTCTGCTATAATTGCCATATTTCTTATCTTGTTATAAAGCTGGGCATTATTTATGGCAATTGCGACAGGTCCGGAAAAAAATGATATCAGTGATAAATCTTCCTCCGTAAAATTATCTTCAATGGTTATCCTGCTTAGATTGAAGATTCCAACTACCTCTCCTTTGGCAATCAATGGAACTGAAAGTGCGGATTTAACTTCACCCCACTTCTCCATAGTTTTAAGTTGAGGGTGGTCCCTTAAATCCCCATTTAATAAGAAAGGCTTTCTTAATTCAATCACCTTTGCTGCAATTCCCTTTTCAACCTTAATATCATTAATAAGCTCTCTTTTATTCTCCATTCCAAATGATGCCTTTACATATAGAGTTTGTTCTATTCTATTGAATAACATAATAGAACCCCTGTCTGCCTGAACAACAGTTCTGACTGATTGCAATACGAGTTTCAGCAGTTCTTCCAAAACAAGTGTTGATGAAAGGGCTTGGCTTATCTCAAAAAGGGTCAGCCATTCTTTTGGTGCAATTGTCTTATGTTCTGTCATAAATATTCTATCCATTAAGCGGAGATAGTATATCATTTTTTGTTCAGCAATTCTATATTTTTTTGCCGCTTTATTTGCTGCTTTATTTATTTGCCTCTTTCCAAAAACCGCAGAGACACCATAGTTATTATAATAATTACAGCAACAATCGGGAGAATCAATAAGGAATACCTTCCAGGCATAACCATGAATGTGAGAGATATGATGCTGAGCAGGAATGTAATAAGGTATATCAATATGACAACGTGGGGGTGTGATAACCCTGATTTTAGAAGAATATGATGTATATGGTTTTTATCTCCAATAAAAGGATTTTTTTTCTCTGAGACCCTTCTAAAAAAAGAGATGGATGTATCCAGAATCGGTATTCCAAGAGATATAATCGGCACCAGCAATGCCAGAGAAACGGTTGTCTTTCTGCTTATTAAAAGAGAGAGAGTTGCAACAGTAAATCCAAGAAAAAGACTCCCTGTATTTCCCATAAATATTTTTGCTTTATAAAAATTGAATTTTAAAAATGCAAGCATTGAGAAAGCTAAAATCATAAAGAGAACTGCAACACCATCCTGCCCCTGATAGAAAGATGCAAGAGACAGAGAAAGTGAGGAAATCAGGATAACACCGGCAGCCAGTCCATCCAGACCATCTAATAAATTTATGGCATTTGTTATTCCAACAAGCCACAAGACGGTTATTGGTACAGAAAATATACCAAGCGATATTTCTCCACCGAACGGATTTGTCAGCATTCTGACAGAAAGATCAAGAATATACATCAGAATAAGCGAAGAGACAATCTGAACAGAAAATTTAACAGGGGCTGATAGCCCGCGAATATCATCATATATTCCCACTCCAACAATTAATAACTGGGATACAACTAAGGCTGTCAGATTGTGGAATAGAATCTGACTTACAAAATCAGGATAAATAATAAAACCGCCGCCAATCATTATATAAAAGGTTGCAATAAAAGAGAGCCCCCCAAGGGTAGGAACAGGGTGTTTATGGAGTTTCCTTCCATCTGGCACATCATATAAAGAATACCTTTCTGCTATATGAATCATGATATAGGAAAAAATATATGTCAGTATAAATGCTGATATTGAAGCTGTAATAAGTATAGTTTTCATAATGATTCACATTATTTCTAAGAAATTATCTCATAATTTCTTCATACACCCTCATGTATCCTTCACCCATTTTGCTGACTGTAAATTCATCTTCAACCCTCCGCCTTCCATTTTCCCCCATTCTCCTTCGTTCATCAGAATTAGACAGGAGTTTACGGATTGCCCCTGATAATGCCGCTGTATTTCGCGGTTCTACTGCAATACCTGTCTCCCCATCCTTATTAACATACGAAACACCTGAAGAAAGGTTTGTGCTTATTACCGGTTTTTTGCATGCAAACGCTTCAAGCTGAACAATCCCAAAGGCTTCAGCTTTTTCCACAGAGGGCAGGATTAGAATATCAGAGGCATGATACAGAGAGATTAAATATTCGTCCAATACCTCTCCCAGAAATATACATCTATCAGATAAACCAAAGTGTGAGACCAGATTTTTAAGCATTGTTTCCTCTGGGCCCGAACCAACAATTAGGAGCCTCGCATCTATCTCTCTCATAGCCTGTATCAGGTATTCGACCCCTTTATAATACACTAATCTTCCGACAAATAAAAGAATAGGTTCTTTATATTTCTTTTTTATCTCAGAGATTGCATGACTTATATATGGTGTAATTTCAAATCTATTCAAATCAATTCCATATGGAACAACTTTACACTTTTCGCCGAACATAGTTAGCAGGGGTGAACTTTTTATGTGGTTTGGCGTAGCTACTATTATTTTATCAGCACTTTGCAAAAATCTTTTATGAATCGGCGAATAAAAAAATCCTGTTTTTCTCTGGCGGATAATATCACTGTGATAAGAAACTACTACTTTTTTCTTTTCCCTTAATATCAGGGATGATATTTCTGCTATGGGATTTGGGGAATGGATATGGATTATATCTGCATCAGAGGAATAGATATGTTTTGGAAATGACGGGCACACAGGTGTAGACAAAAATATCCCGGCACAGGCAGCCCTTGTTATCTTTACACCATCAATATCTTCTATAACTGTATTAAAATGTGTATTTGAAACCAGAACTTTTAGTTCTACCTTTTCCCTTAAATAGGTGCA
>MHDO01000139.1 GCA_001805005.1 Nitrospinae bacterium RIFCSPLOWO2_12_39_16
CATGCAGTCCTTCAGGGCCGCCTTCCCTTTCATAATCTATATAGTTTTCTCCCTCCCTATCCTTTTCCTGTCAACCCAGAGGTTTGATTTATATCTCTACTTTTTTCTGATTATTCTCAGCATGAAATTTTTATACCAATATAAGAAGAATGAGTATTCATTGTATTTGTTTTTATCGGGACCTCTCTTTGGCATAACCTTCTTTACGCACTTCAGCTCCATTTACCTCATACCAATGTTTTTCATTATCATATTCTTTTTATACAAAATGGATACCAAAAAAATTATACCGGTATTCCTTGTATTTATCACGCCATACCTGATATTTATGGGAATCTTTTCATATATCAATTGGGTTTTTACGAGCGAGGCATTTGGATTTTTAAGGGCATACAAACTGATGTTTTCTAACCAGAACATGGATGCGGTTATATCTGCAGGAAGCATTATGGGAAGTCTTATCTACATGCTAAAATATATATTTCGTCTGCTGCCTGTAATAGCTCCCTGCATCATAGGGATGTATTACGATAGAAAACTTGTCTCAATTGTTCCATTCATCACCATCTTCTCTTTTGTATAATCCAACCTCTTTTTCCCTGCTGTTTACGCATCTGCAATTTTTATCATTCATTTTCTCGTTATGACGGAATTCAGAGGTAAGTTAAGGACAAAATTATTTTGGGCGGTGCTGCTCATAAGTCTGATTTCCTCTCCCATTTATACCGTTACCTCAAAGGAGTTATTGGAGAAAGATTTTACCAATGCATTATTCGGCAGGTTTGAGAAGAATATAGAAATATACAGAAAGGTGGCAAATATACTGCGGGATAAAGAGGGGAAGATACTGCTTAACGACGGAAACTGCTATCAGATTGTTTATCTCATGGGAAAGCCGGAGAAATTCATTCTCCCCTATCAATACGAATTTATGCCTGCCTTATCTAACCCTGCCCTCTTTGTGAATTATGTTGTAGCTGTAAAGGATAGAAACAGCGATGTCCTCTTTCAGCAGTTTGAGGGTGGAATAAAAGGTTTTTATCCAATATTTGATGAAGGAAAGATAATAATATGGGAAAAGACATAATAAAATAAAAAAGGTTCTTCATGTTAAGTAAGAGAAGGTCATTTTATATCTCCTTTAAACCACTTCTTTTCTTCCTTATTTTATGCTATTATCCGCAATATAATGTTTAATTTTTACCAACACTCATACACGATAAATCAAAATTTTTATCACACAGAGCATCGTAACAAGAAATCTGTGGTATATAAGGTTCTTGTTCTTATTTTTCTTATTCCTCTTCTTTTCCCTTCGTTCGTTCATGCCGTAGAGAAGGTTGTCTCCTTAGAAGACCTTGGACATGCAAAGGATGTCCACCTTTCCGGAACAAATCCTGAATTTAGCCTGTATCTCTCAAACTATAGAGGACTGAATAAAGCAAAAGCACAGATGCAGTTAAGATTATCCCATGTCCTTGACAAGAAAAGCACAGTCACCGTGCTTGTGAACGATGTCCCTCTTTTTACGAAAAGTGTAGAACAGATAGGACACGAGCCTACACTATCATTTGGAATAGAGTTATCGTCATCAGATTATGTAAAAGTTGCAGTGCGCGGCTCGCTCTTCATTACAGGAGACATCTGTCATGATATTCCAACAGGAAACCTCTGGATGGTTGTATCAAACAAAAGCAGGTTTATCATGAATGATAATTTTATAAGCGACAATATATCCAGTTATTTTAAAAATTACGATACTGATTTCAACATTGTCTTTGACAATGAAAAGGTCAGTCTCTCTGTAATACCTCTCGTTTATTATATAAATAAATTGAATGACTGGAAGAATATCAATATCTCTATATGCAATACGACTATTGAAGGTATGAGAAATATCATTGTAGGAAATTACGACAGGGATATAGAGATAAGAGACGGAAATCTCTTTGTATCCGGGAACGGGATACAGATGCTTAAAAAATCCCTGATGAATTTATATATAACCTCCTCTCTGCGCAATTCTCTGATAAATACGGAGGAAGCCAATAGGACAAAGGAGCTTAGTCTTGCCAATGCAGGCATACGAGGCATTACCATGACGGGGATTGGCGATTTATCCTTTAATGTTCCTATAAGATATTCCTTTTTCTCGGGTATTCCGAGAAATCTGAACCTGAAGCTCATGCTGAATCATACCCCAATCCCTGAAGGCGACAAGGCTTTTTTAAAAATCTTTCTAAATGGTGTTTTGATAAAGGCGGAACAACTCTCCGGTGGGGGAAATATTACTTCTTACACAGTCAAAATCCCTGAGGAATTTTTGAAGGGCTACAATAATGATCTCAATATAGTCGTCTCCTATTTTATCAACAGGGGGGACTGTAAAGGAAGTATTCCCAGCATGACAGTCTCTATGCTGGACTCATCCTACTTTTACTATGACGATGTATCCAGAAAAAAAATCAACACTGTAACGGATGTAATGGGGAGCATGTCGGGTAAGGTGCTTGTAATGATTGATGACCATAATATGCTTAATTTTGGAATCTACCTTATGGATATTCTTGGAAGGTTTAACAGGGATATAGAAAACATAGATATTATCCAGACAAATTATAAAAAGGAGAAAATGGCGGGTTATGATTTTGTCATTCTATTGGCTAATCCTATAAATGCACAGGGATCCAACATGCCGTTAAATTTGAAACAGGGAAGATTCTCTATAGTAAACCCCCTTACACAAAAGGAGGTATTCAACCTTGAGCAGAGAAAAAATCTGCATGCTGATGAAATAATCAGTTCAGAATATGCCGACAGTTTCGGAATTCTTCAAACCTTTGACGAGGGGGATTCAAAAATACTTATGCTCTCTTACTATAATGATATAAATAAGCTGTCATTTCTCGAAGATATTAAAAAAGAAGATATAAACAAAATGCTTGGAAATGTAGTTGTATTCAACCGGGATATAGCGAGCTATGAGATAGGGGAAAAATACAGGGTAATATACAAAGATGTTAAGACGTTAGGGTATTACTGGAATAAATTTAAACTGGTTATAGTTTTGGTCATAGGTCTTATTGTTATGGCATTCCTTTACCTTGTTAATAAAAAACTGGTTAGGGGATAGGAAAATATAAAGAAGTGTCAGTAAATAGTGTCAGTGTAAGCAAAAAAATTGGAGATATACTCCTTGACCTTGGCTATATAACCCTGCCACAGCTGCATGAAGCCCTTGAGTATCAAAAAAATACGAAAGGAAGAATAGGATGGATACTCGTTGCTCTTGGATTTATAAACAGGATTCAACTCTATGAATGCCTTGCCCTCCATTATGGACTTGAATTCAGAAAAGATACGGGAAACATGGAAAGTGAGATAGATAAACCACTCCTCTCTGATATAAAACATGAAGAGGTGATAGAATATCAGACACTCCCTTACAGAAAGGAAAAGGATAGCATAATAGTATTGACTGCCTATCCCAACAACAACGCTTCCCTCTCTTTTTTTAAAAATAGATTTAAGGTCAACGAGATATGGCAGGTAGTGATAACCGATTTGGATTTGACAAAAATTACGGAGGCTTTATACAGAGATGCAATTTTGGATAAATCTATATACGGGCTCTTTTACAGAAAACCGGAGGAATCGGCTTACTCTGTATTTTCAAAAAAACAGGTTATTTTTTCAGGAGTTATCTCTCTCTTAATCCTTTGCTGGCTTTATTTTGGGGTCATCTCCTTCCTTATTTTTTTTAATTTTATTGTGCAGGCGTTCTATACAATTTCTGTCCTTTTCAAGCTGATAGTCAGTCTGGCAGGGATTAAAAGCGAGATAGAAAAACCTGTAACAGATGATGAAGTTAAGTCTTTAAAGAATGATGAGATGCCTGTATATACCGTGCTTGTGCCTGCTTATAAGGAGCCGGAGGTTATAGGAATATTGATGGATGCCTTAAAAAAAATGAACTATCCCCAGAATAAGCTGGATATTATACTCCTTCTTGAAGAGGATGACAGAGAGACCTTTGAAGCTGCAAAAAACAATAAACCGCCAGGCAACTGGAGGTTTTTAATCGTTCCTTCCAGCCAGCCCAAGACAAAACCGAAGGCATGCAACTACGGTCTCTTTTTTTCAAGGGGGAAGTATCTGGTAATATATGATGCCGAAGATATCCCAGAACCTGACCAGCTTAAAAAAGCTGTAGTTGTATTTAAAAAAGGCGGCAAAGATTATATCTGCTATCAGGGGTCGCTTAACTATTTTAATAAGGACGAAAATACCCTGACAAAATTATTTACACTGGAATATTCTTACTGGTATGACTACCTCTTGCATGGACTTGACAGACTTAAATTGGTCATTCCTCTGGGAGGCACAAGCAATCACTTTGATGCAGAGAAGCTGAAGGAGCTTGGCGGATGGGACCCCTTTAATACAACAGAGGATGCAGATTTAGGAGTAAGGGCTTATGCCAAAGGATATAGAATCGGTGTTGTAAATACGACAACCTTTGAAGAGGCGAATAGCAGACTCGGAAATTTTATACGGCAGAGGTCAAGATGGATAAAGGGTTATATGCAGACATGGCTTGTTTATTCAAGACATCCTATAAAACTTATTAAGGTTATCGGATTTAAAGGATGGGTATCCTTTAACCTTTTTATAGGAGGCACTCCCTTTGCATCTCTGGTAAATCCTATAACATGGTCTGTCTTTTTCGTATGGCTCTTGACAAAGACAAAACTTGTAGAACCTATATTTCCGCCGGAAGTTCTCTATCTATCCTTGTTTAATCTTCTCTTTGGAAATTTTTTAGGCATATATCTCAATATGGTTGCCGTATTTAAGAGAAAATATTACACTCTTATCCCATTTGCATTTTTGAATCCATTTTACTGGTTTTTACAGTCCATTGCCTCATATAAATCATTATGGCAGCTCTTTAATAAGCCCTTTTACTGGGAAAAAACACAGCATGGGATTACAAAACATAGATTTGGTAATGCATGAACAAGAACCTGATAAGCCACAGAGACGCAGAGGCACAGAGAAAAACATATCTTTTTATAATTCTCAGTGTCTCCGTACCCCTGTGGCTGATAATTTTTTATAGTAATGTTTATGCAAGTGCGTGGATGCAGACAGAAGGGGATTCCTTGATTGCCACCGGCACAAGTTATTCTATTGCCGACAGTTTCTGGAAAAGGGACGGCAAGCTGGCGCAATATTCCACCAGACATAAGCAAGGAGTTTATTATTTATACGGCGAGTATGGATATTCTTATTACTACAACATATTTGCCTCCACAGGGTGGACATACAGCGACAACGGCACAAGCACGGACAGCGGGGTTGACGATGTCAAGATTGGAATAAGGGGTAGACTTAATCTGTTTCGCAACGGCAGGACATGGGAGATTGCCGCTATTTTGCCGACAAGAAAATGGTATTTATCCGATTATCGTCCTGGCCAAGGTAAATATGGGCTGGAGGCAGGAATTTTTTATCGCTTCCGTCCAAATCCCTACGAAAATCCATTTGCCGAGTATCCTCACAGCATATGGGGCGGCGGCTTGGGCACAACACTGCGGAGCGGAGGGGTAGGTGGTGAAGTGTGGGGATATGGCAATTGGCAGAAGAATCTGTTCAGTCCATTATGGAAGATAGAAATCAAATTGTCCGCCCTCTCATCCTTCGCAGGAGCCGAAACAGGAAGTGTTGATATTTATGGACCAAATGACAGTTTTCATTACGACCAGATTTCTTCGGACATCTCCTTGAGCTATAGTTTGAGCAGGACAACTGGCATCAATTTAAGCTACAAGCAGGATTTATGGGGCAGGAATATCAATAAAAACGAAACTGTGCATGCTGGAATATATACGACATGGAAGAAATAATAAGATTCTGGAACACGAATTTCACGAATATACAAATGGCACGAATAAAGACTAAAATTAAAACTTCGATTTTTTCTATTAGTAGTTATTCATGTAATTCGTTCATTCGTGTTATTCGTGTTCAGGTTTTGTTCTTTGGGTTGACTGTAGGGGGGCTGCAAGCAGAGGCATCGGAGATTCAGTTTAAGACCCTTGAGCTTGAAATGGACTCGAGGGATGCAGAGGTGTTGTTCCGCAAGGAGCCTTATGATACCTCCAGTTTCCCAGTTGCTGTAGTGGATGAGGGTAAACGGATTCATGGTCGTGTTGAGGTAATAGGACAATTTTCCCGCAACTTTTTGAAGAAGTCCATTCTTATAAAGCTTGACGAAGGACAAAGATGGCAAGGAAATAAAAAAATATCACTTAAATCCATGTCCACCGACCTTTCCTATATGCGTGAATGGCTGACATGGAACCTGATTTCTTCCCTTGGTATGGTCTCCCCAAGGGTGGAATATTATCGTCTGAATATTAACAAACAATTTATCGGCTTTTTTCTGTTTATCGAATGGATTGATACATCTATGTTTGACCGACTTGGGCTCGGTAAGGATGGCGAGTTCTATAATACTAACGATGAAACTTATTGCGGTGATATGAGTCCCGATAATCAAAACCGTCTGCAAGAATGCTGGGCTAAGCTGTCTCCAAAAGATAAGGATTATACATCGCTAAAGAAGCTGATTGAGGGTATAAACGAAACACCAGTTGAGGATTTTGACAAATTTTTGACAAAACATTTTGATGTTGATTCTGTAATCAACTGGCTCGTGGTAAATACTATTATAAGTAATGGCGATACTTATAATAAAAATTATTTTCTGTATTTCAGCAAGAAGACAGGTAAGTGGGTCGTTATCCCATGGGATTTTGATTTGAGCTTTGGACGCAATGCCGACCCTGTCTTGCCATTTCCGCGTAATATTTTAAACGATAATTATACATATTTCTACCCGCCTGAACTGGGCAGTCCCAACCCTCTAAAAGAAAAGACCTTAAAGAATAAGCAGTTATTTAATGCGTTCAAAAATCGTATCAGCCATGTCTTTGGGATAACAATGGAAAGAGAGTCTCAAGGCTTTTTTGAGAAATTATTTATTAAAGATAAACCATTGGGCGGTTTTGCCTGGTTCAGACCTGATGAGTTTCAGAGCCGTGTTACTGCGTTGGAGAATATTGTCGGCAGAGATTTAACCAAAGAGCGCTATCCGGGTTCAAAGGGTGAACCCTTTGAACAACAGGTGGAGGCTTTGCAACTGTATAATCAATGGCGTTATGTCCTCCTAAAAAAATTGATATTTGATCCCACGCCCTTCAATACAGCCCATTGGCTCCCATATTTTATCTTCCCGCCGTTAAGTCCTGTGGATATGACCAAACGGCAGACAATACCTCTGATTTTGAGTACCACTGCAGAAGTCCTGCCTACCGATAAATCGGTGGTCTTAATGGAGGAATTACTGGCAAGACCGGTTGGCATGCTTGATATACAGAGTCTGAACAAGCCTGCACGGGTTAGATTAGAGGTGGAGACAGAGCGCGTACCGGAGTCATTGCCGGCTGGCATCCATCCATCAAAATGTATACAGCGGATATGGTATCTCGATATCAAAACCCCCGATACCATCCTAAAAGTCAATATGCAGCTTGATTATCTGCAGGAGAGTTCCCTGCATCATGAGATTGGGGAGCAAATAACAGATGAGAGGGGGCTGTCGCTGTGGGTTATGCAGAATTATAAATGGCGCAAGCTTAAGACCAGTATAAACACACTTGCAAATGTATTAAAGACTGAGGCGTTAGAATTGACTTCATCTGATTTATTACGCTTTATCGCATGCGAGGAGTAAAGGATTGGAGATTGAAAATTGAAAAAATAATCCTTCTTAATAGTCAATTTTCAATATTCAATTCTTAAACATATGGGGCATCTCTTCTTCATCAAATTCATGGGCTGGATATGGACACTGCGGCTGCCTTTAACAGTGTTGTTCTCAGCTTATGTAATAAAAGAGTTATGGCTGCTGCGTAAACATGAACGTTGGCATGCTGTGCTGATGTTCAGTTACTTCTTCCTTATAATTTCTACCTACTGGATTATAAAGCCCATCAAGAAGGCGCTCCTTGTCGGATACTATCAGGCAGCAGGACTGACAGTGTTGGGACTTCATCTCAATGCCGCTCAGCTTGAGCTGGTGGCAAAGGAGATTAACATGTTCATTGCCCTAATAGCAGCGTTATTCTTTGCCAAAATTGCCTCCCATTTTAAAAGAGAGAGATTAGCCCTCTTAATCATCGCATTTTTTTTATTTGGCTTTACCCTCTTTGCCCTATTGCTTTCCAATACTGAGCCTTTAACCATCTGGCTCTTCTATTTATACGGAGACCTCTTTGTTACACTAATGGTCGCCAGCTTTTTTGCCTTTCTTAACGATAGCGGGGATGTTTACACAGCTTATCGGGTTTACGGATTAATTGTGCTTGGTGGTGTAATGGGAGGTTTCTTTGGAAGTGCCGTAGTTGCCGGCTATGCAGGAAAATTTGAGCCGTCTCTTGCATCAATAATCTGCTCAGGATTGCTGATTGTAATTGCCATAATCGTCTGGCGGCTCGGCAAATCGGTCAAGCTGCTATTTCCGACAGAGCCGTCAGAAACTACAACGGCATGCGGATATAAGACATTACTATATGGATTACGAGACATCATAGGCTCTCCCTATCTGCTTGGCATTGCATCTATTGTAGGGTTATATGAAATAGTTTCCTCAATCATGGATTATCAGTTTACCTCTACGGTGCTGCATTTTGTTTCCGGTGAACAACTTAAGGTATATTTTGCCAGTGTTTATTCTTTCACTAACTTTACATCTCTTATGCTCCAGCTTTTTCTTACCCGTTTAATAATGACCCACATTGGAGTTGATATAGCATTATTGTTTCTGCCGGTTACCGCTATAGCAGGGGAGGCAGCTTTTGCTCTGATGCCGGTGCTGTTAGCGGGCAGTCTGCTCAATACCTTTGATAATGCCTTTAGTTATTCAATTAATCAGTCTGCCAAAGAGATGTTGTATGTGCCTATGAAGCGGGAAGAAAAATACCATGCAAAGGCATTCATTGATATTTTTATGCTGCGATCTGCCAAGGCAATAGCCGTTGCAATCAGCCTGATGATGACACTAATTTTCGTTGGGTTTAAAAATGTGCGATGGCTGTCAATAGTCGTAATTAGTCTGCTGATGATATGGCTGACGGTTATACGATACATTGGTCGGACATATAAGAAAATGGAAAGAGCTGTTAAAATTTTATAACTCTTATGAAAAAATATATTGTCTTGGCTGGAGTAATTGCACTGTTATCGGCAGGATGTGCCGTTCCAACTAAGATTAAAGGCGTCAATTATCTGCAAACCGAACAGATAACAATGGACAGCCGGGAATCCTATGTCTCGCTATTGCGTGTTAAAAATATTGGTGCAAATACCGTTGCCTTCATTCCATTTCTACAGCAATCTGCCCCAGACAGAATTAATGTGCACCTGACTGATAATGTAACTGACAACCAATTGAGGGCAGGAATTCGTGATGCAAAGGCATTAGGTTTTCAGGTAATACTTAAACCCCAGATTCTTGTCCATAATAGCTGGGCTGGAGAGATACAGATGGCGGACGATTTGAACTGGAGGCAATGGTTCAACAGCTATACAAAGGCAATTGAGCATTATGCAGATATAGCACAGGAGGAGAAGGTAGATATTATGGTAATAGGCACTGAACTTAATCAAACAGGACATTTACCATTCTGGCAGGAGCTTATTGCACATATTCGCAGCCGTTTTAGAGGGAAGCTTACCTATGCGGCACATAATGTCGCGGGTATTAAACAATTCAGATATTGGAGACTTTTGGACAGTATTGCACTTACACTTTATCCTTCTCTGGGTGATAAGCCAGAGCGGAATGCTATGACACTGCACATCAAAAAAACGGTGGACGATCTCAAGGCAATCAGCATACAATATAAAAAACCCTTATGGATTGCCGAGGTTGGCATTCCTTCACGCTACGGAGCACAGCTCAAACCATGGGAGTGGCAGGGAGTTGATATTCAAGCAAATCCGCCTGACGAAGACTTACAGGCACTGGTGCTGGACATCTGGCTGGATGCCTTAAAAGGCAAATGGAGTTATGGTGTGATGCTCTGGAACTGGAGTAGTGATCCCTATGCTGGCGGCTCACAGGATAGCGGTTTCACAATACAAAACAAACGTGCTGAACAGGTGATAGCCTGTCATTGGATAAAACAG
>MHDO01000140.1 GCA_001805005.1 Nitrospinae bacterium RIFCSPLOWO2_12_39_16
CACTTGGCGGACTTGCCATATCCCTCGGTATGGTTGCGGATGCAGCAATCATTCAGGTGGAGAATGTCCAGAGGCACCTATCTGAAAAAGGCACAGAAAAACATACTGTTCTAACGGTTCTGGAATCTATCCTTGAAGTAAGGAAGCCGTCACTCTTCGGAGAATTGATAATAGCCATTACCTTTATCCCCCTTATGACACTTGAGGGGATGGAGGGGAAGATGTTCAGCCCCCTCGCATTTACAGTAGTTATTGCCCTCCTCTCTTCTCTCATGCTTTCCATCTTTGTCGTCCCTGTCCTCTGCCTCATCTTTCTAAAGCCCACTGAAGAGAGAGAGAGTTTTATTGTAAGGGGGGCAATCTATATCTACAGACCGATCTTATCCTTTGCAATGAAGCAGAGATGGGTAGTCCTCACCATTGCAATATCCCTGTTTATAGGGAGCCTTCTCCTCGTTCCTTTTATAGGAATGGAGTTTGTCCCTCAAATAGATGAAGGCTCTATTGTCATCAATATTATGAGGCTTCCCAGCATAGCCCTTGAGGACTCACTCAATATCTCAACCATTGTAGAGAGGGAATTGATGAAGTTCCCTGAGGTAAAGACCATTGTAAACAGGACAGGGACAGATGAGATAGGGACAGACCCGATGGGACCTGAGTTGTCGGATGTTTTTATTGCCCTTCAGCCCCATGAAAAATGGCGGTTTAAAACAAAAGCAGAGCTTCAGGATAAGATGCGGGAGACTATAGAGAAGATACCAGGTATTGCCTTTGTCTTCTCCCAGCCTATCCAGATGAGGGTGGATGAGCTTGTCTCAGGCGTGAGGGCACAGATTGCCGTCAAGCTCTTTGGAGAGGATATGAAGATTCTTCAGGAGAAGGCATCTCATATTGCATCTGTCTTAAAAGGTGTAAGAGGAATTGCTGATTTACGGGTTCAGCAGATTGCAGGGCAGTTTTACATGGAGATTAAGGCAGACCGAAGGGCTATGGCTCGCTACGGTATAAATATAGCCGATATGAATGAGGTTGTTGAGACAATTAGGATAGGAAAGATAGTCTCGGAGTTCATTGAAGGACAGAAACGATTCGGCATAATAGTAAGACTCCCGGATGAGTGGAGCGGGAATGTAGAGGCAATCGGCAATCTCTTCGTGAGCGCCCCCAATGGGGCACGGATTCCCATGAAGGAGATTGCAGATATCAGAATAGTGGAGGGTCCATCCAGTATAAACAGAGAGGAGGGTCAGAGGAGGATTGTTATAGAGGCGAATGTAGAGGGAAGGGATATTGGAAGTTTTGTAGCAGAGGGGCAGAGGCTGCTCTCTCAGAAGGTTAAACTCCCGGTCGGCTATTATGTCTCATGGGGCGGACAGTTTGAGAATCAGCAGAGGGCTATGAAAAGGCTATCCATCGTTGTTCCACTCTCCATTGCCCTGATATTTTTCCTTCTATTCTCAACTTTTAATTCGGTAAGATATGCCACACTCATACTCCTGAATCTCCCTATGGCACTGATAGGCGGGATTGCAGGGCTATGGATTTCAGGGCAATACCTAAGTGTTCCTGCCTCTGTCGGTTTCATCGCACTCTTCGGAGTGGCAGTCTTAAACGGCATAGTCCTTGTCTCATACATTAATAAGCTTCGTGAGGAAGGCATGGATGCAGAGGAGGCGGTTATTACAGGCTGTGAAAAGAGATTGAGACCCGTCCTCATGACAGCAATGGTTGCTATACTCGGTCTCGTCCCGCTACTCTTTGCCACAGGTCCAGGTTCTGAGATTCAAAAGCCTCTGGCAACTGTAGTCATAGGTGGTCTAACAACATCAACACTTTTAACACTCATTGTATTGCCAACCCTCTACAGATGGTTTGCAGAGAAGAGGGTGGAGGTTTAAATGAAGGACAATGAAGACTTAATTGGACGCAGATTAACCCCGTTAGATATTTGCTTATATTAAGAAGATATTTCTGTTCACATGCCATTATCTAACGGGGTTAACAGGATTAAGAGGTTAAGGTTTAGCCTCTGATAGAATCATTCAGGGGCTTGTTTTTAAATCTGTGGCTAAAATTAAATGTCCCTTTAGTTGTTGAAGTAAGAAGCGACATAGATTAAAATGTTTCAATCAAAAACTCATTTAAAGGAGGCCGCTTCTATGGGTAAAAGATTAATCCTATTCAATGTATCTGTTGTAATATTTGCCACTTTGTTTTTCGGGTTCTTCCAAAATGCTGAAGCGCGGCATTTAAAACTCTATGGTCCACAAAGGCCTGAGAAAGGTGTTACATGGATGACATATGTAAATGACTATATCCCTTCATCTTCCATTCCAACGGCGACAGGTGATGTGGGAAATGTAATGTATCATGAGATTGAAATAGAGACAGGTATTACCGAGCGATGGTCTCAATCCATCTATTTTGATGGCGATAGTCAATCTGAGAGTCCTAACGCCGATGATAATAACTTCAGGATTAATCTGATAAAGACTGAATTCAATATTGCTGTATTTGAAAGTCCATGGTTTGATTTTCGTCTGAACAATGAATGGGCATTTAAGTCAGGAAATTATACAGAACCTCTTTCACAGGAGAAATATTCGGATAGTACTGAGCTGAGGACAATATTTTCAAAGTCTATAGACTCATTTGCTATTATTATCAGCCCGGGATTTTTCTACAGATATACAGATGACCCCTTGGGACTAACCTATTTCTATGCAAATGCAATTCAGTATGGACTTTCAGATAAGGTTACACTTGGATTGGAGTTTCACGGAGATTTAGGGGAAATGAAGACGGCTTCTGAACAGTCCCATTATATCGTCCCCAATATTGATATCCAGTTACATGAAAAAGCACTTCTGAGTATAGGTGTTGGGGTCGGGTTAAATGAGCAGGCAGAAAAATACACTTTCAGAAATTCCTTACAGCTTAGTTATCAATGGTAATATTAGTAAAGTATGACACAGAATAAAACCTCTGGTTATTACAGGAATGAATTTAATAAGATAGCATGGCTATATGACCCCTTAATCCGTGCACTTGGATATTTTGTTGGAGGAGAGAGAAAAATAAGAAAGAGGGTTCTTAACTTATTAAGTATTAAGTCGGGTGATAAGGTTCTTGATGCTGCCTGCGGCACAGGGACATCTTTAATAATGATAGGAGAGATGGTGGGTGCAAATAGTGAAGTGGTGGGGATAGACCTTTCACCTAACATGATAAAGATTGCAAAAAGCAAGGTCAAATCTGCAAATATCTCCTTTCTCAATACAAATTCAGAGGATATCCCGTATCCTGATAACTATTTTGATAAAGCCCATATTTCTCTGGCACTACATGAGATGATACATGAGGGGAGGGTTAATACCTTGAGGGAAATACACAGGGTGCTTAAACCCTCTGGAATTTTTGTAGTAGCAGATTTTGGTAATCCCGGAGGACTATTTGCAAGATTCTTATTCAAAATCCTTATGCTTGTAGAGACCGATACAGCAAGGGATATGATGAAGAGGGGTTTGTTGAACGAGATAAAGGATGCTGGATTTATTGTGGAAGAGGTTATAATATTATTCAGAGGTATTGCCCAGATTATTGTGGCTACTAAATCATAATAGGGAGGTGATTTTTATGACACCTGAGACAATGCACCAGTATTGGTGGGGTTTTTGGTAGTTTGGACCGATATTCATGCTCATCTTCTGGGTTCTTGTAATTGTTGGAATAGTTGTACTGATTAAATGGATAGGTAGCCAGAGTAGGATAGAGGGCAGAACAGAAGAATCAGCCCTTGATATTTTAAAAAAGAGGTATGCAAAAGGGGAGATAAGTAAAGAGGAATTTGAGGAGAAGAAAAGGGATATTATGTAAGTAAGTATTGATTTATGCATAGAAAATTATAAAATCTTTTGCCACGGACTTTCACTGACTAAAATCTATTTTTCTTATCTTAAAGTCTGTAAATCTGTGCCTAATTAAGTCTTTATTCATGAAAACAATAGAGCTTAAAGTAGATGGACTTTGCTGTAGCGATTGTGCAATAAAGGTAGAGAATGTTTTAAAGGCTACCAGAGGAGTTACTGATATAAAAACCCTCATTACTACAGGAGTTGCAATTCTAATGGGCGAAGCAGTGCCACCAGAATTTGAAAACAATAATAAATCATAATTTACCTCCTTTTGTATAAGTTATTTCCCCTTTTATTTTTGACCATAGGAAATCTTTTGTTTTGAACTTTATTCTTATCCACCACTTGTCAAAGTAAAAGATTTTGATTCATTGATGGTGTTTAGATGTTGACAGGTTTTTATTATTTGCATATATTTAACATATACATTATATGAAACAGCAAGAAATACAAAACCTGCTAACCAACATTGAGGGGTTTGATTGGGATAGAGGCAATGTTATAAAGAATTATGAGAAGCATGAAGTCCATTATCTTGAATGCGAGGAGATATTCTTTAATGAGCCATTATATATAACACCTGATGAGAAGCACAGCCATAAGGAAAAACGCTTTAGGGCATTAGGGCAGACAAAGGCTGGCAGGCTTTTAACTGTAATCTTTACTTTGAGGAAAAATCTGATAAGGGTTGTTTCTGCAAGAAATATGAGTTTTAAAGAGAGGAGGCTATACAATGAGCAAAAATAAACTTAAATCAATGCCAAAATTTAAATCAGAAGACGAGGAAAGAGAATTCTGGGCGACTCATGACTCTACTGATTACTTTGATAAATCAAAGATGTTTAAAGCCCGTTTTCCTAATCTGAAACCTTCTACAAAAACAATCTCTATAAGGCTGCCCGAATATCTGATTGAGAAACTCAAGATACTTGCCAATAAAAGAGATGTCCCTTATCAGTCCTTATTAAAGATGTTTCTGGCAGAAAAGGTTGAAGATGAATTGCACACTGCAAAATAAATCTATGGGGTTTCCCGGTATTTTATATTTGCTAAAAATACTGAGCATTGAGGGTCAAATCTCTTATTTTGAACTTTATTCTTATCCACTACTTGTCAAAGTAAAAGATTTTTATGCCCTCTACAGCCATTTTTAATCTCATGCCTTAC
>MHDO01000141.1 GCA_001805005.1 Nitrospinae bacterium RIFCSPLOWO2_12_39_16
AACAACAGGAGCCTCTTTTACTTCAGGAAGCGGCGGTGATGGAGCCTCTTCTATCGGCGGTAATACCTCCTTTATAAGAGCAGACGGCTGAACAATCTCTACTTTTTCAGCAGGTTTCTTTAATAAAGAGAGGTATTTAATTCCAACAAATACACCTCCCAATATAATTACAACTACAAGAAACATTACAGCTTTCTTCTTTGAGCCCCCGGGTGCCTCTGCCTTATTGAGTAATTCCTTTTCAAAATCCTCCAACTCATCATCCTTTTCCTCTGGCATAAACCCTCCCTCTTTAGTGTCAGTGATCGGTGTCAGTGTCAGTAAAAGATTTTTTTGCTGACACTAAACACTGACACTGACCACTGGTTTTATGTTCCCATCTCCCATGACTCCAGATACTTCTTTTGCTCATCTGTTAACTCATCAATCTTTATACCCATGGATTTAAGCTTAAGTGATGCAACCCATTCATCAGTTTCTCTTGGGACATTGTAAACTTTGGCTTTTAAATTACCCTTCTGTTTTACAGCATATTCGGATGCAAGTGCCTGAACCGCAAAACTCATATCCATAACTGAGGCAGGATGTCCCTCAGCAGCAGCAAGATTTATAAGCCTCCCCTCTCCCAATAAGTATATCCTCCTGCCGTCTTTCAATATATATTCATCAACAAAATCCCTCACATTTTTATTAACCTTCACTGATAACTCTTTTAATCCCTTTATATCAATCTCTATATCAAAGTGGCCTGAATTGGAGAGCATGGCACCATCTTTCATAACCTCTATATGCTCTTTCCTTATTACATGCATGTCTCCTGTAAGGGTGCAGAAGAGGTCCCCCTCTTTTGCAGCCTGCATCATCGGCATAACCCTGAATCCGTCCATTGCAGCCTCAATAGCCTTGACAGGGTTTATCTCTGTAACTATAACATTTGCACCCATCCCCTTTGCCCTCATGGCAAATCCCTTGCCGCACCATCCGTAACCCGCAGTCACAACACTCTTTCCTGCGAGGAGTATATCCGTCGCCCTTACTATACCATCAATTGTTGACTGTCCTGTCCCGTATCTGTTGTCAAAAAAATGTTTTGTCTCTGCATCATTCACTGCAATTACAGGGAATTTTAATGCCCCATCCCTCTCCATAGCCCTGAGCCTTATTACGCCTGTAGTTGTCTCCTCCATGCTGGCAATTATTTGTTTGTTCATTTGAGGATATTTGGAGTGAATGGCAGATACCAAGTCAGCACCGTCATCCATAGTTATTACAGGATTATGCTTAATTGCTGCCTCTATATGGCTGTAATATGTCTCATTATCTTCACCCTTTATTGCATATACAGGAATCTGATAATGTTTCACAAGTGCCGCCGCAACATCATCCTGTGTTGACAGGGGATTTGATGCACATAAAAGCATATCAGCCCCGCCAGCCTTAAGTGTCCTGACAAGATTTGCAGTCTCCGCTGTAACATGGAGGCATGCTGACATCTTAAGCCCTGCGAAAGGCTTCTCTTTTTCAAATCTATCTCTGACCAATTTGAGAACCGGCATGTCATTATTTGCCCATTCAATCCTCTTCTTTCCCTTATCAGCAAGTGTAATATCCTTCACATCATAATTCATTTCTTTCTCAACTACCTTTAAATTCGGTTTCATTAATCCCCCTAATTAATTTTAGATTTTAGATTTAGGATTTTTGATTTTTTAAATCTTAAATCAGAAATCGTAAATCATAAATTCATAGTCCTGCTGCCTTTCTTATTGCATCAGCCTTGTCAGTTTTTTCCCATGTGAACTCGGGCAGTTCTCTCCCGAAATGGCCATAGGCGGCAGTCTTCCTGTATATTGGCCTTCTCAAATTCAGATGCTTTATAATCTTTGCAGGCCTCATGTCAAAAAATTCCCTCACAAGCTCATTTATCTTCTTTAGCGGAATTTTTTCTGTCTTAAATGTATCAATCATAATTGATACAGGCTCAGCAACACCAATGGCATAGGCTATCTGAACTTCGCACTTATCTGCTATCCCTGATGCTACCAAGTTCTTTGCTACATATCTTGCCATATAAGATGCCGACCTGTCCACCTTTGAAGGGTCTTTTCCTGAAAATGCACCTCCTCCATGACTCCCTACCCCTCCGTATGTATCAACTATAATCTTTCTACCTGTGAGCCCACAGTCCCCCATTGGACCCCCAACAACAAATCTCCCTGTAGGATTTATGTGATATTTAATCTTTTCTTCATTTAAGAGTTTATGCGGAATAACAGGCTTTATAACCTTCTCTATCATATCCTCCTTAATCTCTTTCAGGGTTACATCAGGGCTATGCTGGGTAGATATAACCACTGTATCTACTCTCACAGGCTTTCCATCAGCATATTCTACTGTAACCTGAGACTTTCCGTCAGGCCTCAAATATGGGACAACATCCTTCTTTCTAACCTCTGAAAGCTTCATTGTAAGCTTATGTGCCAGCGATATCGGCATGGGCATCAATTCCGGAGTCTCATTTGTTGCATATCCAAACATCAGCCCCTGGTCGCCTGCCCCCTGTTCCTCTTCCTTGCCCCTGTCAACCCCCATAGCAATATCAGGGGACTGCTCCTTTATAGATGTGATTACCGAGCATGTCTCATAATCAAATCCGTATTTTGCCCTTGTATAGCCGATATCCTTTATGACATCCCTTGCTATCTTTGGAATATCCACATAAGCCTTTGTGGTAATCTCGCCTGCAACAAATATCAGCCCTGTGGTTACCAGTGTCTCACATGCCACCCTCCCGTGAGGGTCTTCTGTATAGATTGCGTCAAGAACTGAATCAGAAATCTGGTCTGCGATTTTATCAGGATGACCTTCGGTCACCGATTCAGAAGTAAAAAAATAATTTGTCCTGCCCATTAACTAATCCTCCTTAACCTAAATTGAATTTTAAAGTTTGAATTATATTTTTTATTTTTTAAATTTTCAACCTGCAATTTGTAATTCTGAGGCATCCTCCTTTCTACTTAACATTGATTTATTAGAAAAGTTATACTCTTCCATATCCTCTGGATATATCCGTGGTATCTCTTCGCTTAAATATTTCTTTACATCATCCGTTGATTTTAATTTTAATATCTCATGTGCCACCCTCACCGCATCTTCATACTTTATCTGCCGTATAAATTTCTTAACCTTCGGGATAGAGTGGGGATCCATGCTTATAGACTCTATCCTCCCCATCCCCAAAAGGATCAGTGTATGTATATTATCACCGCCCATCATACCACAAATACTTACAGGAATTCCTGTCTTTTCTGCGGATGATATGATATTTTTAAGCATCCTCAAGACTGCAGGGTGGAGCGGCTGATACAGATATGCAACATGCTCATTTATTCTGTCCATTGCCAAAGTATACTGAATCAAGTCATTTGTCCCTATACTAAAGAAATCAACCTCTTCGGAGAGAAGGTCTGTAATAACAGATGCCGATGGTGTTTCTATCATAGCCCCAACTTCAATCTCTGAATCAAACGGGATTCCTTTTGATTTAAGCTCGCCTTTTACATCTTCCAGTATCTGGTTTGCATCCCTCAATTCATCAACACTTGAAATCATAGGATACATGAGTTTCAGCCTCCCATAATGGCTTGCCCTCAAAATGCCCCTGAGCTGTGTTTTAAAAATATCTATTCTATTGAGACATAGCCTTATGCCCCTTAAACCGAGGGCAGGGTTATTCTCCTTATCAGTCTTTGATTCAGAGATAAACTTATCTCCGCCGAGGTCTAATGTTCGTATGATTGAGTAACTGTTTTTTACCCGCATTGCAACTTTCTTATAATCAAGGAAATGCTCCTCCTCTGTCGGAAGTCCATCCTTATTTATATAGAGATATTCTGTCCTGTAAAGCCCTACCCCCTCTGCCCCGTATCTTATTGCAAGATCAACCTCGTCAGAATACTCAATGTTTGACATGAGCTTAACCCTCTGGCCATCCTTTGTTATTGCTGGCAGGTCCTTTGATTTTAATAGCTCCTTTTCATAATACCTGAACCTCTGCTGTTTTTTTAAGAACAAATGAAATGTATCGGCGTCCGGGGCAAGGATAACCGAGCCGTCAATCCCATCCACAATAATTGAATCACCGTTCTTTGCCTTCTCAGTTATATTCTTAAGCCCAACCACGGCAGGAATTTCAAATGCAGATGCCATAATGCCTGTATGAGATGTCTTCCCCCCGGCATCAGTAGCAAAACCGAGCACCTTCTCCCTCTTCATCTGGATAGTATCAGACGGTGTCAGATCATGCGCTACAATTATTACAGGCTCCTCCAAATCTGCAAGGCTCTCCAGATGATGCCCTATCATATTCCTCAATATCCTGTATACAACCTGCTCAATGTCCTTTTTCCTTCCACTGATGTATTCATCACTTATATTCTCAAACTTTTTCAAAAAACCTTCCAGTGATTCTTTCAATGCCCACTCTGCGTTAACCTTCTGCCCTCCTATGAAGTTTATGGTATTTTCCACAAGGGTGTCATCTTTCAGCATCATTATATGGGCATCAAGCATATAGAGATGATTTGAGCCAATGTCCTTTTTTGCCTTTTCCCTTATCTCCATTAACTGTGTCTTTGATTTTTCCAAAGCCTGATTAAACCTCTGTATCTCATTCTCAATATGAGAATCCGCAATGGCATGCCTCAATATGCACGGTTTTGCCCTGTCAAGAATATACACCCTTCCTATTGCTATACCAGGTGATGCCGCTATACCTTTATAATCTTGAGCAGTCGTCTTGTTTTTATTATTTTCCATTACCTTCACCAAGGCTGTCATTTAGAAGCTTCTTCAATCCGTCTGCTGCATTCTTTTCATCTTCGCCTGTAATTACCAATTTAATCTCACTCCCTTTATTGGCTGATAAAGTCAGTATCTCTAAAACACTCTTACCGTTCACCTTTCTCTCATTATTTTCTATTAAAAGCTCTGATTTAAAACTATTTGCAAGCTGTGCCAGACGAAACGCCGGTTTCGCATGCAACCCGAGCTCATCTTTAATAATAACTGCAATAGTCTCCATTAATTTAATTTTTGATAATCTGATTTTTATGCAGTAAATCCGTAGCCACAGATATATTTTTCTGCCCGTATTCCTTTATAAAATTTGCTGCATCTATCAGACTCCTCTTCTCCTTAATAAAAGGGACTTTAAGTATCATCGGAAGATTAACGCCGGATACCACTTCCGCCATAAACTCATCCAAAAACGATATGCAGATATTAGAGGGTGTCCCTCCAAACATATCTGTTAAGATAAGCACACCATCTCCCTTATCGGCTGATTTTATAGCAGCCTTTACCATCTGCCTGACAGCCTCCGGACTTTCATTGTTGTCTATGGAAACAGACACAATGTCAATTTTATCTCCTGCTATCGCCTCTGCTGTCTTTAAAAGTTCAGCAGCCAGATTTCCATGAGTTACTATAACTGTGCCTATCATTTTAAAAAGGGTTCAAGGGTTCAAGGATTCGAGGGTTTGTTTCGCTTGACCTCTCGACCCCTTAATCACTTTTTTTATATCAATTTTGAATCTTCTCTTGAAATAGCCTCGTAAATCTCCTTTTCATTCTTTGCCTTCATCAAATCCTGACGGAATAAAGGATTTTTCAGAAGCTTGGAAATTCGTGCCAATGTCTTTAAATGTATACCTGCCGACTTCTCAGGTGCTATAAGCAAAAATATAAAGTAAACAGGTTTCTGATCAAGGGAGTCAAAATTGATGCCACTGTTTGACCGCCCGAATGTCGCCACAATTGTCTCTATCTCATTTGATTTGGCATGAGGAATTGCTACATTTTCACCTATACCTGTGCTGCCGAGTCTCTCCCTCTCCATAAGGGCATCAAGCAGTTTATTTTTATCCCTCACCTTTCCGCTTTTAACCAGCGGTTCTGCCAGTTCAGAGATTACATCCCTTTTTCCCTCTGCCTTCAGGTCAGCGATGATAGAATCTGCATCTAAAATTTCTGTTATCTTCATTATTCGGGTTCAATCAGTCCGTAATTGTCATCTTTTCTCTTATACAGGACATTTATCCTTCCATTATTTGAATTCCTGAACACAAGAAATTCATATCCAAGGAGGTCCATCTGCATAGCTGCCTCATCAACAGACATGGGTTTATAGGCAAAACTCTTTGTCTTTATAATATGATGCGGCGTATCGCCCACCTCTTCTATACTCTCCTTTGCGATTATATCCATCTTTATATTTACATCTTTTTCATGCTGCTTATTTTTTAATGCCCATATCCTTTCTTTGTGTTTCCTCACCTGCCTGTCTATTTTGTCCATAACCTTATCTATAGAGGAATACATATCCTCCGTTACTTCTTCCCCGTGAATCTTTACACCGTTGGCATTGATTGTTACCTCTGCCTTCTGGCGAAACTTTTCCACAGCGAGTATTACATGGGCATCAATGGTAGTATTAAGAAACTTCTTCACCTTCTGAACCTTTTCCTCCGCATACTTCTTTAATGCATCTGTCATCTCAATATTCCTGCCTGTTACACTAACCTGCATTTTTCCCCTCCCTAAAATAAAGTATCAAGTTTATCAAGTTCAACAACTTTATAACTTTATAAACTTTATCACTTTTAACTTTATTATGCTTTAATATTCAAATCTCCTCTTCCTCTTGCTTGTAGAAGAAATTTTTAACTCTTTTCTATATTTTGTTACAGTTCTTCTTGCTATATTTATCCCCTTATTTTTCAGAACTTCCACAAGCTGCTGGTCTGTGAAGGGCTTTACTGCCAATTCCCCTCCCACAGCTTCCTTTATCATATCTTTCACCCTTACAGAGGACATCATATCGCCATTCGATAAATTTATTCCACTATGAAAGAAAAATTTTAACTCAAACATCCCCTGCGGTGTATATATATATTTATTTGTAGTAACCCTGCTTACTGTTGACTCATGCATGCCTATATCCTCAGCAACATCCCTTAAAACAAGGGGCTTGAGATGGGTAAGCCCCTTATCAAGAAACTCCCTCTGAAACCTGACAATGCTCTTTGCCACCTTATAAATAGTTTGTCTCCTCTGTTCAATGCTCTTTATAAACCATACCGCTGACCTGAATTTTTCCTCAACATATTCTTTTGCTTCATTCTTATTTTTATTTTTTAATATCTCCTGATAATAGGGGCTTACCTTGAGTCTTGGTATCCCCTCATCATTAAGCATTACCTGATAATCATCTGCTGCCTTTACTACAACAACATCCGGAGTTACATACTGAATCTCTGTAGGGCTGTATTTATTGCCAGGATTTGGGTTCAATTCCTTTATAATCTTCACCGCCTCAACAATATCTTTTAGTGGCGCATTTACCTCTTTGGATATCCTTTGAAAGTTTTTCTCCTCCAATACATCTAAAAATCTATCAATAAGGAGTGCTGCCAAAGAACTAGTAGGTCCCTTATTTTTTATCTGAAGGCTAAGACACTCTTTAATGTCCCTTGCACCCACCCCAGAGGGGTCAAAAGACTGGATAAACCCAAGCACTTTTTCCACATCATCTGCCGTCACATTCACACTTTGGGCAATCTCCTCGGTGCTGCTTCTCATGTATCCATCATCGTCAATATTTCCAATGATTATTGTGCCGATATACCTGTCCCTATCATCCTCCGCTGAAAGATTAAGCTGCCATACAAGATACTCCCTCAAAGAGGTCTTCTGTCTAATAGTATTTTCAATCGGCGGCCTTTCAGGTGTATACCCCCCTGAAGGGAACTGCGGATAAAAATTATCCTGAAAATATGTCTCCCAGTCAATATCCGTTTTATTCTCTTCTCCTTTATCCTTTGTGTATTCTATATCGGTAGTAGATTCAGCAGAACCATTGCTTTCAGAACTCTCCTCCTTTACCTGAACAATCTCTTCTTCAAGCAGGGGATTTTCAGTTAGTTCCTGATTAATCTGGTTGATTAAATCAAGCCTTGCAAGAGGCAGAAGCTTTATCGCCTGCTGGAGCATCGGGGTCATCACCAGCTTATGCGTCTGTCTTAATGTTAATTTAATTTCATTTGCCATAAAAAAGTTAAGGAGTTCAAGAGTTAAGGAGTGAGGGAGTTAACTCTATAACTCCTTAACTCCTAAACTCACCAACTCATCATAGGGTAAAATTCTCTCCCAGATAAAATTTCCTTGCTTTTTCGCTCCTTGCTATCTCAGATGGGCTGCCGCTGTCAATAATCTCGCCTTCATTTATTATATATGCCCTGTCCGTAATTTCCAATGTTTCTCTTACATTGTGGTCAGTTATCAATATCCCCATCCCCATCTTTTTTTTCAACTGCAATATAATATTCTGAATATCCACTACTGCAATAGGGTCTATCCCTGCAAAAGGTTCATCCAGCAGTATAAAAGAGGGGGATGTTGCAAGTGTCCTGCATATCTCAACCCTCCTCCTCTCGCCGCCTGAAAGTGCATATGCCTTTGTGTCCTTCACATGGAGTATATTCAGTTCTTCCATGAGCATATCTGCCTTTTCCTGTCTTTCTCTCTTCGCCAGCCTCGTCGTCTCAAGAATTGCCAGGATATTCTCTTCTACAGTCAGCTTACGGAATACTGATGCCTCCTGGGGGAGATAGCCGATTCCCAGCCTCGCCCTCTGATACATGGGGAGATAGGTAATCTCTTTTTCGCCCAGGAATACATTTCCGCTTTCAGGCCTTGTCAGCCCTACAACCAGATAGAATGTAGTTGTCTTTCCGGCACCATTTGGACCCAAAAGCCCTACAACTTCACCCTTTTTAATCTCAACATTTACACTGTTTACAACCTTCCTGCCCTTGAATGCCTTTACCAGTTCTACCGCTTTTAATACCTGCAATTTTTTTATCCCTCTTATCCCTATTTCTTCTCTTCAGGGAAAAGGGTTACCTCCACCTTCTTTTTCTCATCACCATGAACAGTCACATTCTCTTCTTTTATATAATAGATAATTTCACTCCCCTCAATCAAATTATCCTTTTCCTTTAACTTTGGATTGCCTCTTAAAATAAGCTTCTGTCCTTCATCATAATATTCAGCCGTCGCCCCTGTGGCTGTCTTCAGCCCTTTTTCTATTCTAACATCCCCTTCTGCAATTATCTTTATTAATTTTTTTTTGTCCTTATCGCTATATACATCAAGCCTGTTTGCATATATGGTCATATCCCCTTTTTTTGCAACCACATTCTCCATAAAGGATACAACATTTTTCCCGTTCTGAGTCTCCATCCTGCCGGATGTAATCTTGATAGGGGCATTCTCCTCTTTAACGCCCTCTTCCTCAGCATATGACTTAAGAGGCAGAAGACAGTAAACAGTAAGCAGTAAGCAGATGGCAGTAGGCAGTAGGCAGTAAGGAGTAGGCAGTAAACAATAGATGGTTTTTCTGCTTACTGCATACTGCCTACTGCTTACTATCTTTTCCTGACTTCTGACTCCCGTTTTCATTAATTATACACTGCCTCTACCTTATTCTTTATCTTTATATCATGTGAATCTATATTTGAAACAAACCCGTTGCCGGTAATTTTGAACCTATCTCCTGTTATCTCTACAAAATCGTCAGTCATTAGTATCCTCTCCGATGCAACCCATGTGAGATTATCTGTATTCAGTTTAAATCCGTCATCAGATTTTATAAAGACATCACCATTCAATTCTATATTTTTATTTTCATTATTCACTATCCCTTTTTTTGAGCTTATAGTAACCGGTTTCCTGTCTTTAGGATAGAAGGTCGCCCTTATATCCTCCATATTTATTTTATTTTCCGATTTGCTAAACTCTGCCCTCTTCGCAACCAGCTCCCATTCCTTCTGCCCGCCTTTCTTTTCAACCAACCGAACCCTCCTCATGATGAGGTCTATCCCTTTCTTTGCTATCTCTACAGGCATATAGCTTACATTTCTGGAACTGTTTGTAACCAGATAAAACGCTGTAAGAGAGGCTACCGATAGTATTATAATAATTAAAAACCATCTTAAGCTAATGACCTTTTTCACATTCACTCAAAAGAATTTTTGTTATACGCAAATATTGTGCCACAGCAAATAATAGTTGTAAAGGGAAAAGAGTTACGAGTTAAGGAGTTGAGGAGTTAGGGAGTTAACCCCTTCACCATATTATCTGGACATGAAATTATAAATTTCCTTGTATTGATACCACCGGAAGAAATATGTATATCAATCTTCTTTTCAGGCAGAAGTTTCTCCATCCGTTCCGCCCATTCTATTATTACAACCTCATCTCCGCACATATGCTCCTCAATACCTATATCCTCAACCTCGTTAATATTATCCAACCGATATAGGTCTAAGTGGCATACAGGCATCCTTCCCTTATATTGATTTATGAGTGTAAAGGTGGGGCTTCTTAGATATTTATCCTCTGCCACATCTAACCCCTTTATTATCCCCTGTGCGAGACAGGTCTTGCCGGAACCAAGGTCGCCGTAGAGACATACAACATCGCCTGCTGTCAGCAATTTTCCAATAGCCTTTCCGATTTTTTGAGTCTCCTCATGACTTGATGAAATTAATTCCATATATAGATTAGCCACGAGTAGATACCCACTGGCTTACGCCAGTGGCACTTATGTTAAGGAGTATTTATCATATTGAGGGCTACATACCCTCAAACTCCCTGTAAGGATGACATTCATCCACGCCTTTACAGGCGTGGTCTTCTGTCATATTTTGATAAGAGACCATCTAAAAACGACATGATTGTGATTTTTAGAGGAGTGGTTCATAAACATCCATTAGATTATCCTTCTTCCTCATTACCTCTCTCCCTTTCCATTCTGTATTTGAGGTCGTAATTGACGATGAAATCCAGCTCCTCACCCTTAAACGCATTCCTCAGTTCAGTAAAATTCTTCAGAGAATATTTCTCAAATTTTTCCTGCTTTATATAAAGCCACGCATAATGCACTTCAGATTGAACCGAGTTAATATCATCGCACCATTGGCTCAATCTTTTAATTTTAAGCAGGTCATCCAAGTCCTCACGCCCCTTTGTTTCAATAATATAAATCTCCTTTTCAGCAGTCTTTACAACAAAATCAGGATAGTAGTCAGATATTGCCCCTTCGGCATTGCGATAATCTATTTTAAAATGCACGGCAAAAAAGTTTTTTGTATAGGAAATAATATCATTGCATCCATCAAGAAAACTGGCGAATTGAAGCTCAAAATGGCTGTCCCCAATGATTTTATTAAAGATGCTCTTTTTAGGAATCAAATAGCCTTGTTCTTTAACAACAAAAGGCCGGCATTTGCTGATTTTTATATAATCCCTTATCTCCGCCTCACCCTTATCAAGAACGGTCAATTCGTTAATCTGTTTCTTAAAAATTTCTATAATAGTTTTCGTTGCCTCAATCTCGGATAAGTTTCTAATAATATTTAAATCGTCAAGATCAACCCTTTCCGAAAATAGATGCGCTTGTATGAACTCCTTGACCTTTCCATATAATATATCATATCCGCTTACGAGCCTTAATTCCTTCATTATAACCTGCGCAAAATACCCTATAACGCTCTGATAATTCGCCGCAAAATCAGTATCCATCTCTGTTGCATGAGTAATCTCTCCGGTGGTAATATCCTTAAAGACTATTTGTCGTTTTTCTTCCTCGCTGAATTGTTTAATGGGCAGCCTCTTATGATTGAAGCTTGCCACATCTAATTCTGAAAGATTTTTGTATTCCCTGTAAATTCTTGGACTTAACACAGGTATCTGAATATCAAGTTTCTCAATATCTTTCTGCCCATTTTCATTGTCAACCTCTACCACTATGGGAGCTTTTGGCCCCGTCCCTTCTCCCATCTTCCTAAGTTCAAGTTCTACCCCCTCGCTCTTTATAGATTCCACAAAGTCCATAAAAGCATCAGTGCCTACTACAGTGACAAGTTCAGGGACATTTTCATCCCCATACATACGGCGCAGTCCTCTCCCAAGTGTCTGTTCCGGCAAGATATTGCTTTTTGCCTTATATGGCCGCAAACCGACAATTGTTGTAACATTCCTGACATCCCAGCCTTCCTTGAGCATCAACACAGACACTATTGCCTTATATGGATTATCGCTTTTATCAATATCGTTTGCTGCCTTTCGCAGTATTTCCAATTCCTCTTTGCTCTTGCCTGATGATGTCTCTGCAATCTCTCCATTATTTTTTGTATGGATTACCAGAATAGAATCCTTAAACTCCTGGTATCTGTCTTCCAGATATTCGGCAACCTCATCGCAATTCTTTGTATCATCTGTCATAATAAAAAGCACAGCCTTTTTGCCTATCTTGATATGCTCCTCGTATACCTTTTTCCATTCAAGATAGCCGAGGTGTATATAGTCCTCATACTTTTCGCAATAGTTTGAACTCTTTTTTTCAACTAATTTTGCGCGGCTGGCAGAATCAGGCAGCACAGGATGCTTGACAACATCCTGATAAATCGCCTCAACCAAAGGATAGTCTGAGATCGTCTGCACAAAAATAGCCCCATTGTTATGCTTTGGGGTTGCTGTTACATCAACCTGCAATGCCAATTCACCGCCTTTTTGCAAAAGCCGATTATGTATGTCTTCAATAGATTTGAACCATGCCAGTTTTTCATCGTGTATATGGTGGGCTTCATCATTCAGCACAACCAGTTCATCTATCTCCCGCACGATATCGCTTAAATTGATCTTTGACTCATTTGTAGCCCCAACCGGCTTTTTGCCAAGAAAATAATCCGATGTATCCTCATCCTCAAAAGTCGGGTCTTTGCTGTTATCTTCATACACGCGGTGGATATTTGTAAGAAAGATATTCCCTGTTTTTCTGACGATTCCTATATCATCCTTAATATGCAGGGTCAGTTGAAAATCATCCCGCCAATTCTGCCCCTCGTAGCCATTGTCAGGCAGGACAGGGTCTTGAAAGAATATTTTAAGCCCGTCAAAATCGCTTCTGATGCGGTCAAGCACTATTAAATTTGGGGTTATTAACAGAAAATTCCTTGCAAGGGTTGAATCAGGCTCATATATTTTGTGAAAGTAACTCCACGCCAAGAGCAGGCTCATAACTTTAGTCTTGCCGCTTCCTGTTGCCATCTTGATAACAAACCTTTTCCAATTCTCGGCAAACATTCCGGCAGATACAGCGCCAGAGCCGTCAAATCTAATTAAATCGTATTTATCTTTAACCCCGGCAACTTCATATAAATACACAACTGTTTCTACCGCCTCCTGCTGCCCGAAATAGTATTGGAATTTCACCTCTGTGCCATCTGCCTGCGGCAATAGATGTTCAGTCTCAAACCACCACTTTAGAAGGGCGATGCTTGTGGGACTTGCGCCCTTATAGTCAGCATCACGCCATTCTTTAACTTTTTTTCTAATGGAGGCAACGAGAGGCGGCAAGAGTTTTTCATATCCCTGCTCACGCAAGGCCTCATCAGCCGGAAACCAGCGGTAATCGGGTTCAAGTATTTCGTATGGAGATTTTGGGAATTTAGGGTGAAGAGCCATATATTCAAATTTCCTTTTTGGGCCAAAATACCCCAATTATTACAAATGTCCCTCTATGGTGGTCTTTTCTTGTTGTTCCCATAAAGAAATAAAGGTCTTTCTCTTTTGGAAACTTATGAAAATATTGTTCCTTCACTTTTTCAATAGCTTTTTCTTCAGAGCTATATTTCTTGAGCATATTGCGATATAGCGCATAAATTTCCCAATCCTCAATCATTATCTTATGGCCAGCACAATTTTCTCCGCGGCAAGTAAACCTATAGCTGAATTTATAAGGTATCTTTTCCAATGGTTTTTGCTGTTCTCCAAATAATTTTAATTGTTTAAAAAGAGCTTGCCATTTATCTTTCCATTCGCCGGACACAGGTTCAACAATAAAATCTAAAATCTCTTTTGGCTTGATAACGCCAAGAGATACCCCGCTTTTGCTCTTTTCTTTCAGCGTTTCCAACGATGGCTCAATATGTTTTAAGACATATCTTTTTCTTTCTTCCCAATTATTTTTAGTGTCTATCTTACTGATAATTTTTATTTTCCCATAAGGTCTATAGCTTTCACTCCTTGGATCCTTATCGTGCTTAATAACCTCAAGTTCAATCCAGTGATACTTTTTATACCATTGATCATATGGCAAATGCCGAAAAGGCACTGGATACAGCCTAATCCAAGTTCCGTCTTCTCTGACTCCTGCCGTGCAGACAACTTCTTGATATTCTTTTGACGGCAAAGGATAGGTTTTAACTGTAATCAAAACCTTAACCTTCT
Organism: Nitrospinae bacterium RIFCSPLOWO2_12_39_16; assembly: GCA_001805005.1. Classification (GTDB taxonomy): domain Bacteria; phylum Nitrospinota; class Nitrospinia; order UBA9942; family UBA9942; genus UBA9942. The sequence continues at coordinate 14,356 of MHDO01000141.1, forward strand.
CTATGAGCAATCTTTCGCCTGTTTTAGAGATGAGATACTCCATATTTGTTACCGCACCAATTCTGAAAGTAACGGCTCGCTATGCCACGATGGCACATTCGCTCATCTTTTTCAAAGCACATCAAGGCTATCCGCTTTTCCTGCGTAATCAAATTTTTTAGCAAAGCCATCTTATCATTTCTCTGCGGCAGAATTTCGCTTTCATAAATTTTAAACAAATTCGTATAATCCCCTTGCTCATCCAGATTTTTTCTATATCGGCTTTCTATGCCAAGTTCAGGTATAGAGATATATTTTATTCCTGTCTCTTCCACATAATGTTTCAGCAGACTGCCGGTAAATCCATATTTCATGCTCACAGGATTATTCCTGATATCAACAAGCGCCTTAACATTATTTGCAATAAGGGTATTTAGAAAAGCGTCTAAACTTCTGCCTTCGTAGCCTATCGTAAAAATGCGCGCTTCCTGAAGCAATGGACTATTGGCAGGGTCATGCGGCGCATACGCTCTTGGGTTATTATCATTATGAATGGCAAAATACGGATAGCGGCTATAAACATAATCTTTAATTTTTCCCACACTCATTTTGCCGTATGTTTTATGTATTCTCTCTAAAGCGGAAGACATTGCATCGTCTAAACCGTCAATTATTTTGTCAGCGCGCCTCTTGTCAATTACACGATAATGAAAATCAGAGATAATGCCTTCGTTAATCAATCTTTGAATATCAAGTTTCATTAAACCAAATGAAAAAGGTCCGTATTTATACGGAAAAAAATCGTATAGCGAACAGCCGCGCGGCTTCAATTCTTCCTCGCAAAGCAGAAACAACGCCTTTACAAGCAAAGTCTTGCTTTTAATTTCTCCAGCAATAGAGATGTAGTTTAATAAAGCCTTTTGACGATTGAGGAGCATAGGGTTTTTGATATAATAAATTTTTTAACTTGTCTTAACATAAATTGAGGGAATTTAGAGTTAATCGCCATAGTTATTATTTAGAATTTATATTTAGAATATATTTAGTATTACTTAGTATTACCATTGTAACTATATGATTTTTTTATCAATCCTTAAAAAAAGAGGCAAAACTAAATATAATTATATTTAGTTCTTAAGTTTCCAATAGCCTTTTCTTTTTGACCCAATATGCTCAATTTTGTTATCATTTTTCAATTCTTGCAATAAATTAGAAATATCCATTCGCTTCAACTCTGGAAAGGTAACACATAAATCAAGTAAGTATCCTTTATTCTTATTTAGATGTTCAAGTATAAGCGTTTTGCATTTTTCGCGAGAAATTCCTCTTAATCTAGTATGTTCTCCTATCTTGCCTGCATGTGTATAATATTTATGGGATAAAATATATTTTGCGCCTCTGGTTTTGCCAACTCTTTCAATAATGCCTATATCAAGAAATTTTTTCTTATATTCTACATTAGTAACAGGTTGATTTTCTCGAATTTTCTCTAATTCGTAAATTTCATCAAAGGATAGTGTTATTTGCCTTTCTCTTGTTATTTTCTCAATAAAAAGAATGAAATTTTTATCTTTAACTTGTGCTGGAATTTTAAGCCTGACAGAAAAGTCATTGCTTCCTAATAAGTCAGGTAATCCCTTGCCTTCTTTAATTGTGCTTTCAAAAATATCGTCCATGCCTTGCCCTGAACGCTCTACCAACCCTGCTTTCTCAAGAGTTTCTGCAATGCGCCGATTTCTCCAATTGGTTTCATGCAGAATATTTTCTATGGTTATTCCATGAGGAAATCCTCCCGGGCTTTCAATAAGAAATTCCTCTGGCGACACTTTTATAAAAATAGAACGATTATGTATGGTATAGTCTCTATGTGCTACTGCATTAAGCGTCGCTTCCCGTATAGGTTTTTCGCTAAAGGCATATATTTCCCGTTGAAAGAGACCTTCTTGAAAAGGGAATCTTATATTACGCGCATTTATTGTTTCCCATATATCGTTATAAATCTTAAAAAACGGTTCTCGCCAGTTCTTTCGATAATCATACGGTATTTTCTTTGAATCTTGTCTCCACTCATAGATAATTTCGCTGCCGGGAGCCAACTCATCTATCTTTTCCTTCTTACCAAACAGTATTAGGCTTGCATAATTCAATCCATTTTCAGACAATAGCCCTATCGCGCGTAAGGTTTTCTCATTTGAATAAGAAAGATAATCGTCTCTTTGCGCTTTTTTAGCCCAGAGTTTTTTAAAGTTATCTATTGCCTGATCATCTATATCAGTTAAAGATAAATCCGTTACGATTTGGCTGGAAAAATCTGTCTCTGTTTCGTTGAGAAGTTTCTTTAATGTGGTATTATCCATTTCGGACAACGATTCTCCAGCCCGCATTTTATATTTACCTTTATACTTGACTGGCTGTCCCAGCGGATGGGATGGTATGTGAAAAATAAGAATGCGTCCTTCGGGATGTTTTAACTCCTCAACATCAACCCTTATTTTGATCTTTTGAAGCAATTCGTTAGATAACGTGTTGTGGGTGCCTGAAAAAGATTTCGTTCCAACCACTTTTCCTTCATTAGTAACGCCAAGAATTAATTTGCCACCTCCTTCATTTGAAATAGCCGCGCAATAATCAGGAAGATCTGTATCTTTACCAAAACTATTTTCAGCAGTTTTGAATTCAAGGCTGCGGTCTTCAGGGTGTTCCAGCCACTTGTTAAATTCATCAATGGTTGTCACTTATATCTTCACCTCCACCACCTTCATTGTATCATTGCCAAAAATATCAACCACCTTAACCGCTATCTTGCGCCGCCCTTTTGTGCATTCGTGGGATATGCTTTTTAATTCGAGTGTGCGGTCTTTTTTGGTGCGGAATGACTGCCACTCGTTTTCAAAGATATAATCTCCTGTCCATCTTTCTTCAAATCCCCCCTTTGAAAAAGGGGGCTGGGGAGGATTTACCGGTATTCGGACAACTTCTTTCTTGCTCTCAAAATCAAAATCCACTGCCCAGTAATCAATCCAGTCAGTCCATTTCTTTGTCAAAATATCCCTGCGGACAATGCCGTCCTTATCTTTTGACACCTTTATAATCTTTCCGTTTTCCACCACAAGTTTACTCTTTCCATTTTTTAATGTTGCCTCTGCATTGGCAATAGAATCCTGATTATAATAAACCGAAAAGTCTGTAAGTTCTACGGCAACAGAATTGCTTTTTATATGAGGCTTTACTTCAATGTAGGAGACATCATGGAAAACTACCTGATTCTTCTCCACAGCCCGTTTATCAAATACATCTCTTGGAATATATTTGAGGGCTAAATCAATGCCCTTTTTCTTTGCCTCTTCCTGAATATTCGGGAAAAGCCCCATTTCAAATTCAAAGGCAAGGACATCTACCTTTGTAATCTTATTTGAAAGACACTCTTTAATTACCTCATCCACAAAAACACGGGTTACAGGAAGATTAATCGGTCCCACAGCCACAAGCCGCGCTGCTTTTTTGCCGTGAAAGGTTTTAAACCCCTCAACCCCTTCAGCGCGGTAGGCGCGCAGGATAAGTTCTAAAAATGCCTTTTCCTTTTTTGCAATCTGTTTCTGTTTTTCCTTTTCCCGAAGGCTTGGATTGACGCCGATGTAATGCTGTCTTTCATATTTGCCGAGGTTCAAAATCTCAAAAGCCCTGTAGTTTTTGCCTTCTTTCTTTAACTCCCTTTGAACGCCAATCATCCGCTTGCGGGTAGTATGAATGGCAAACTTACCGAGGTCTGAGCCGAGCCACTTGCGCCCAAGTTTTTCAGCAACGGATAATGTAGTGCCGGAGCCGCAGAAGAAATCGGCTACAATGTTGTTTTCGCTTGAGGAGGCTTTAATGACGCGTTCAAGAAGGGTTTCTGGTTTTTGGGTTTCATATCCCAACCGCTCGCTACCCATCGCATTGATCATGTTTATGTCATCCCAAACATTTTCTATTGGACGGCCTTTTAATTCCCATATGTATTGTTTAAACTCTGGATATTTTGCGTCATTTGAAAACCTAACACGGTCTTCTTTTTTTAGATTTTCTAATCGTTCTTGTGAATAAGTTGCCATTACCTGCCATCTATATTTTCCCCTTGCGTCCTCATATTTAAACCTCTCTAAATATTCTGGAGGATACTCTCCATATTGAATGTTGAATATGTAGTTATCCTTCGTCTTTGTATAGATAAAAACGCTGTCAGTATTAATTGAAAATTTCTTGGATATTGCCTTTACCGTGTTGGTGCGCCTCGTCCATATAATTTCATTAAGAAAATTATCTTTGCCAAATATCTCATCTAAAATAAGTCGCATATAGCTATTAAGACGCCAATCACAATGCACATAAATACTTCCATCATCCGCCAGCAAATCCCGCATCAATGAAAGCCGCTCGTAAATCATAGCAATAAAACTATCAGCGCCTTTTCCCCATGTATCCCTATATGCAAGTTCCTCCAAAACCCCCGGCTGTTTTGTGAACTGCTCATCGCCTATTTCAATGTCCATAGAAAAATCCGCGCCTACATCAAACGGCGGGTCAATGTAAATCAGTTTGAGCCCGCCCTGCGCCTCTATCTCTTCACGGAGCGGCCCGTTCTTCAAACTTGAAAGTATGAGTTTGTTGTCGCCCCAGATAAGTTTATTTGTCCAGCCTTTAACCTGCCGTCCACGATTGTCAAAATCAAAAAGAGAGGTCTGTATCCTTGTATCCTTCTCAGCCCTCGGCTCATCCACATGCTCAATAACCTGAAAAGGCAGAACAACATTTGTAACCTCATTTGTCTTGCCATTCCAGACAAGCTCCACCTCCCTCTTATCGCCGAACAGTAGAAAGCGATACATATCAGGAAGCGGCTTGCCTTCCTCCAAGTATTTGGTTATGTCCCGTATTTCATTGTCAGTTAGCTTCATGGTTTTACTGCTTCATTCAAGATTTCCGAATTAATTCTATCAATCGCTTTTTTAGGTTTTCAGAGCTCGAATCAACCCGCTTCCAGCCTCTAATATTAAAATATCCAACACAAAAATCTGAACGCTCTAAAAGTTCAAGGTCTATGTTGTCAAAAATTCTCGGCATAGAGATTTTTATTTATAATTTTGCCAGTGCCCTTACCACATCCACCTTCCCAACAATACCAACCAGCTCGTTCCCTTTAAGCACAGGCAATAAATGAACCTTTTTTTCAGACATTATTGTAGCAATATCTTCAAGAGAGGTATCTTCAGTAATAGTAATTACCTTCTTGCTGTATATATCCTTCACTGTAGCCCCAAGCATCTTTTCTATCTCTCTTTTTAACTTTTGGGGCCTCTCAAGAAATAACACCCCTTCAAAGAGTGTGACCACAGTCGGCAGATGAAGATTCTTTTTCTGCTCAATAAGGTCGCTCTCAGTAACTACCCCGATTACCCTGTCATGCTCATCAAGTACAGGTGCACCACTTATCTCATAATCTGCCAGCAGTTCCGCCACTTTTTTAACAGGCGTATCCAGAGATACAGTCAAAACATCTTTAGTCATAATATCCTTTGCTTTCATAATCCTCCTTTTGTAATTAAACTGTTCAGTATAGCCCCTGACCTTTCATACATTGTCTTATGCAGACTATTTCCATGAGAATCCATTGTAACAGTTACAGGAAAATCCCTCACATCTAAAATCCACATAGCCTCTGGACTCCCAAATTCTTTCAGCATGAAAACATCCTTTACATCTACGACACATTCTGCCAGAACCTGTGCAAGCCCGCCTATTGCATGAAAATATACAGCCTTATATTTTTTCAAAGCATTTAGAGTCCTGTCACCCATTCCGCCCTTCCCTATAATCCCGGATACTCCATATTCTTTTATCACCTCTGCAGTATATGGCTCCTGCCTTATACTTGTTGTAGGGCCTGCCGCTGCTATAATCCATTTCTTACCAACCCTGTCAACAACAGGGCCACAGTGATAGAGGACACCATTTTTAAGGAGTCTCTTATATTCTTTAGGTCTATTTTCAATTAAATACTTGTGAGCAACATCCCTTGCAGTAACTATAATACCATTGAGATGAACAGTATCTCCTGTTTTTAATTTCACAACATCCTTTTTTGATATTGGAGAATTTAGTATAACCATCTCTTCACCTTCTCATTTTCATATTCAAATCCCCGCCTTCTGTATGCCCAGCACATATATGTCACAGATACAAAGTATGATGGAGGTATCCTGCATAAAGAACCGATCTTTACTCCAAGAAGAGTTGTCCTCCCGCCGAATCCCATTGGACCTATACCTAATTTATTTGCATCCCTCATGATAGACTGCTCTAACTTACCAAGAACAGGATTCTTATTCCTGTCATCAAGACTTCTAAGTAACTGCCTCTTTGACTCCTCGTATGATGAAACTCTGTCACCGCCGATACATACACCTAAAATTCCCGGCGAACATCCCCTCCCCTGTGCCTTATGAACTGCATCAAGAATACACCTCCTTACACCCTCTAAGTCTCTAACTGCATTGACTCTGCTGTCAGGAAGGGCATATTGTGTCCCCACATTCTCACACCCTCCACCCTTCAACATAAGTATCACCTTTATATAATCCTTTTTCCACTCTTCAAAATTTATTACAGGATAGCCCGGACCTGTTCTGTCACCGAGATTCTTTCCTGTAAGGGTATCAACTATATTTGGCCTTAAATATAATTTATAGACAGATTCCTTTATCGCCTGATTTATTTTCTTCTTAATATCAATCTGGGAAACCTTAGCAGGGTAGTTTACATAAAATACAGGTGTCCCTGTATCCTGACACATGGGGAGGGATTTCTCTCGTGCAATATCTATATTCTTAAGAATCATCTGGAGGGTTTTATGTGCAATAGAATCTCTCTTTTCAGTTAAAAGTCCTTTCTCTATTGCACTGACAACATCAACAGGCAAATCACTTGATGTCCTTCTTATGAGTTCAACAAAGGTATTAAGCAAATTTTTACTATTCATATTGAACAAAGACATGCCACAAAGACTCTAAGACCCAAAGAAAAAAATTATTCTTTACTTCTTTGTGTCTTGGTGGCTAAAGATTTTATAATTTCCTTTATATTTCAAAAAAAAGACTATCAAAAAAGACAATTAAAGTCATTAAGAAAATAAATTAGAACAGGGTAATTCACTTCAAAAATTGTCAGGTTTATAGAAAGTTATAAGGGAGAGCAGGAAAGGGATAGGACAGATTTTCGCTAAAAATATCCCCTTTTTCTTATTACCATCGCTTTAAATCATTCCCTTTAATTAAGAGGCAAAGTCATTAAGAAGGTGAATTACCCATCACTAAGGACTGCTGTTCACCAAATTTTTTTCTTAAGGTTTTATAAATTTTTCAAATCGCTTATCGGTATACTGATTTCAAAAATGAAAGGAGGTGATTATATGCCTATAATTCACGAACATTCTTTATCAGTTCGGCTGGGTCAAGAAAGTGGTAACCCAGAAATATACTGTCTTGATCCACAGTGCTATTTTAGGGCAAATTATGACCCTGAAAGTGTAACTCATCGGGAAACATTTGAAAGAGATGTTACAAAACTCTCATCCAAAGAAAATTAAAATTACATTAAAGAGGGGAGAGGCATCTCCCCTCTTTATCTTACTTTATGACCATTTAATTCTCATTTTCTATTAAAATATATCCTTCATCATTTAACCTTTTTTTGCAATACCTTTAATAGAACCTCCTCTAAAAGGTTTCTTAAATTTAATGTATGCAACTTCATTGTTTCTGAAATTGCCATTCTGACTGGGATAATAAAAGACCTTGGCATAAAGGAACATAAAATAATCATTTCAGTATTAAGAGGAATGATAACGGCTATAAAAAAAATTTAAAATCTGCCTCTGCAATATCCTCATAGCCATTCATCCAATAATATAATGTTCACATCCTTAACCTTTTTCAGCCCTTCGTCATTGGTTATAAAACTCTGAGACCCACCGACAATAGCCGAGGCAATCTGTATTGCATCAGGCACCCTTATCCTGTATTTTGCCCTCATATCTGAGGCAATATCCGATACTCTCAAATTAACATCCATAACCATAAGATTGGGGAAGGTTAATATCATGTCTCTGTAATCACCAACAGCTATAAGGTTGCCTTCTCTCTTTGGTTTTATCAGCAGTTCTATAAGTGTCAGAATGGAGGTTACTGCCTTGCAACTGCCATGTTCAATAGTGTCAAATAATCTTTCCGTTATCGCTGCTTATTTAGGATTATCTTCTATGTGGTAGATGAATAGCATGGTATCCAGCCCGACTATTTTACCGATGAGATCTTTCATCGCCATGAGTCTCTCTCTTCTTTTATATATTTTTTGGGGGCAACGCCTTTCCATATCTCTTTGTGAAGACCTTTAAGCTTTTTTGTATAGCTTCTGGGCTTTACCCTTAAGATAATCCTGTCACCCTCCACATCCACCATAAGCTCATCCCCATCGAAGAGATGAACCAGCCTTCTTATCTCCTTTGGAATGACAATCTGAGATTTTTTACTTACTTTAGTTACAATAGACATTTTTTATTTCTCCTTACTTTGTAAATATATATAAGATTATAATTTATTTGTAACAATCCGCAACAAGTTTTTACTCAATCCACGGTCTGTCTTTTTCATCACCTGCATAGTCATCTCTCCAGCGGTAGTCTGTTACTTCAATCATAGCCTGAAGGTCTTTATATTCCTTGAGCAGCTTCTCCACCTCTTTTAAATGTTCCTGCTCATCCAGTCTTATCTTCCCGATGAAATACTGAAACTCCGGGTCTGAGAATTTTTTCATGCCCCTCTCCAAGAGTTCAATAGCTTCAATCTCACCCTTTTTATGCTCTTCCAACATTTCCTTAACAGAGAGCTTCTTTTTTCTTCTATACTCGGGGGGATTAAATTGAGGTGTCCCTCCCAATTTTTTTACCATATTAGCCACGAGAAGGGCGTGCATGCCTTCAGAGGCACCGAATTTCTTTAAATCGCCGGCAAGGACAGGGTCTTTTATAGAAGAGGCATACATATTATAATCCCATATACCATTGTATTCTAATTTAAGCACCTCATTTAAAAACTGGACTATTGTGTATTTCTCCTCATCAAACTGAATAAGTTTATCTATCTTGCTTGCGTAATTACCCAGCCCCTTCTCAATATCTTCAAGTAATTCCTTTATCTCATAATTCTTTATTCCCTCTTTTTTAAAAAGCCCTGAGCACTCCTTCACCTTTTCCAAAGACTTCTGTAACTCATCTTTTAAAAACCTTGCCGATTGATTGAATTTCATATCGCCTCCCAAATTGTCATTCCGAGTTCAACGAGGAATCTCTCCTTTAGAGATTGCTTCGTCCTCTTTGCTCCGCTCAGATCCCTCGCAATGACATTTTTATTATGTAATGAGTTTCAAATCAAACTTACTATCCACCAGTTTATCTTCATGCTTTGATACATCAACATTATTTTTAATTAGCTTACCAACTGCCCTGACATCCTTTGTATCACCGAGGAGAATTGCACCGACTATCTTGCCGTCTTTGATGACAAGTTTTTTGTATATATCATCAGAGCCATCCTCTCTGATGAGTTCTCTATACCCCTCACCCTTACCCTCTCCCTCAAGGGGAGAGGTAGGAGAAGGGGGATTCACAACTCCGATAGATGTCAGGTCAATACCAACGATTTTTAATGTAGTGGATGGGGTGGTTCCACTGTAAACTGTATCAACACCTGCAATATTATTCCCTGCAACTGTCCCCTGCTCTGTTGAGGCAGTCCACAGTCCATATATCCTCCCCTGAAACTCTGCACAATCTCCTGCGGCATAGATACCTTTTACATTTGTCTCAAACCTCTCATTTACAATAATTCCTTTGTTGACACTTATACCAGC
>MHDO01000142.1 GCA_001805005.1 Nitrospinae bacterium RIFCSPLOWO2_12_39_16
AAATTAACAGCTCCACTATAGAGAGCCTTTCCAACTATCACCCCGGTCACTCCATGTTTTTTTAGTTTCATAATATTTTTTATATCGTTAATATCCGACACCCCTCCTGATGCAATTACGGGAATGCTAATTGATTTTGCAAAAGACTTAATTGAATCTATATTGGGTCCTGAAAGAGTTCCATCCCTGCTTATATCCGTATATATAATACCTGATATGCCCATCCCTTCAAACCTTTTTGCCAATGTAGAGGCAGATGTCTCAGTAACATCTTCCCACCCCCTCACTGCCACATTACCATTTTTAGCATCTATTCCCACGATAATCCTTTCAGGAAACATCTTGCAGACTTCACTAATAAGGATAGGATTTTCCCATGCAACTGTCCCAATTATAACCTTTTTAGCCCCTATGGAAAAATACTCTTTTATAGTTTCTATATTTCTTACTCCTCCGCCAACTTCCAGAGGAATTTTTACTGATTTTATTATATTACCTATAATCTCTTTATTTTTTGGGACACCAGATACAGCACCATCTAAATCTACAATATGAAGAAACTCAGCCCCCTCATCCTCCCATCTCTTTGCAACTGATACAGGGTCATCTGAATACACAGTCTCCTTATCCATCCTCCCCTGAAAAAGCCTCACACATTTGCCACTTTTTATATCAATTGCTGGAATTATTAACATTTTTATAGTTTATTGCTCTATAAGGAAGTATTTAACCAATACAAGAATGTTTAGGCAGTACTCTTCTCCATCTGTAAAAATGATACCTCAGAAATATTAGCCTGTTCCTTTGCATGTTCAATGGTCATACTTACAATGTTACCTTCCCATGAACTTGCTTCAGGGTCAGGGTTATATAGAGAATATCAAGACAATTATATCAGAAACATACTATCACATTTCTCTGTTTTTCACTACATTCACAAATCCCTTTCGTCTTAAAACCTGTGCTGAAAAGTTTTTATTCAGTCCAATCTAAGGGGTTCAGTCCAAGCATATTTTCCTTCCTGCCACATCTCAAAGGCTAAAAAAAACCGAAAATTTTCGTGATTTTTGACTTTATGATTTTTGGTCTTGACAGCTTCTTTTTCGTAGGTCTATACTACAAATCACAAAAACAATTAACTACTACTGATCTTAACCGGAACATCAATCCTGACACAGTTAAAACAATGCAAGTCAAGCTCGCCAATTGTCAAGTATTACAAACTGTTGCACCACTTCATAACAATGTAAAGCAAGTGAGTTCATCAGATAGAACTTTAGATATTATAGATTATAAATATACCCGTTAGCAGCTAATCAATATATTCTTACATTTCCTATGCCAATTATACAATTTTTAAATAATGTAATTTAAAATGTTTAAAACTGTTGTAAATCGTATTGAAAAATTATAGTTATTGTGTAATAATATCGCAGTAACGTGGGTGGTTGCTTGTGAGACTCTAATTTTCATGAATTTTAGATAAAGAAACCCCTGAATGACTTTTTCAGGGGTCTCAAATTGATAAAGGCAGTCTCCTTTTTTAGAATGGGAGGGATATCTTCAACTATAGGAAGGCTCTTTACTAAGTTTGTTATAATCAATTAATCTGTTAAGTAGGCAGTAGTGGGTTAGTAATAAAATTATATAACACTGGAGTGAGAAGATGAAAGTAGTTATTTTGGCTGGCGGTTTGGGTACACGACTTGCTGAAGAGACAGAAATAAAACCTAAACCAATGGTTGAGATAGGTGGAAAACCAATTTTATGGCATATAATGAAAATCTATTCTCATTATGGATTCAACGACTTTATTATATGCCTCGGCTATAAGGGGTATTATATTAAGGAATATTTTGCCCACTATTTTCTCCATGAATCGGATGTTACCTTTGATTTTGGAAATTCTAACGAACAAATCATTCATCAACATTCGGTAGAACAATGGAGGGTTACCCTTGTTAATACGGGGATTGAAACCATGACCGGTGGCAGGGTTAAGAGGATACGACCTTATGTTGGAAATGAAACTTTTATGCTTACTTATGGTGACGGCGTTTCGAATATTAATATTAAGGATCTTGTTTCCTACCATAAGAGCCACGGCAAATTGGCCACTATTACCTCAACCCAGCCGAGCGGCAGATTCGGAGCATTGGTAATAAAAAACAACAACGTCCAGGGGTTTCAGGAAAAGCCCAAAGGCGATGGTGGTTGGATCAATGCAGGTTTCTTTGTAATGGAGCCTAATATCTTTGACTATATTGAGGGAGATAAAACCATGCTGGAAAGAGAGCCTTTGGAAAACATGGCTAGAGACGAAGAACTTATGGTGTATAAACATACTGGTTTTTGGCAGCCTATGGATACGCTACGCGACAGAACCCACCTTGAAGAACTATGGAAGTCAGGGAATGCCCCGTGGAAGGTCTGGTAATGAAGCTTGATTTTTGGAGAGGTAAAAAGGTTTTCATTACAGGTCATACGGGGTTCAAAGGGTCATGGATTTCTCTCTGGCTCCATTCTTTAGGAGCAGAGATTAAGGGTTACGCACTGAATCCGTCAACGGAACCGAGTTTATTTAAGCTATGCAAGATTGATAAACTTGTCCATTCAAACATAGCGGATATAAGGGATGCCTCTTCTTTAAAGAAAGCAGTGTACGAAACATTACCTGATATAGTTTTTCACATGGCGGCTCAACCTTTAGTGCGTGAATCATATAAAAACCCGGCGGATACGTATGCTATTAATGTCTTAGGTACCGTTAACTTATTAGAGGCAGTGCGCGTCTGCAAGAGCGTGAAGGCTGTTGTTAACATTACAACTGATAAATGTTATGAGAATAAGGAATGGGTTTGGGGGTATAGAGAAAATGATTCCCTGGGAGGATATGATCCGTATTCAAGCAGCAAGGCATGTTCAGAACTCGTAACATCTGCCTATCGCAGCTCCTTTTTTAATCCGATGAATTATGCAACTCATAGTGTTGGTGTAGCCTCCGCAAGAGCGGGAAATGTTATTGGCGGTGGCGACTGGGCCACAGATAGACTTATCCCCGATTGCGTGAGGGCTATTTTGAAAGGTGAAAAGATAGTGATCAGAAATCCTAATGCCATACGGCCCTGGCAGCATGTTTTAGAACCACTTAGCGGCTATCTTGCTTTGGCACAGAAACTTTATAAGGGTAGCCTCAAATATGCCAAAGCGTGGAATTTCGGTCCCGATGATAGTGATGCAAAGCCAGTTGAGTGGATAGTTAAGATGATATGTGAAAAGTGGGGGGAGAATGCTTCTTACGAAATAGATAAGGGGGCGCATCCACATGAAGCTCACTACTTAAAACTTGACTGTTCAAAGGCAAAGATGGAACTGGGATGGCATCCCCGTTGGAACTTAGAGAAGGCCATAGACAGCATTATAGACTGGACAAAGACATATAGGGAAAATAAAAACTTGAGGGAGAAATGCATTGAACAGATAGAAGAGTATTCAGAGTGCAAAGTTAAGGTCTTTTAACAAGGTCTTTTAACATTGAATTTTATATACGAGGAGGAAAAGAAATTATGAATCGTGATTTTTTAGAAGATTTGTTTATACTCGAAATGACAAACAACCATCAAGGCGATGTAAACCGTGGTTTGGAAATCATTCGACAGTTTTCACGTATAGTTAGATTTAATAATGTGAGGGCTGCTATAAAACTTCAGTTTAGGAATTTTGATACTTTTATACATAAGGATTTTGTTGACCGTGAAGATATATATTATATAAAGAGGATAAAAAACACAAAATTATCTGTAGAAGACTATGTGGCTCTTGTTGAAGGAATAAAAAAATCAGGATGTATTCCATTAGCTACCCCATTTGATGAAAAATCAGTTGATTTAATAGAAGATTTAAACCTACCTGTAATTAAAGTTGCAAGTTCCGGATGTAACGATTGGATGTTGATTGAAAGGATAGCTAAGGCCAGAAAACCGGTAGTTATCTCAATTGGAGGCATGTCATTGAAAGATATGGACGATATGGTTACTTTTTTTGAAAACAGAAACATTCCATTATCAATTTGCCACTGTATTGCCGCTTATCCAACTGAAGACAGTGAACTGCAATTAAATCAGATTGATTTTCTTAAAAGAAGATATCCTAATCATGTTATTGGCTTATCAGTACATGAATATCGTGATTGGCAATCATCAATTATCGCTGGATATGCAAAAGGAGCGCGATTATTTGAAAGGCATATAGATATCAATACCGATGGTTTTAAAGTGGCATCTTATTCATCTCTCCCGGAACAGATAGATGTATGGTTCAAGGCATGGCATCATGCCAGGTTAATATGCGGTAATTCAGCAGAAAACAGGTTGTTGCCTATAGAAAAAGAAACAAATTACTTAAACTCTTACATACGTGGTATTTATGCTAAAAGAGACATTCAAGCCGGAGAGATGTTATCAGAGGGAGATATCTACTTATCTGTGCCCTTACTAAAAGGACAAATATCATGCAGGGAATTAATGCTTGGTCGTTCAGGGCATAAGGTAATAAAACATATCGGTGTGAATCAACCTATTATGATTGACAGTGTAGATACGCCATATGCTGATAATGAATCATTAATGAAAGTTATATACGAAAGAGGGCTTGATCCGAGTGAAACATGCAAGAGTAACAACAAAGATCAGCTAAGGCAGCTTCGTGGCTAAGAAAACAGTTTTATTAACAGGCGCAAGTAAAGGTATTGGTAAGGCAATAAAGGAGGTGTTGGAAGCATCTGGAAAATATAATTTACTGACACCTTCAAGCAGCGATCTTAATTTGGGAAATCTTGAAAGTATTAAAGATTTTTTTAATGATCAGCATATTGATGTAGTAATAAATAATGCCGGGATTAATATACTTAACCCGATTGAAGAGATCAGCCACGAAACTATCGACTCCATGTTTCATGTTAATCTGATTGCCCCATTAATTTTAATACAAAAAGCTGTTCCCTTCATGAAAAAACAGCAATACGGCCGCATAATAAATATTAGTTCAATATGGGGAGTTAGATCAAAAGAGTTTAGAACTTTATATTCCGCTACTAAATTCGGACTAAACGGTATAACAAAGGCATTGTCAAGAGAGTTAGGAGAATACAATATCCTCATAAATTCTGTATGCCCGGGATTTGTCAACACCGAGCTGACAAAGAAAAACATACCTTTTTCGGAACAAGAGGAGATTAAAAAAAATATACCTTTAAAAAGATTTGCAGAGCCGTCTGAAATTGCTAATATAGTCGAATTTCTGATTTCCGACAAAAATACTTATATAACAGGTCAAACGATAGTGGTAGATGGGGGATTCACAGCATGAAAAGCCTTCAGATACAATCGAAGATTAAAGATTATACGGTTTCATTTGAAAACGATTTTGATTTCTTAGACAATCTGTCAAGAATTGCTGAAAAAGTTGTTATAATTGATAAGATAGTTTTTGACCTATATGCAGAGATTTTTACAAAAAAATTTGACCGGTTAGACAGAATCATATTGGAGGCGACTGAAGAAAATAAAACATTGGATTACGCCAAATCAATATACGAAATTTTGGTTAAAAAGAGTGTAAAGAAAAATCTCAATATCATTTCGATTGGTGGTGGAATTACCCAAGATATTACAGGCTTTGTAGCTTCTACTTTATACAGAGGAGTTAATTGGATATATCTACCTACAACTTTTTTAGCGCAAACTGATAGTTGCATAGGAAGCAAGACTTCATTGAACTTCCAATCGAACAAAAATCTCATAGGAACATTTTATCCTCCTACAGAGATATATATAAATACAACGTTTCTTAATACCCTCCCGGAAGTTGATTTCTTTGGCGGAATAGGTGAAACAATCAAATTTCAATTAATGAGAGAGGTGTATCCGAAAGATTTTGGGGCGATAGTTGAAGCTGTGAATTGTGCAGCAGGAAAGGAATCATTATTGCCATTAATTTTTGATAATATGCAAGTAAAACTTTCTTATATGGCGGGTGATGAATTTGACCAGGGAAGAAGAAACTTGCTCAATTATGGCCATTGTTTCGGACATGCAATTGAAACTACATCAAATTATTATATTCCCCATGGTATCGCAGTGATCATTGGAATCATATTTGCAAATACTATTTCTAAAAATAGACTTTTAGTATCTGCAGAGACCTCTGATTTCTTAAATAAAAATCTTCTGCTCCCAAATATCCCCTTGAAGTTAAAAAAGGAACATTTTAATATGCAAATTTTGAAAAGCATGAAAAGTGATAAAAAAAGAGTAGGAGAACATCTGACAGTTGTTATCCCTGATGAAGAATTCAGATTGACAAAAGTTGATAACGTAACAGAAAGTGAATTTATTAAATCCTTTGATGAAACAGTGAACATCCTGTTTGGTTCAAAATAGGGGATTTTGTCTTGCAGATCAAGGAATTGCTGGAATCTGTCGAAGCTCTGATAGCAGACCCAAACAAAGGGCTTCCGGAAGATATCTTTCTTTTTGTCAGCAGGATCACACCCTTAATCAATGTTGACTTATTGATAAAAGACGATAAGAATGGAACATTGCTGACATGGAGAGATGACGGATATTGTGCTGCCGGATGGCATATCCCGGGTGGGATAATACGATATAAAGAAACAATGGCCGCAAGAATTGAAGCTGTGGCAAAGAATGAGTTGGGCACCAGCGTAGAGTTTGATCCTACGCCAATAGCCATAAATGAAATAATCCATCCATCAAGAAACAATAGGGGGCATTTTATTTCACTGTTAATTAGGTGTTCACTTACAACTCCACCAGAGGAAGACCTTCGTTTTAAAGGTCGGAATCCCATGCCTGATGAATGGATGTGGCATAAATGTTGTCCTGATAATATCATCCCTGTTCACGAAATATATAGAAAATTCATCTGATTATGAGGCAAATAAATGAAAAAACTAATATCCATTATCACCTCTGCCTATAATGAGGAAGGTTGTATCGATGAGCTATCACGACAGTTGCAGGCAGTATTTTATGAAAATAAAATGTATGATTTTGAAGCCATTATCATTGAAAATGGCTCGATGGATGGCACTTATGAAAAACTGATCAAGATTCGCGAAAAAGATCCACGATTTAAGATCGTGCAGTTGTCGAGGAACTTTAGGATGGACGGAGGCATTACGGCAGGTCTGCAGTATGCTAAAGGTGATGCTGCAGTTATAATGACAGCTAATCTCCAGGATAAGCCTTCTATCATCAACGATTTTATTAAGAAATGGGAAGAGGGATACGATCACGTTTACGGCATTGTAAAAAGCCGGCCTGGAAAGGGGATTTTTAGACGATTAAACTCCCTGCTTTTTTATATACTGATCAATAAAATGACAGATAATATGATCCCTAAAAATGCCAGTGACTTCAGATTGATCGATAAAAAAGTATATGAAACAATCAACTCTATGGAAGAAAGGAATCGTTTTACAAGAGGGATGTTTGCCTGGCTCGGTTTTAAATCCATTGGCATTGAATTTGAAAGGGCTAAGAGATTTGCGGGAGAATCTCATGCGTCTTTCTGGAAGGTGCTTGAACTTGCGGTTAAGGGAATATTCGCATTTTCCTATATACCTATAAGATTAATTTCTTTTTTTGGACTAACACTGTCATTTATTTCCCTGACGTACTTGGTATACACAGTGTTTAAAATTATATTTACAGGTGTTCCTTTCGCAGGGTATGGGACTATTGTATCACTTATGCTCCTTTTGTTTGGCTTTTCATTCCTCATGCTCGGGATATTGGGTCAATATATTGCCCAGATATACGAGGAAGTCAAGGCAAGGCCAAACTTTATTGTCAGAAAGGAAATTGGTTTTAATGACTAAGGGGAAAGAAGCGTCATCGCAATCATGATAGAAGGCATATATAAAAAACATGGACAAAAGGTAGCTTATATATTAGTAGGGGCTTGGAATACTTTATTTGGTTATGCAATATTTGTCTTGCTTTACAGCCTCCTGTATCAGATGTTCCATTACATAGTGATATTGGTGATAAGCTATATTATTTGTATTACTAATGCATTTCTAAGCTACAAATTCATAGTATTTAAAACTAAAGGGAATCTATTGAGAGAATATTTGAGATTTTACGTTGTATATGGAACCTCGTTTATAGTGAATATCGCTTTAATGTTAATAATCGTAGAGTTTTTAAAAGTAAGACCTATTCCGGCACAGAGTGTCATATTATTTTTTATAACCATTGTGAGTTACTTAGGGCATAAGCATTATTCCTTTGGCAAACCGGCCGAGATTGGGATACCTAAATTAGATTGTAAAAGGTGAAAACAAGTTTTAAAAGGGGATGTTGAATGAAGTTGAATGTTTTACTGACCGGTGGTAGCGGTTTTATTGGAAGGAATATACTTGAATCATTTTTAGCCGAAAAATACAATATCGTTGCGCCGAGACATGCTGAACTTGATTTAATAGACGATGATGCTGTTAAACATTTTTTTGAAAAAAATAAAATTGATATTGTAATTCATTCGGCAATAAAGCCGGGGCACCGTAATGTAAAGGATAGTTCAAATCTTTTTTATGCTGACAGCAGGATGTTTTTTAATATTGTTCGCAATTCTGCATTATATCGTAAACTGATAGTCTTAGGTTCAGGTTCTGTGTATGATATGATAAGACAGAATTTACCAAAGGTGGATGAGGATTCCTTAGGCGAAAGCATACCTGTTGATGAGCATGGGTTTTTCAGATATGTTTCGGCTAAATATATTGAGTTGATAGATAATGCAGTTGAACTTAGGATATTCAGTATATTTGGTAAATATGAAGACTATGCGATAAGATTCATATCAAATGCAATCTGTAAAGCTATTTTTGATCTGCCTATAACCATAAAGCAGAACAGAAAATTCGATTTTCTTTATATAGCCGATTTGATGCCTATTCTTGACTATTTTATAAGCACTGACTGCAAGTATAAGAATTATAACATTACACCAGATGAAGCGATAGAACTTTATGTTACAGCTGAAAAAGTTAGGGCAATATCCGGCAAGGATCTGCCAATAATCGTAGGAAAGCCTGGGATGGGCCTTGAATATAGCGGCAGTAATACACGGCTGCGTAACGAAATACATGGTTTGAAGCTTACAAATATTGATGAATCAATGAGACAACTGTATCAATGGTATTCAGAAAATAAGCATACCATTAACAGGGATTTATTGCTTTTTGATAAGTGATAAGAAAGGGGAGATTTGGGGTATGCGACTAACTGATTATATAATGAAACGTCTGGTAGAGCATGGTGTTAGCCATCTTTTTATGATCACAGGCGGCGGGGCGATGCATCTTGATGATTCCATAGGTCTATGTAAAGGTATTCAATTTACCTGTAATCATCATGAGCAGGCATGCGCTATTGGCGCAGAGGGATACTCTCGCGCCTCAGGAAAGTTAGGTGTTGTAGTTGTCACCTCAGGACCGGGGGGAACGAACACCCTGACCGGAGTCACAGGCCAGTGGACGGATTCTGTGCCGGTGCTATACATATCAGGGCAAATTAAGTTCGAGACATCGATTGAATCATGCAGGGAACTGGGATTGCGCCAGCTTGGTGACCAGGAGATAAATATTATAGATATTGTAAGGCCCAT
Organism: Nitrospinae bacterium RIFCSPLOWO2_12_39_16; assembly: GCA_001805005.1. Taxonomy (GTDB): domain Bacteria; phylum Nitrospinota; class Nitrospinia; order UBA9942; family UBA9942; genus UBA9942. Next base: position 9,697 of record MHDO01000142.1, read on the forward strand.
CACAAAATTTGTGGCATTTGTCAAAGACCCCAAGGAAATAAAGAGGCTTTTAGATAAGGCGATTTACATTGCCACTCATGGCCGGCCCGGCCCGGTATGGATTGATATTCCACTAAATGTTCAGGGGATTGAAATTGATGAGAAAGAGCTCATAGAATACGATGAAAGCGAAGACGAGATTAAAGTTGACAGAGAAGAGCTGAGATCTAAGGTATCTCAGGTTGTGGACCTCTTAAAAAAGAGTGAGCGGCCTGTTTTTATTGCAGGTCATGGTATTCGTATCTCAGGCGCTCAGAGACTGTTCCTTGATGTTGTGGGAAAGATAGGAATTCCTGTTTTGTCCACATTCAACGGTGTTGATCTTATATCTACCGATCATCCTTTGTATATTGGCAGAATCGGCACCCTTGGCGGTCGAGCCGGGAATT
>MHDO01000143.1 GCA_001805005.1 Nitrospinae bacterium RIFCSPLOWO2_12_39_16
CAATAACCTCTCGCTTAACGGCTGGATAATCTCTCCGCTTTCAATAAGCGACTCTACTTCAATGCCCCTTATAGTCCCGCAGTCCTCTTCCCTGATTATCATATCCTGCGCCACATCAACAAGTCTTCTTGTGAGATAACCTGAATTTGCAGTCTTCAGCGCCGTATCTGCAAGCCCCTTCCTTGCACCATGGGTTGATATGAAGTACTGCAGAACTGTAAGTCCCTCTCTAAAGTTGGCTGTAATCGGTGTCTCTATAATCTCCCCAGAGGGTTTCGCCATAAGACCCCTCATACCTGCAAGCTGTCTTATCTGCTGTGAGCTTCCCCTTGCACCTGAATCTGCCATTATATATATTGAGTTAAAATCTGTACCTTTTTCTACATTCCCCTCCATTATCCTCTTGTCTTCAGATTCCAGGTCCTTGAACATCTCATCCGAGACCTGCTCATTTACATGCGCCCAGATATCTATTATCTTATTGTATCTCTCGCCGTTTGTGATAAGTCCATTCCTGTACTGCTTCTCTACCTTCATGACCTCTTTTCTGCCCTCTTCAATAACCTTTTCCTTTGTAGCAGGAATGCGCATATCATCGAGAGATATGGATATACCTGCCCTTGTAGAATACATGAATCCCATCTCTTTCAGCCTGTCAATAAATTCTACAGTCTTTTCTCTACCTGCCTTTAAATAGCTTTCACTTACCAGTTCAGTGAGTGTCTTTTTATTCATCAGTCTGTTTACCTTTGAAAAAGGTATCTCTGAAGGCACTACCTCATGCAATAAAACCCTTCCGGTTGTGGTAGAAACGAGTTCACTGTTTATCCTGACTTTTATTTTTGCCTGTAGATCCAACTCGCCTGCATCATAGGCTATCCTCACCTCATTCCCATTTGATAAGACCTTATTCTCACCCTTTACCCCTCCCCTAATCTTTGTCATGTAGTAACAGCCAAGCACTATATCCTGACTCGGAACCGTGATAGGCTTTCCACTGGCCGGGGAGAGTATATTATTTGTTGAAAGCATTAAGACCTTCGCCTCTATCTTTGCCTCCATTGAAAGGGGGACATGAACAGCCATCTGGTCTCCGTCAAAATCTGCGTTAAAGGCAGTACAGACAAGCGGATGAAGCTGAATAGCCTTGCCCTCTATGAGGATTGGTTCAAATGCCTGAATACCAAGCCTGTGAAGTGTAGGTGCCCTGTTTAAAAGTATAGGATGGTCCTTTATCACTTCATCTAACACCTCCCACACCTCAGGAGATTCCTTCTCCACCAGCTTTTTGGCACTCTTAATAGTTGTTGCATAACCCTTCTGTTCAAGCATGTGGAAAATAAACGGCTTAAAAAGCTCAAGTGCCATCTTCTTTGGAAGACCGCACTGATGGAACTTAAGTTCAGGACCTACAACAATAACTGTCCTTCCGGAATAATCCACCCTCTTTCCAAGCAGATTCTGTCTGAAACGTCCCTGTTTGCCTTTAAGCATATCGCTGAGGGATTTTAAAGGTCTCTTATTTGTCCCCCTCAATGTCCTTCCACGTCTGCCATTATCAAAAAGGGCTGCAACAGCCTCCTGCAGCATCCTCTTCTCATTCCTTATGATTATCTCGGGTGCCCTGAGCTCTATTAACCTCTTCAGCCTGTTATTTCTATTTATAACCCGTCTATACAGGTCATTCAGGTCTGATGTTGCAAACCTGCCCCCGTCTAACGGAACCAATGGTCTTAGTTCCGGGGGGATTACAGGTATTACCTTTAAAACCATCCACTCAGGCTTATTGCCTGATTTTCTGAATGCCTCAACTATCTTCAGCCTCTTTACAATCTTTCTCCTCGTCTGAACAGATGAGGTGGATTTCATCTCTTCTTTTAAATCCTTTGAAAGCTGCTCAAGGTCAATCTTTTTTAAGAGTTCATAAATTGCCTCTGCACCCATCATTGCAGTGAACTTATCACCATAAAGCTCTCTCATCTCCTTGTACTTATCTTCAGGGAGCAGCTTCTTTTCTTTCAGCGGTGTACCACCGGAGTTAACAACTATATAATTCTCAAAATAAATAACCTTTTCCAATTCACGGATTGAGAGGTCAAGCATATTTCCAATCCTGCTTGGCAACCCTTTTAAAAACCAGATATGTGCAACTGGAGAGGCAAGCTCTATATGCCCCATCCTTTCCCTTCTTACCTTTGCAAGTGTAACCTCTACGCCGCACTTCTCGCAGACAACACCCTTATACTTCATCCTCTTATATTTTCCACAGATACACTCCCAGTCCTTTACAGGACCGAATATCTTCCCACAGAAAAGCCCATCTCTCTCAGGTTTGAATGTCCTGTAATTTATGGTCTCAGGTTTTTTTACCTCGCCAAATGACCATGACAAAATCTTTTCAGGAGAGGCAAGTTTAATCTTTATACCGTCAAAGTGTATAGGTTTTTCAAAAAGTTCTCTAAAATTTTCCAATTGTATATCCTCCAAAAGGCAGTATCAATGCCAGTGTTTAGTGTTATTTTTTCACTGACACTAATAACTGACACTGTTCACTTTTTTTCTTCCTCAACCAATTCTACATCCAGGGCAAGACTCTGGAGTTCTTTTACAAGGACATTAAATGACTCAGGCACACCCGGCTGCAATGTGTTATCTCCTTTTACAATTGACTCGTAAATCCTCTTTCTCCCCTCAACATCGTCGGATTTCACTGTCAGCATCTCCTGTAAGGTATATGCAGACCCATATGACTCAAGTGCCCAGACCTCCATTTCACCAAGCCTCTGACCGCCAAACTGTGCCTTTCCGCCTAATGGCTGTTGTGTAACGAGGGAGTATGGGCCGGTAGACCTGGCATGTATCTTATCATCTACCAGGTGATGCAGTTTCATCATGTATATATATCCTACAACAACCTTCTGATCAAACGACTCGCCACTCCTTCCGTCATAAAGAACTGTCTCGCCTGTCTCTGGAAAATCAGCCTTTTTTAATAGCTCCCTTACATCAGCCTCCATTGCACCATCAAAAACAGGTGAGGCAACATGTATATTTAACCTTTTTGCTGCTATACCTAGGTTAGTCTCCAAAATCTGCCCAACATTCATTCTTGAAGGCACGCCAAGCGGATTCAATATAATATCCACAGGTGTCCCGTCTTCAAGATACGGCATATCCTCCTCAGGTACAATCCTTGATACAACACCCTTATTACCGTGTCTCCCTGCCATCTTGTCACCTACAGCAAGCTTCCTCTTCATTGCTATAAAGACCTTTACAAGCTTAATAACGCCGGGAGATAACTCATCTCCTTTTCTTAGTTTAGATATCTTCTCATTCATTAGGGTCTTCATGGCATGTATTTGGTCCTGTGCCACATCTTCAATCTCCTGCATCTCATCTTTTACATCAGCCTCAACAACCTCTATGCCCAATAATTCTTTGCCTTCTAATTTGCTCAATATCTCTTCTGTCAACTTCTTCTTTTTCTGAATCAGAAGCTTTTTCCCAGCTTTTATATCCTCTGCAGCAATCCTGCCCGTGAGGAGGTTTCTGAGTTTTCTATCCCTTTCTTCCTTTATTATATCTATCTCCTCTTCATAATCTTTCGTAAGCCTTGCTAACTCCTCTTCTTCAATGCTCTGTGCCCGTAAATCCTTGTCCATTCCCTTTCTGGAAAAGACCTTTACACCTATAACTGTCCCTTCTATACCGGGGGGAACTCTGAGCGATGTATCCCTCACATCTCCTGCCTTCTCGCCGAATATGGCCTTCAAGAGTTTTTCCTCCGGAGAAAGGATTGTCTCTCCTTTTGGAGTAATCTTGCCAACTAAAATATCATCTGTCTTTACCTTTGCCCCAATACGGATAATCCCGCTCTCGTCTAAATCCTTTAACACCTCTTTGTTTATATTTGGGATATCCCTTGTAATCTCCTCCTTACCCTGCTTGGTATCTCTCGCCTCTACTTCAAACTCCTCTATATGAATCGATGTAAATATATCCTCCTTCACAAACTTTTCACTGACTATTATCGCATCCTCAAAGTTGTAACCATCCCACAGCATAAAGGCTACAAGGACATTTTTTCCCAATGCAAGGTCACCTCTCTCAGTAGCAGGACCGTCTGCAAGAACATCCCCCTTCTTTATCCTGTCACCATTGGCTACCAACGGCCTTTGGTTTTTGCAGGTATTCTGGTTTGACCTTTGATATTTGCTCATGTTATATACATCTACCCTTGGCGATTTCTTACCTTTCTCTTTTCTGTCAGATAGTATTACAATCCTGTTTGCATCTACACTCAATACCTCTCCCGATGTCCTCGCAAGAACTGCTGCACCTGAATCCCTTGCCACAATTCTCTCCATCCCTGTGCCAACCAGCGGTGCCTCCGTCCTTAAAAGCGGAACCGCCTGTCTCTGCATATTTGAACCCATCAATGCCCTGTTTGCATCATCATGCTCAAGAAATGGGATTAAAGATGCAGCCACACTTACCAGCTGTTTAGGCGACACATCCATGTAATCAATCTTATCGGGGGGCACCATTATGAACTCCCCGCCTTTTCTGCATGAGACAAGTTCTGTCTCAAAATTACCCCTGCCATCTATCGGAGCGTTTGCCTGTGCAATTGTAAATCCTTCCTCCTCCATTGCAGAGAGATATATTACTTCATCTGTTACCTTTCCATTCTTTACCTTTCTATAAGGCGTCTCTATGAATCCAAAATCATTAACTCGTGCATAGGTGCTGAGCGAAGCAATGAGTCCTATGTTTGGACCTTCTGGAGTTTCTATTGGGCATATCCTTCCATAATGGGTTGGATGGACATCTCTAACCTCAAACCCTGCTCTCTCCCTTGTGAGTCCACCTGGACCCAATGCTGACAGCCTCCTCTTATGGGTAATCTCTGATAAAGGATTCGTCTGATCCATAAACTGGGATAATTGGCTGCTTCCAAAAAACTCTTTTATAGCAGCCATAACCGGTTTTGAATTTATGAGGTCATATGGCATAGCGGTCTCAATATCATGTATATTCATCCTCTCTATAATAGCCCTCTCCATTCTCACAAGCCCTATTCTTAATTGATTTTCTAAAGACTCACCGACTGCCCTCACCCTTCTATTCCCAAGATGATCAATATCATCTACAGCGTTGATACCCTTTCTGAGATTGAATAGATACTTCACAGTACCCACAATATCCTCAGGGGTCAGATGTCTTTGGCTCAGCGGTAAATTTAAGCCGAGTTTGCTGTTTAATTTAAGCCTGCCAACTTCAGATAAATCATATCGCTTTGGATTAAAGAACAGCCCTTTAAAAAGCAGTTTGGCTGTCTCGGGTGTAGGCGGCTCTCCAGGTCTTATCCTTCTGTATATTTCCTTTAATGCCTCCTCAGTGGTATTTATTTTATCTGAAAGCAATGTATCTCTTAGTGAGGTATCATTAAACTGTTCATCAATATGGAGAACAGAGAACTCCTTTATCTTGTTCTTTCTTATAGCCTCCAGCATGTCAGCCGTGATATCCGTATTTATCTCAAGGAGAACCTCACCTGACTTTTCATCAACCACATCACTGGCTATAATCTTTCCTATTATTTCGTCAGGGCTTACTTTAATGGTCTTTATCTTTGCAGCCTCCATTCTCTTTATCATCCCCCTGTTTATCTTCCTTTGAGCTTTTACTATACACTCTTTGGTTTCAGGGTCAATTATATCCTCCTTAGCCTTTTGTCCGACAAGAAGGTCGGTAAGCTTCATAGAAAATGTGTCAGACTCGGAATGGTAATTTATCTTTACTGCCTCATAGAATATTGAGAGGATTTCATCAGTTGAATTGCCCAACGCCCTCAACAGAATGGTGGCAGAAAACTTTCTCCTCCTATCAATTCTTACATACAGTATGTCTTTTGTATCAAACTCAAAGTCAAGCCATGAACCTCTATAAGGTATCAAACGGGCAGAGTATGAAATCTTTCCAATAGATGAGCTCTTTCCCTTGTCATGAAAAAAGAAAACACCTGGCGAACGATGCATCTGGCTCACTATAACCCTCTCAATCCCGTTTATTATAAAAGTCCCCGTATCGGTCATGAGCGGCAGTTCACCCATATATATCTTCTGTTCCTTTATCTCGCGAATTGCACTCTTTCCCTGCTCGTCTTTTTCCTTAACAACTAACTGTACTAATATCTTAAGCGGATCAGCATATGTCATACCCTTCTGGTGGCATTCATCAATACTATATTTTTCTTTATACACCACTTCTGTCTTGCACTTTTCACAGACCACCCCTTCTCCGCCGAGTCCCTTATATTCGCCGCATTTGCATTCCCATATGCCAACCTCATATCCGACATATTCAATAGAGGCGCTCTCCTTATAATTGGTTATAGGAAATACACTCCTGAACACCTCCTCAAGTCCCCTATTTTCCCTCTTATCTGGATTTTTATCTCTCTGCAAGAATCTATCATATGACCTTTTCTGAACCTCTATCAGATTCGGAATATCAACTATAACAGGGATTTTACCAAAGTCCTTACGATGGATAAAATTACTTGAATCCATCGCGGTTCTACTGCTTAACATATTTTTGCCCCCTCAAAAAGTGTAAGTGCAAATATTTAATTTTTTACCAACACTAATAACTGCCACCACCACTATTTTATCTCTATCTTTGCACCCACATCTTCCATCTTCTTCTTAATCTCTTCTGCCTCTTCCTTCTTTATGCCTTCCTTAATAGGCTTCGGGGCGCCATCTACCAGGTCCTTTGCCTCTTTAAGTCCGAGATTGGTTAATTCCCTGACTACCTTTATTACCTGGATTTTCTTGTCTCCTGCATTAGCCAGTATTACACTCACAGTTGCAGGTTCTGCTGCTGCTGCCTGTCCTGCCGCTGCTCCGCCTGCTGCTGCGACTGCCACCGGGGCTGCTGCCGTAACACCAAACTTCTTCTCCAGTTCCTTTACCAAATCTGAAAGCTCAAGAACTGAAATGTTCTCAATGTAGGATATTACATTCTCTCTTGACATCCTTGCTACCTCTGCCATATCATTTTCCTCCTTTTAAAATTAGTAAGCAGTATGGGGTAAGCAGTAAAAAAAACTGCCTACTGCCTACTGTTTACTGCCTACTTTAGGTTTATTTGATTCTATCGCCTTTAATGTATAAACAAACTTCCTTATTACTCCATGTAAAACACCGACTAAATTTGTCGCAGGGGACATCATGCTTGCAAGTGCCTTGGAGAGGAGAACCTCTCTTGATGGGAGTTCAGACAATTTTTTTACCTCCTCTGCCCCAATCACATTCCCTTCTACAAGCCCTGCCCTTATATTCAGCTTCTCTTCCTTCTTTGCATAAGAGACCATTATCTTTGCAGCCGCCACAGGGTCTTTATAACTTATTGCCAGAGAAGTCGGACCAGCAAAATATTTAGAGGTGTTTTCAAAAGGGGTGCCTTTTGATGCTATACCTGCAAGGGTATTTTTAACAATCTTGAATTCAATTCCTGCACCCCGCAGCATCTTTCTCAGTTCGGTCAACTCCTGAACAGTAAGGCCTTTATAATCAGCAAATACTGCCGCCTTCGCCCTTAAAAATTTATCGTGAAGCTCCTTTATCTGTTGCTCTTTATTTTCACCTGCCACTTTTATTCAACCCCCTTTCCATAGAAAATTTCAAATTTCAAATTTCAAATTTCAAATTTTTTAATTAGACTACATTCATTAATTTTGAAATCTGGACACTGTCCGCCTTAACACCAGGACCCATAGTTGTAGATACAGTAATACTCTTAAGATAATGCCCCTTTGCCGATGCAGGCTTCATCCTTACAATAGTTTCAAGGATTACCCTTGCATTCTCAATGAGGTCTTCAGGTTTGAAGCTCGCCTTCCCGATAGGGACATGGACTATCCCTGCCTTTTCAGTCTTGAACTCCACCTTACCTGCCTGTATCTCTTTTATAGCCCTGGCGAGCTCAAAGGTAACGGTGCCAGATTTTGGATTCGGCATAAGCCCCCTTGGGCCCAGAACCTTCCCCAATTTACCTACAGCCCCCATCATATCAGGTGTTGCAACAATACGGTCAAACTCCATCCATCCGCCTGTAATCTTCTCAATCATATTCTCTGCACCAACAAAATCCGCCCCTGCCTCCAATGCCTCTTTTTCCTTCTCCCCCTTTGCAAAAACCAATATCTTCGTCTTCTTTCCGATCCCCTTCGGCATGACCACGCTCCCCCTTACCATCTGGTCAGCCTGCTGAGGCTTAACACCCAGTCTGACCGCCATTACAACAGTCTCATCAAACTTGGCAGAGGCAAGGCTCTTTGACAGGGCTATTGCATCTTCAAGAGAATACTCTTTTTTCTTGTCTATCTTTGATTCTAAATTTTTATATCGCTTTCCCCTTTTTCTCATAACCTCCCCCTATTCTTCTACAGTAATCCCCATATTTCTTGCAGTCCCGATTATTGTCCTCATTGCTGCATCTATATCAAAGGCATTCAAATCGCTCATTTTTGTCTCTGCAATCTGCTTAATCTGGGACATTTTAACCTTGCCAACTTTTGTCTTGTTCGGCTCAGAAGACCCTTTTGCAATGCCTGCAGCCTGTTTAAGGAGAACTGATGCAGGCGGGGATTTTGTTATAAATGTAAAACTCCTGTCTGAATATACAGTTATCACAACAGGTATTATAGTGCCTTCCTTCCCCTTGGTCTGGGCATTAAATGCCTTGCAGAACTCCATTATATTAACTCCATGCTGACCGAGTGCAGGTCCAACCGGAGGGGATGGATTCGCCTGTCCGCCTGGAATCTGTAATTTGATCATTGCCGACACTTCTTTTGCCTTAGCCATATAACCCCCCTTTATAATTGACGATTGTAAATTGAAGATTGAATAAATTTAATAGTCAATCATCAATAGTCAATCCCTTATACTCTTTCTATCTGTGAAAATTCAAGCTCAACAGGCGTTGCCCTTCCAAATATAGTAACCATTACTCTAACTTTACCCTTATCAGCATTCATCTCGTCAATTACACCTGCAAAATTGGCAAATGGTCCATCTACAATACTTACCTTCTCCCCTTTTTCAAAAATAAACTTCGGTTTTGGTTTTGCTGCCTCTCCCTTTAACTGCTCTAACAACCGATTAATCTCTTCTTCATCCAGAGGTGTCGGCCTTGTCCCGCCAAGAAAGCCTGTAACCTTAGGTGTATTTTTTATGACATACCAGATATCGTCATCCATCTCCATCTCTATCATTATGTAGCCGGGAAAATATTTTCTTGTAGATATCTTTTTCTTCCCCCCCTTTACCTCAACGACATCTTCGGTGGGGACGAGGATCTGGCTCACCTTCCCTTCCATTGCACTGTTTTTCAGCCTCTCTTCCATATTTGACTTCACCTTGCCCTCATACCCTGAGTAGGTATGAACCACATACCATTTCTTATCCATCTAATAAAAACCTTTCTTTATTTTAAAATTATCAGCCCTTAAAGACTCATTTTATAAGCCTTTCAATCAATTTTGAAAGACCAAGGTCAACCAGTCCAAGAAAAAAAGAAATCAAAAATACAGAAATAATAACTGCCGATGTTGTATACATAGTCTCTTTCCTGGTCGGCCAGGAAACTTTTTTCATCTCTATCTTTACTTCATTTAAGAAGATTTTTAATCTATTTATGTATTCCATCATAAAAAAATTGGCAGGCCAGGAGGGATTTGAACCCCCAACACCCGGATTTGGAGTCCGGTGCTCTAGCCGTTAGAGCTACTGGCCTGTTACCTAATAAAATCCCTCTCTTTACGCAAGGTCTATTTAACCTCCTTATGCAGTGTATGTTTTCTACAAAAAGGACAATACTTTTTAAATTCCAGCCTGTCAGGGGTTGATTTTTTATTCTTTGTAGTTGAATAATTTCTATTCTTGCACTCACCACATGACAATTGAATTATATCCCTCATTCTATCACCTCACTGATTACACCTGCCCCTACAGTCCTGCCGCCCTCTCTTATCGCAAACCTCAACTCCTTCTCCATCGCTATCGGTGTTATCAAATCAACATTCATTGTTATGTTATCTCCAGGCATTACCATCTCTACTCCTTCAGGAAGCTGAACTATACCGGTCACATCTGTCGTCCTGAAGTAAAACTGAGGCCGGTATCCCTTGAAGAATGGTGTGTGCCTCCCGCCTTCCTCCTTCGTCAGTATATACGCCTCTGCCTTAAATTTGGTATGGGGGGTTATCGCACCGGACTTTGCCAATACCTGCCCTCTCTCTACTTCTTCCCTCTTTGTGCCTCTTAGGAGTATTCCAACATTATCTCCTGCCTGTCCCTGATCCAACAGTTTCCTGAACATCTCTACTCCTGTTACTACTGTCTTCTGGGTAGGCTTTATTCCTACTATCTCTATTTCGTCTCCTACTTTTACTATTCCCCTCTCTATCCTCCCTGTTACTACTGTCCCTCTACCGCTTATGCTGAATACATCTTCTATCGCCATCATGAACGGTTTTTCTATGTCCCTCTTCGGGATCGGTATGTATTTGTCTATGGCATCCATTAAATCCCATATGCATTTGCTCTTTACAGGGTCATCAGGATTCTGTAATGCCTGTAATGCACTCCCTTTTACTATCGGTATTTCATCTCCAGGAAATTCGTACTTCGTTAATAATTCTCTTACTTCAAGTTCTACTAATTCCATGAGTTCAGGGTCTGTTACCATGTCAACTTTGTTCATGAATACTACGATATACGGCACTCCAACCTGTCTTGCCAATAGTATATGCTCTCTTGTCTGGGGCATCGGTCCGTCTGCTGCACTTACTACGAGTATTGCACCGTCCATCTGGGCTGCTCCGGTTATCATGTTCTTTACATAATCCGCATGCCCGGGACAGTCAACATGGGCATAGTGACGGTTGGCTGTCTGGTATTCTATATGGGCTATGCTTATTGTTATTCCCCTCTCTCTTTCTTCAGGGGCCTTGTCTATCTGGTCGTATGGGATATATTCGGCTAATCCCTTCTTTGATAATACTTCGGTTATTGATGCTGTTAGTGTGGTCTTGCCATGGTCTACATGCCCTATCGTGCCTACATTTACATGCGGCTTCGTCCTTTCAAATTTCTCTTTTGCCATATATACCTCCTTATAAAAATTATGAACTATGAACTATGAATTATAAGTTACGAATCCTTAACTTTTTAATTCGTAATTCTAATTATTCCCAAGCCCACGACCGGGATTGAACCGGTGACCTCTTCCTTACCAAGGAAGCGCTCCACCACTGAGCTACGCGGGCATAGAGCGGGAAACGGGATTCGAACCCGCGACCCTCAGCTTGGAAGGCTGATGCTCTACCAACTGAGCTATTCCCGCATTTCAATTTACGATTTACGAATTACAATTTACGATTTTAAATCATAATTCGTAAATCCTAAATCATAAATATCTTCTGGTGGGGAGGGGAGGATTCGAACCTCCGAAGGCATCGCCGACAGATTTACAGTCTGTTCCCTTTGGCCACTCGGGAACCTCCCCTTGGAGCTGGCGAAGGGATTTGAACCCCCGACCTGCTGATTACAAATCAGCTGCTCTACCAACTGAGCTACGCCAGCATGAAAATAAATTTTTATTATATGGGTTTATCTTTTTTATGTCAACTATTTTTTGCAGGATTTTTTAAATACAAGGAGACATTGCTATTGACTTGAAATATCAGCAGTAATTAAAATGCCTTATTTTATAGAGGACAATACTTTTCCACATGTCCTATAAGCATCACCACTGAATAAGACAAAACGAACCAGTTCAATTTCTGGATGGAATTTAATATAATCAATTACTGCAGACAATGCAATCTTCGCCGCCTCTCTTATCGGATAGCCATAGGCACCTGTGCTTATAGATGGAAAGGCAACACTCTTTATCTTATTTTCTGATGCAAGTCTAAGGCTGTATTTATATGCACCGTATAAAAGTTCAGGTTCTCCATGCCTTCCATCACTATAAACAGGACCAACAGCATGGATTACATATTTTGCCTTCAAGTTACCGCCTGTAGTTATCCTTGCCTCGCCTGTTGGGCAGCCGCCTATCTTTCTGCACTCCTCCATTATAGCGGGTCCTCCTGCCCTGTGTATCGCACCGTCAACACCTCCACCTCCGGCAAGTCTTGAATTTGCAGCATTAACGATAGCCTCTGTATCCTGCCTCGTGATATCACCCTCAACCAATTCAAGCATTGTTTTATTTATCAAGACCTTCATAAATACAGATAAAAATGGATATTTATTAAAGAATTAAATTTTAAAACTTTAATTAATCTTTGATATTACAGGCAGTACAAGGGGCTCCCCCCTTGCCAGTCTTTGGAAGTTTTTTTGAGGATTATATCTTTTTAAAAGCCAGAGTGGAATTTCATTTTCAGCACACAGCTTCCATATGGTCTCACCACTTCTTATCTCATATGAAGTCGTCCCTTCTACTTTATAATTGGAGAAAAAGTCCTCCTGAATTGCCATGTGGTATTCAGACCTTTTTTCCTCAAACCCATCTTTCGTAGCAGATATAAAAGGTACCTTTATCCTCTGTCCTATTCTTAAACTAACCCCCCTCCTCAAGCCGTTTACATCCCTTAATCTTTGTACTGATACACCGCTCCAGTCGGCATAATGCCCTATAGTCTCGTCGGTCTCTACATTTACATAACCGAAGTTAACCTTTTTTGAATTAAATCCTTCGGGGAGAGCCACCTCATATGAAGCCTTTTGAAATCCTGTTGAAGGGGTTGAACTTTTCATCTTTGATTCTACCAATAGCTGTGTATTTTCTTTATTTGTCTCTAAGGTAGATTTTACCAGATTTCTTTCTTTTGATATAAGTTTCATCTCTCCAGCGTCAGACTTAGTTGGAATTCTTCCACTCTTCTTTTGATATTGGGTATTCCCCTCGTTTTTTACTGCAACTTTTTCAAAGGTTAATTCAGGAAGTTTTAAAGTCTGTCCGGGGTAAATACGGTTTATATTATCCAGCTCATTTATATCCATTATGGCTGAGACTGTAATATTATGTCTCTGGGCTATTGTAGTCAAGGTATCCCCATCTTCAACCGTATGCCACGAAGAGTGTTTCTGAGTTTGATTAATCATATTTTTAGGAAGGGATGCATACATATTATTAATATCCAATTGCCTCCCCTTTGGTATCTTCAATTCAAATCCCTTTGGTATAAACCGTCTTGAGACAAATACAGGAGGCCTTAAGGCAGGGTTAAGATATTTTATTTCGTCTTTACTCAATCCCATATGTTTGCTTATGCCGGCAATATCCAAATAACTTTCCACCTTGACCACATCGTATTCAACAGGCTTTTCAAATTCTATATCGCCAAAATATTTTTTGTAATTTTTTGAAACATCCAATGCGGCAAGGAATTCACAGAAGAAATTCTTTGATGCAAATCCAAACATACGGCTGCGGTAACCATTAATAACATCTGTTACATCTTCTCCCACCCTTTCTTTTGCCCTTTTCATCCCACTCAATCCATGATTGTATGCAATTATAGCAAGTGGCCAGCTCCCGAGTTCTTCATAGTTCCTCTTTAATAGCTTTGCAGCAGCAACAGTTGAAAAAATAGGGTCTCTCCTTTCATCAACCACATAATTAATTGTCATGAACAGTCTTCCTGTAGACCTCATAAACTGCCATACACCTGCCGCACCTACACTGGAATATGCCTCATAATTGAAAGATGACTCTACATGGGGTAGTGCCGTTAACTCTTCCGGGAGGTTATAACTCCTGAATATCTCCCTCATTTTATCTATATATCTCCCTGACCTTTTTAATCCTGCAATAAATCTGTCTTTCTGTCCCAGTTGAGAGCGGAGATTTCCAGCAGCAATTAAAAATTTATTTGGATTATCAATTCCGTCAAACTTCCTATAAACCTCAATCTCTTCACCTGTTAGCAGACCGCCTTTTTTAAGTTTATTATGAATAGCAGTTAAGATTGTCCTGTATTTCCTCCTTGCTTCATTTACCTTGCCCCTCCTCATCTTATTGCCATATCCGCCGCTACCTATATCAACGACATCATAAATTACATTCAGATTATCCTTATCATGGACTACCACCTGACTTGTTGTAAATTCTGAGTATATCCTTTTCCAGAAATTAACATTGGTTTGCAAACTGGAAGGGACATGAAAAAGGTTGGCATCAGGGGTGCTTAATTCTTCAATGAGTTTTGAATCATCTTCTGCTGGAACATCGTTTGAATCTTCCGATTCCTCAAGAAAGGCTGTGTCATCCTGTTCCAGATTTTCCTCAGATACATCTCCTCCCGTATCACTCAGTGCAGAACTTGAAATAGATATGAAAAATAAAAAGATAAGAAATGTCTTCTTCATATTCCCCCTTTTATTAAAATCGTTTATATTAAAATCCTTTCCTGCCAAAATGTCAAGGAAAAAACTACCTTCTGAAACTATAGAAATTATCGCAAAAAAACCATTAAAAGTTTAATCCCAAATTAATTGACTTGATGCGATAGTTTTTGATAGATTAATGGCTGTGAAAGAGATTCTCCAAGATATTTTAAAATCAGCCCTGAATAAGACAATAAATTCAGGCGAGATAAGCATACAAAAAATCCCATCATTTGCAGTTGAAAAACCAAGGGAAGAAAAGTTTGGCGATTTTTATACAAATCTTGCAATGGTTGTAGCCCCACAGGCATCAAAAAAACCAAGAGATGTGGCAAACCTCATAATAAATAATCTGAACGGCTATTCAAAGATTATCTCAAAGGTTGAAATAGCAGGACCAGGTTTTATAAATTTCTTCATGACTCAGGACTTCTGGTTAGAGGCATTGAGAGAGGTTATTAAAAAAGGGAATGAATACGGCTCATTAACAATCGGGGCGAAAGAAAAGATTCAGGTGGAGTTTGTAAGTGCAAATCCTACAGGGCCCTTGCATGTAGGGCATGGGAGGGGGGCAGTAATTGGAGATGTCCTAACCAATATCCTCAAAAAAGCAGGATATGATATCCTCAAGGAATATTATATAAATGATGTCGGATTGCAGATGGAGACCCTCGGTCGTTCTGCTCTGATCAGGTATAGGCAATTACTTGGGGAACAGATAGAATTCCCGCAGAATGGATACAAAGGGGATTATATAAACGATATCGCAAAGGATATAATCTTAAAGAAAGGGAAACATTTTCTGCAGATGCCAGAGAAAGAGTCCATCCCATTTTTCATAGAATTCACTGCAAATGTAATCCTTGAAGGAATCAAAAAAGATTTGGAAGATTTTGGCGTAAGATTTGACCACTGGTATAGTGAGAAGACTCTCCATGAAAGAGGCATGGTGGATAAAGTGGTGGGCTGGCTCAGAGACAAGGATTTTATCTATGAAAAGGATGATGCACTCTGGCTTAAGGCAAGTGCCTTTGGCGATGAGAAGGACAGAGTTGTAAGGAGGGGGACAGGCTACTATACATATCTTGCCTCTGACATTGCATATCACAAGGAGAAATATGAAAGGGGGTTCAAAAAGGTAATTAATATATGGGGGGCAGACCATCACGGCTATGTCCCGAGGATGAGGTCTGCAATAAGGGCACTTGGATTTGATGAGAAATCTTTCAGCGTTCTGCTTGTTCAATTAGTAAATTTAAAAAAGGGGGGACAAGTTTTATCAATGTCAACCCGAAGCGGCGAGTTCACAGAACTGTCTCAGGTAATAAAAGATGTGGGTAAAGATGCAACGAGATTTTTCTGCATGATGAGGAGTTCAGACAGCCACCTTGATTTTGACCTTGATTTAGCCAAAAAACAGTCTTCAGAAAATCCTGTCTATTATGTGCAGTATGCACATGCAAGGATAAGAAGCATCTTCAGACAGGCAGAAGAAAATAAGCTGCAAGACCTGAATCTTGAAGATTGCAACTTAAAACTTCTAAAACTCCCTGAAGAACTTTCCATAATTAAAAAAATTCTCGCTTTCCCGGAATTAATTGAGAAGATGGCATTATCACTTGAGCCTCATCTGATTACACATTATCTATTAGATTTATGCGGTGAGTTCCACAGCTACTATAAAAAACACAGGTTCATATCGGATGATAAAGATTTAACGGCTGCAAGATTGATGCTGATAAAGGCATTAGGGGTTGTTATAAAAAACTCACTTGATATTCTCGGTGTAGCAGCACCGGAGGAGATGTAATTTATGTTTAAGGATTTTGAAATAAAATTAAATAATATACAGTCAATAATTCTTGTAGTAAGTATCTTTACCATAGGCATATTGAGCTTTGCCCTTGGATTTTTAATTGGAAAGGATTCGCCTTCAGAAGTTGTTGCCTTAAAAACTGAACAGCCAAAAACAACTGCCTCTCTTGAAAGGAAAGATAGTGATGCCATTCGCCTCCCATTACCCCAGGTGGAGGAAGAACAGGAGACTAAAACAGATGAGGCAACACCAAAAGAAACTGACAAGCCTGTTCAACAGGCTCAAGACAGGGAACTGACATTTTTTAAAACCCTTCCTAATACAAAAAAAGGAGAGGCTCAATCAACCCCTCTCTTAAATAAAAATACTGATGGGAAAAAAGTAACAGATAACCGCAGTGTCAAATCTGAAACCCGCCCTACAACTGCTTCCTTACAATCCAGCTATACTGTTCAGGTAGGTTCTTTTAAAACCATGAATGAGGCATCAAACTTTAAATCTAAGATAGACAAGAAGGGTTATCAAACCTACATAACAACTTATGATACATCTGACGGCAAATGGTTCAGGGTCAGGATAGGACAGTTTAAGACAAAAGATGAGGCAGAGTCTTTGACAAAAAAACTCAAATCAGAAGAAAACCTCGCATCATTCATAACTAACTACAAGTAAATCTAAAAAATACAGATTGGACTTAGAATAATCGGACAGAGGTTTTTATAATTATTAGCCATTAAGAAAAATTTTTTAAATTCATCGGTTGCCTGTATCCCAGAGATGAAAGCCGATAATTCCAGAAGGACGGTAGATACGACAATTACAGCGCCCAAGAGGAGTCTTCTTTGTGCATATAAAAGCATAGATGAAATATCTCCTAACCCGAATAAATCGGATAAAGAAATAGAAATATTTGTAATATCAGATTTGTTGCAATGCCTGCCGCAACATCGTCCATCATCACCCCAAAACCTTTTGGCAGTCTTTCCAACATATAAAATGGTTTTGAAATATCAATTATTCTGAAAATTATAAAACCTGATAACACAATCCAGAACCCATGCGGAAGCATAAATAGGGATATAAGTATCCCTGCAATTTCATCTATCACAATCTTCTGTGAGTCTTTTCTTTCAAAGATATACTCAGCTTTTTCTGAAACCCATATACCAATTAATAATATTGATATTATAAGTAAAAGATAACTGATAGATGAAAGCTGAAGGCTGATAATTAGTAGATATATCAATATGCCAACGAGAGACCCTGCTGTCCCCGGGGCTATTGGAGAGCAGCCGCTGTAAAATCCAGTGGCTATAAATTTTATCAACTCATTGCTCATTGCTACTTGCTATCAGATTTTTCGCGTGTTCCCTTGCCCATCTGTCTGCCTTTAAAATATCAGAGATTCCTTTTGCATGGCAGACCTTATGGCTCTTCATAGTCTTTTTAATGATTTCAGGAATTTTGTTGAATGAAATTTCCCTGTTTAAAAAGGCATTGACTGCTATTTCATTTGCGGCATTTAAAACCGCCGGCATTGTCTCACCTTTCTTTAGTGCATCAAAGGCAAATTTAAGACATGGAAATTTTTCAGTATCAGGTTTTTCAAAGGAGAGATTTTTCACCTCTGCCAGATTCAGGGAAGGGAGTGTATTTTTTAACCTATCAGGGTAGTTCAGTGCATAAGAGATTGGTATTCTCATATCAGGGATGCCAAGCTGGGCAAGGACAGAGCCGTCAATAAATTCTACAAGGGAGTGGATTATGCTCTGTGGATGTATTAAAACTTCTATATTTTCATCTGCCATGCCGAATAGCCACTTTGCCTCTATAACCTCAAAGCCTTTATTCATTAAGGTAGCCGAGTCAATGGTAATTTTTTGACCCATACGCCAGTTAGGATGTTTAAGGGCATCTTCGGGCTTAATATCCTTAAACTGCTCCTTTGGATAATTTCTGAAAGGACCACCTGATGCGGTCAGTATCAGCTTTCTTATATTTTCCCTCTTCTCCCCTGTGAGTAATTGAAATATTGCACTGTGTTCACTATCTATTGGGATAATCCTGCATTTGCCTTCCGCCTCCTTCATTACAATTTCGCCTGCCATAACAAGAGTCTCTTTGTTTGCAAGGGCAATATCCTTTTTTGCCTTTATTGCCGAGATGGTTGGTATCAGCCCTGCCGCACCTACAATGGCAGAGATAACCATGTCTGCCTCTTTAACCGTCGCCGCCTCAATTACGCCGTCAACTCCTGATACAATTTTTACATTTTTATTTTTTAGCGTACTCTTTAATTTATCTGAGTTTTTTTCATTAAAGAGGGCTGCTATTTTGGGCTTGAATCTATCAATTTGAGACTGGAGGAGTGAGTCATTTTCACCGGCGGCAAGAGCCACTACCTGAAATTTATCAGGGTGTCTGCTGATGACATCAAGTGCATTTACACCTATTGAACCAGTTGAGCCGAGAATTGATATTTTTTTTATAGGCATATGAATCTGTAATAATAATAAAATACAGGGGCTGAGAATAGGAGACTGTCAACCCTGTCAAGTATCCCGCCGTGTCCCGGAATTATCCCCCCCGAATCCTTTACCTGAAGGTTTCTTTTAATCATAGATTCGCTTAAATCACCAAATTGTCCGAATACACCGATTAAGATTCCAGCGACAATTGCATTTAAAATACTAATATCAAGAAACCATAGTTTTGCAATTATTGCCCCAACTATACTGCCCATTAATCCTGCTATTGCACCTTCTACAGTTTTATTAGGGCTTATTAGAGGGGCTAATTTATGTTTACCAAAACCTTTTCCGCCATAGTATGCGGTTGTATCCCCCATCCATGTAATAAGTAAAACAAAAAAGATTAACTCTCTCCCATTATCTCCGCTATTTCTGATAACACCCATATAGCTCATAAGGAAACTGACATACACTATTCCAAAAATAGTATTTGAGACATAAGAAAATCCCCCCTGCCCCCCTTTAATAAAGGGGGGGACGGGGGGATTATTTCCTTCAAATATCCTTACGATAAAGAGGATTATAATGGATGATGCAATTACAAGATTGATATATGTCCCTTTGAAGATAGCAATAGAAAGCAGGATTCCAAAAATAATCCCTGCCCATTTATAACATCCAAGCCCACCTTTTTCAATCATTCTGTAAAACTCATATAAGCCGATAAATATTGCAAATTCTAATAGTAAAAAGAAATGAAATGGTTTTCCAAAATATATTATGGCGAGGAGTATTGGTAAGGATACAATAGAAGTTAGAATTCTTGTCAATTATTTATAGGTTATAGGTTATAGGTTATAGGTTATAGGTTACGGGTATTGCCCATTGCCTACTGCCTATTGCCTATTGCCCATTACCTCTCCTTTGTAATTTGTTCCCCTGTCATTCCAAATCTCCTCTCCCTCTTCTGAAACTCTATGACAGCCTTTAATAAATCATCCTCTTTAAAATCAGGCCAGAGGAGGTCGGTAAAATAAAGTTCTGCGTAGGCTATCTGATAGAGGAGGAAATTACTTATCCTGAGTTCTCCGCTTGTTCTAATCAACAAATCAGGCTCTGGAAGGTCTTTTGTATAAAGATATGACTGAAATAATCCGGGTGTTATGTCATCAACAGAGATTTTATTTTTTTTGATGTCGGATGCTATCTCTTGGACAGCATCAACTATCTCTCTCCTTGAGCCGTAACTGAGTGCAAGTGTCAGCACCATCCCTTCATTATTTTTTGTCCGCTCCTTTGCATCCTGTATGATTTTCTGGGCTGATGACGGAAGATTGTCTATAGTGCCGATTGTATTAAA
>MHDO01000144.1:0-456 GCA_001805005.1 Nitrospinae bacterium RIFCSPLOWO2_12_39_16
GATATGGACAGGCTTATTACCTTTTTAACCGAATTCAACGAGTTCATCAATCACGAGCCGAAGCCGTTTAAACCCATTATTGACAGGGATATGAAGTTATGAAGACCATCCTAATCTCCCTCATCAGCGAACATACTATCCCAAATATCCTTGTGGCTGCTCACTATAAGCCTGATATGCTATGGTTTATTTCTACCGATAGGTCGGAAAAAGAAAGAAAAACAGAATGTATTGAGAATGCCCTAAAATTAAAGGGGATTTTGCCTTCATCTGAGCATATTAAAAAAATTGTAGTTGATCAGGACTCACTAAGTGATTGTATGAATAAAATAGAATCTCTCATAAATGCAGTTGATGGAGAGGTTGAGTATGTTGTCAATATCACAGGCGGCAACAAAATTATGGCGCTTGCATCCTATGAGATTTTCAGGGAGATAGGACAGAAGGTCATTGTAG
>MHDO01000144.1:481-2089 GCA_001805005.1 Nitrospinae bacterium RIFCSPLOWO2_12_39_16
GGGAGATAGGACAGAAGGTCATTGTAGGGTATATGCCACTCGGTAAAAATGAGTTTATACAGATATTCCCAAGAAGCAAGCCTTTAAAGACTTATGAAATTATAGAAAGACTAAACCTTGAAGAATATCTAATGAGTTATGGTTTTAAGATTCAAAACAAGGATAGTTTCTCGGAAATAAAGACTAAAGCCATCTCTAATAGAGATAATTCAAAATGGATTCTGGATAATTATGAACAATTAAAAGGAATGTTGGGGCTCTTATATAAAGAACTTAAAGAAGAAAGAAAACAAAAAAGATACCATCTATCTGCAATTTTTGATAGGGACATAATGAGAATTGAAAATGAATTGCTGGATAGATATGTTTTTGAGGTAAAACAAAGGCAAATAACAAAAGACATGACAAAGGATGAGATTGTCTATTTAACAGGCGGATGGTTTGAGGAGTATGTATTTAATGAGGTTTATGGGCTTGCAGAAGACAGGGTGTTTGATGATGCAATGATGGGCGTAACGATTGAAAGTTTAGACAAGACAACAAATGAGCTTGATATAGCCTTTATGAAAAGCAATGTCTTTTACCATATAGAATGTAAGACATTGGGCGATGAGAAGAAGCAGGAGATAATCAAAGATGAGGTCTATAAAAAAGGGGCAATATTAAAACGATTGGGATTGGGTGAAAAAAGAGCTATTATTTGCACTACTCATAACCAGATAAGCGAAGCACTGTCTGTAAGGGCAAAAGAGTATGGAGTTGAAATCCTTCCAATTCAGCATGTCAGGGATTTGAAAAGGTGGTTATCAGAGAGGTTTGAGGCGAATTAATTATGTGGGAGACAATAGCCAGAACTTCTGATGTGGCAGGCATTATTACTTTTATTGTTTTTATAGCAACCGTTCTGATAGTCTCATCAAGGACAGTGCGCTATAAACGACGGATTAGAAGGTCGCTTGAAAGAGGCAAGGGTCTGTGTGCTGCACTGATAGTGAGTCTTAAACCCGGTGAGAATATAAGAGGGCATGTGGAGACCTATTTAAAAGAGAAGGGTATAGAGCTTGTCCCTGCAGGCTTTAAGCAGGGAATGGAAATCTGTGAGATTGATGTTGAGGGTGTCTCCCTTGATACCCTGCCTGACCTCAGAAAGAAATTCATTGCTGAAAAGAGATGGCTTACATCAAGGGGAATCAGTGAAGTCCATTTATTCTATGAGGGTCCTGTTGCTACTGCCTTTTTTCTTGCCGATGTATTGAATAACTGGGTGCCAGTGTATATCTACCATTTTAATAGAGAAGGCGGCTACGAGTGCTGGGGGCTTTTGACGGAATCCCTTGAGAGAATGGCGACAGAGGAAATGATAAAGGAGATGTCAAAAGATGCCTAAACAAAAAAGTCAGGAGTCTGGAGTCAAGAGTCAATGGTCATTGACCTGTCGCAATTATATAATGGAAATGCAAAACTATCTGAACTTGATGACTACATCAAGAAAGCTAAGGAACTATCTGGTGAAGGGAATGAAATTATTTTAACAGGTGCCGCCCCTGTCTGGCTTTACCTTAAAATTGCACATGCACTACATGGCAAGGCAAGGAAATTACAATATCG
>MHDO01000144.1:2439-5193 GCA_001805005.1 Nitrospinae bacterium RIFCSPLOWO2_12_39_16
CCGCCGGAAGGCTCTGAAGTCCTTCGCAACTATAAGTCAATACCCCACCCCTTTATAATAGAGCCGCCTGAGGACACAAGATGCAGCTATGAATCAGGGGATACGCTCAGCTTCAATCTTATTCTTATAGGCAGGGCTATAGATTATCTCCCTTACTTCATCTATACATTTAATGAACTTGGCATGTCCGGTATAGGAAAGGGGAGGGGGAGGTATGAACTTGCCCTGGTTAATTCTACTGATTCAGGAGAAGTAATCTACTCCTCAGAAGATAAGGCATTGAAGGGCAGTTATACGACCATAACCCCTTCTAACCTGCCCAGAGCAGGAATTGGAGATGATAATACCCTTCTTCTTCATTTCCTTACCCCTGCAAGGATTGTCAATGAAAAAAAACTTACCTTTGAGATTGAATTCCATCACCTTATAAGAAATCTTTTAAGGAGAATCTCAAACCTTTCCTACTTCCACTGTGGCACAAGGCTTGAGATAGATTTCAAAGGGCTTATAGAAAAGGCAGAGAAGGTGATAGCTGTGGATAGAGACTTGAGATGGTATGACTGGGAGAGGTATTCTGCACGGCAGGATACTAAAATGAAGCTTGGCGGTTTCATCGGCACTATAGGGTTTAAGGGTGATCTTGAGTCCTTTATTCCCTTTCTCTCTTTGGGAGAACTTATCCATCTGGGCAAAGGAACGAGCTTCGGGCTTGGCAGATATAAAATAAGGGAAAAAAATGTCAACAGTCTATCTTGACGAACAGGGTTCGGAGGTAAAGAAAAAGGGGGAGCTTCTTATCATAAAGAAGGATGACAAGACTATTGCCGAAATTCCTCTCGCACAATTGGATAGGATGGTGATTATCGGCAATGTGCAGATTTCTACACAAGCACTGGCTCTGCTCTTTGATAAAGAAATACCTGTTTCATTTATAACCACCTATGGCAATTACAGAGGAAAACTTAAGCCGCCGACACATAAAAATGTCATATTGAGATTAAAACAGTATGAACGTTATAATGACAAAACTTTCAGACTCAATCATTCAAAAGAGGTAATCAGGGGGAAACTGAAAAATGGAAAGATATTTTTACAGAAGCACAGCAGAAATAATCCTGAAATCAGTATAAACCGTGAGATAGAGGAGATTGAGGCATTATTGCAGAATCTCGGTTTTGCATCTTCCATTAAGGAATTAATGGGGCTTGAAGGTGCAGCAGCAAAGGCGTATTTCAGGGGATTTGGCATGCTGGTTAAAAAAGAGTTTACTTTTGAAAGGAGGACAAGGAGACCGCCGAAAGACCCTGTAAACGCCCTTTTGAGTCTCGGATACACCCTTTTATTCAATGAAATGCTCTCTGCAGTTGAGTCGCTCGGTTTTGACCCCTATCTTGGATTTCTTCATGAAGTTGAATATGGAAGACCATCATTGGCAGTGGATATGGTTGAGGAATTCAGGTTTCTGATAGAAGGTCTTACCTTGACCCTTATAAATAAAGAAATTCTCTCAAGGGATGATTTTATTGAACAGGACAATGGCGGGTTTTATTTACATGAAAAGGGGAGAGAGGAATTCTATCGCCAGTATGAAAAAAAGATTACCACGGAAGTTCAATACAAAATAATTCCCTCTCCACATGGGGGAGAGGGGAGTAATCTAAACTACAGACGAATATTTCATTATCAGGTAGAAAGTCTGGCAAGGGTTATAAAAGGTGAAGAAGAAAAATATATCGGATATGAAACAAAATAGTATACATATATTTGGAACTCCTAACTCTAAACTGTAAAATATGTTTTATGTTGTTGCTTACGATATTCCTGATAACAACCGCCGTAATAGACTGTTTAAAGTGATGAAAGGGTTTGGCATTCATACTCAGTTCAGCGTCTTTGAATGCACACTTGATGATAAAGAGTTTGTGAGGATGACTAAAAAAATTGAAAGTGTAATAGACAAAAAAGAGGACGACATAAAAATATACCCTTTATGTAATAGCTGTCTTCAAAAAGTAGAAAGTCATGGCAAGGCTGTATTGAATAAAGAAAAGGCGGTTATTGTGATATAAATTAGATTGCTTCGTCGCTTGCGCTCCTCGCAATGACACTTCTGCTTTCTGTGTCATTGCGAGCGAAGCGAAGCAATCTCAAAGATTGAAATTCCTATACATAAAATTACCGCAAGCCAAGGAAATGTTTGAAAATATAGGGGACTTGCGGTATCATTTAACCTATAGAAACTATGGGACAAATAGGGAAGGGGGTGCAAAAGATGGGTTGTTTTGCGGTGCGATTTAGTGAGACTTGCGGAAAAAGGCTTAAACTATATATCAGCAGCAGGATTTCAGGGGTGGAGAGAGAATTCAGACCCGATTTAAAGGGGATTGCGACTACTATCTGGCTCAGCTGTTAAGTCATTATTCACTGAGAGAGAATTCAGACCCGATTTAAAGGGGATTGCGACCAAAGAAATCTCCATTACCAAATAAACTATTATATGCGAGAGAATTCAGACCCGATTTAAAGGGGATTGCGACATACCATCAAGGCTTATGAAGTGAGAGGATAGCTTTGAGAGAATTCAGACCCGATTTAAAGGGGATTGCGACTTTAATAGATGAAAACGGTAAATTCATAATTTTTTACGAGAGAATTCAGACCCGATTTAAAGGGGATTGCGACGTTACATTAATGGCAGAATCCCACTTTTGGGCAACTGCGAGAGAATTCAGACCCGATTTAAAGGGGATTGCG
>MHDO01000145.1:0-13394 GCA_001805005.1 Nitrospinae bacterium RIFCSPLOWO2_12_39_16
AAAGGTTGTCTTTACAAACGGATGTTTTGACCTCCTCCATATCGGGCATATAAAATACCTTCGCCAGGCAAGGAGTTATGGAGATTTGCTTATAATTGGTTTAAATGATGATAATTCAGTCAGAAAATTAAAAGGTCCGAAGAGGCCATTGATTGGACAGGATGAAAGGGCGCACCTCCTTGCTGCACTTGATTGTGTGGATTATGTTGTTCTTTTTTCTGAGCTTACACCTGAAAGGTTGATAAAGGGGATAAAGCCTGATGTTTTGGTTAAAGGGGGGGATTACACAAAGGCAGAGGTGGTCGGCAGAGATGTTGTAGAGAGTTATGGTGGAAGAGTAGAAATAGTTCCTGTGGTTGAGGGGATGTCAACATATAATATTGTGAAAAAGATAATGGAGAAGTATAGTTGAAAAACAGATACGGTATAAAAACCTTAGATTTTAAGAAGATAAAAACCTATCCTATAAAAGAGAGAAAGAATAAGGTTAAGATTAATGAATTCGCTTGTCTTGAAAAAGGGTTTGATGGGTTAATACCTGATATATTAAAAGGTAATGAACTCAAAGAAATCGTCAATTCTGTTGTCCACGCAAGAAAAAAGAAAAAGCCTGTCATATTTGCAATCGGCGCCCATGTAATCAAATGCGGTCTATCTCCAATAATTATTGATTTAATGAAAAAGGGAATAGTTACCGCGATTGCAATGAATGGTGCAGGTGCGATTCATGATTACGAGATTGCAATGATTGGAGAGACATCAGAGGATGTGGCTGTAGAAATTAAAAAGGGGCGGTTTGGAATGGTTGAAGAGACTGGAGCTTTGATGAATTCCGCCATGAAAAGATTTATAACTGAAAGTGTAGGTATGGGGGAGGCTCTGGGAAAAGATATTTATGAGAAAAGACTCAAATATAGAGAATACAGCATCCTCTATCATGGATATAAATTAAATATCCCTGTAACAATACACTCTGCTATAGGGACAGAGATAATCCACATGCATCCTTCTGCCGATGGGGCTGTAATTGGCAGGGGGAGTTTTAATGATTTTAAACTTTTCACTTCTCTTCTATCAGATATAGGAAAAGGCGGATGTTTTTTTAATATTGGTTCAGCAGTCATACTTCCGGAGGTCTTTATAAAGGCGTTATCTATTGTGAGAAATATGGGATATAAGGCTCATGATTTTATTACAGTGAACATGGACATGGTTCAGCACTACCGTCCTCATGTCAATGTGGTTAATAGACCTATTCAGGGAGAGGGAAAGGGATATACACTGACAGGTCATCATGAGATTATGCTGCCATTACTTTATTATCTAATTATAACAAGAAGAACAAAAATTTAATAATCCGCAGATTACGCAGATTTTCACAGATTTTAAAACTTTATTCTTTTTAATCTGCGTTAATCTGCATAATCTGTGGATAAAAAAGGGGTGGGATTATTATGATAGACCGTTATAGCAGACCTGAGATGGCAAGTATATGGAGTATAAAAAATAAATATGAAAAGTGGCTCCAGATTGAGATTGCTGTATGTGAGGCATTGATAGAAAGGGGAGAGATACCAAAGAGTGCCCTTGAAAATATTAAGAGTAATGCAAAATTTGACCCCTCCCGTATTGATGAGATTGAAAAGACTGTCAAGCATGATGTGATTGCATTTCTTACAAATGTTGCAGAATATGTAGGTGAAGATTCAAGATATATCCACATAGGGATGACATCATCTGATTTGCTTGATACTGCCCTCGCCATTCAGTTAAAAGAGGCGTCAAATATAATCATAAAAGACTTAAATACCCTTTCAGATGTATTAAAGAAAAGGGCTTATGAGTTTAAAGATACAGTAATGATTGGGAGGTCTCATGGTATTCATGCGGAGCCTGTTACATTTGGCTTAAAGCTTGCCCTCTGGTATTCTGAAAATCAGAGAAATATAAAGAGGATGGAATATGCAAAAGAGACTATCAGTTACGGAATGGTCTCAGGTGCGGTCGGAACATTAGCAAATATTGACCCATCTGTAGAGGAGTATGTCTGCAAAAAATTTGCCTTAAAACCAGCCCCTGTGTCAAATCAGATTATCCAGAGGGACAGGCATGCAGAATATTTAACCACTCTATCATTGATTGCATCGTCAATTGAGAAGATTTCAGTGGAACTGAGGCATCTCCAGAGGACTGAAGTTCTTGAGGCTGAGGAATATTTTTCAATGGGGCAAAAGGGTTCTTCTGCCATGCCTCATAAGAGAAACCCTATAACGGCAGAGCAATTGGCAGGATTGTCACGGATAGTCAGAGCTAATGCAATTGCAGGAATGGAGAATGTAGCCCTCTGGCATGAGAGGGATATAAGCCATTCATCTGTGGAGAGGATTATAATACCCGACAGCTCAATATTGATTGACTATATGCTGAATAAAGCTGCAAATCTGATTGATAAGCTCCTTGTCTATCCTGAAAATATGAAAAAAAATCTGGATAAAATGGGGGGGTTGATATATTCTGAAGGTATATTATTGGAATTGGTCAGAAGTGGAATCGCGAGGGAAGAGGCATATAAGCTTGTTCAGAGGGTTGCTATGAAGATATGGGAGAAGGGAGGAGATTTTAAGGAGTTAATATTGAATAACAGGGAGATTATGAAATATATTACCCCTGCTTCTATAGAAAAGGCATTCAGCATAAATCATCATTTGAAAAATGTGAATTATATTTTTAAGAGGGTGTTTGAGAGTTAAATTAAAGTTTGAAGATTGAAAAAATCAATATTCAATAGTCAATATATATGTGTGGAATTTTTGGAGTATATGGCCATTCTGAGGCGGCGAATATAACATATCTTGGACTCCATGCCTTACAGCACAGGGGGCAGGAGAGTTCAGGCATTGTATCATCCGATGGGAAATTCTTGCACTCAGAGATAGATATGGGTCTTGTGGCGGATATCTTTTCACAGGACCGTCTTGATAAACTTTCCGGACATATTGCAATGGGGCATAACAGATATTCAACCACAGGTGCGAGCCTCCTGAAAAATGCCCAGCCTATTCTGGTAGATTATTCCCGCGGTTCTCTCGCCCTTGCCCATAACGGCAATCTGGTTAATGCTGCATATATCAGGAGTGAGCTTGAGGCATACGGCTCAATATTCCGCTCTACTATGGATACAGAGGTGATAGTCCATCTCATTGCACAGTCTAAAGAAGACAAGCTGCTGGATAGGGTGATAGATGCTGTTTCAAGGATTAAGGGGGCATATTCGCTTCTGATAATGACAGAGAATGAATTGGTGGGCGTAAGAGATCCTAATGGCTTCAGGCCGTTATCATTGGGAAAGCTGAAAGACTCGTATGTGTTGGCATCAGAAACATGTGCATTTGATTTAATAGAGGCAAAATATGAGAGGGATATTGAGCCGGGTGAGATTGTAATTATAAGCCAGAATGGGATCCAATCTTATAAGCCTTTTCCTATATCAAGGAGGTCTCACTGTGTTTTTGAATTTATATATTTTGCAAGGCCTGACAGTAATATATTTGGGGAAAATGTAAATTTCATAAGACAGGAGTTTGGGAGACAGCTTGCAAGGGAGACAATGGTTGATGCAGATATTGTAATCCCTGTCCCTGACTCGGGTGTCCCGGCTGCACTTGGTTTTTCTTTAGAGTCAAAGATACCTTTTGATATGGGGCTTATCAGGAGCCATTATGTTGGAAGGACATTTATTGAGCCTCAGCAGGCAATCAGGCACTTTGGAGTTAAGCTGAAGCTTAATCCTGTAAAAAAGATAATTGAAGGTAAGAGGGTTATTGTGATTGATGATTCAATTGTAAGGGGGACAACGAGCAGAAAGATTATAAAAATGCTGAGGGATGCAGGTGCAAGGGAGGTGCATGTCCGAATAAGCTCACCGCCGACAACCCACCCTTGTTTTTATGGCATTGATACACCAAATCGCAAGGAATTGATAGCAGCAACACATACAATAGAAGAAGTTCGCAGATACCTTACTGCCGATAGTCTTTCATATTTAAGTTTAGAGGGAATGTTGAATATTTTTAAAGAGAGGAAGAATGATTTTTGTATGTCCTGTTTTGATGGGGTTTATCCTGTAAGCTTTGAGGGTATGGATACATCACAGCTTGAACTGTTTTAAAAGGATTAATAATTAATTTTGCCTTTCTTTGTGTTTTCTGTAACTATGGTGAATAAGGTTATTTTAGATGAAACTATCTATAATTATTCCCACCTTGAATGAAGAGTCTTTTCTTGAAAAAAATCTTTCCTCTATAAAAAAAGAGCTATCAGCAATCAGCAATCAGCAATCAGCCGAGATAATAGTGGCTGATGGCGGCAGTAGAGACAGGACAGTAGAGATTGCAAAAAGATTTGCCGACAGGGTATGTATCTCCGATAAAGGAAGAGGACATCAGATGAATGCAGGTGCTATGATTTCTACCGGAGAGTGGCTTCTGTTTTTACATGCCGATTCTGTAATATTTGATTCAGGAATGCGGAGAATGCTTGAGATTATGGATTCCGAACTCCGAACCTCGAATTCCGAACCCAGAATTGCAGGTGGTGCTTTTAGACTTAAAATAGATTCCCCCACACCTATGTATAGGTGTTGGGGTAAGATAGCCTTTAAAATTATATCCTCCGCTGCAAATATGAGGTCAAGGATATTGGGTATTGCCTACGGCGACCAGGGGATATTTGTAAGGAGGGATATTTTTTATACGATTGGCGGATATTCTGATATACCTATTATGGAGGATGTAGATTTTGTAAAAAGACTGAAAGGGAAAGGGAAATTTATTATACTGAATGAGTGTGTTGCTACATCATCAAGAAGGTGGGATAGAGAAGGTGTATTATATACAATGATAAGAAACTGGATTCTTATCTCACTATATTTGATAGGTGTTTCTTCAAACAGGTTGAAAGGGTGGTATAGAGAACATGGAGGATGACAAGAGAAGGAGATTTGAAGATACTGTCATCCAGTATTTTAATACTATCTATAATTCTGCATACAGGATGACAGGAGAGAGGGGTAATGCAGAAGACCTTGTTCAGGATGTATTCTTATCTGCATATAAGTCATTTCATCAGTTTATAGAGGGTACAAATTGCAAGGCATGGCTGTTTAAGATATTAAAAAATACATTCATAAATAAAATAAGAAAGGAGATGAGAGAAGTGAGAGGAGTTCAGGAGTTGAGGAGTTCAGGAGTTGAGGAGTTTAACACATCAACTCTTAAACTCCATAACCCATCAACTTATTTTAATGAGGGGTTTGATGAAACCATTCAGAAGGCTCTCAACAAACTCCCTGAGGAATTTCGTATGGCGATTATACTATGTGATGTAGAGGGATTTTCATATCAGGAGATATCTGAGGTTTTAGAGTGCCCTGTTGGGACTGTTCGCTCCCGTATAAACCGTGCAAGGAGATTTCTTGCAGAAGAACTAAAGGACTTAAGGGCGTAGAGAAAATTATGAGTAGCAGGATTATAAAGTTACCCGATGAACTGGCTAATTGTATAGCTGCAGGTGAGGTGGTTGAGAGGCCTGCTTCTGTAGTCAGGGAGCTTACTGATAATTCAATAGATGCATGTGCCGGCAATATTACAATAGAAATTAAGGGTAGCGGCAAGAGGTATATAAGGGTGACTGATGATGGTATTGGCATGACAAGGGATGATGCTGTCCTGTGTTTTGAAAGGCATGCAACAAGTAAGATAAAAACTATTAAAGACCTAAATGCTATTACTACCCTTGGATTTAGAGGGGAGGCACTTCCGAGTATTGCAGCTGTTTCTAATGTAAGGTTATCTACCTGTAATGAAGGAGAATCTGTAGGAACGGAGATAGAGGTTAATAATGGGGCAGTAAAGTCAGTAAAGGATGCCCCGCCGGTAAAAGGGACATCGGTTGAGGTTAAAGACCTTTTTTTAAACATACCTGCACGGCTAAAATTCTTGAAGTCAGATACAACAGAATCTTCACATATTATAGAAATTGTAAATCAGCATGCCTTATCTCACCCGATGATAAAATTCAGAATGGAAAAAGGAGGGGGGAGACTGCTCGACACCTTTTCAACGAATGATAGATTAAATCGTATAGCATCTATTTTTGGAAACGAGATAGTGAGCAATCTCATGCCTGTTGAAGAAAAATATTCTTCTAACTTAAAACTCAGTGTTAGAGGGTATATCTCTAAGATAGGTGCGGATACCGGAAGCAGGGGGATGCAGTATATATTTGTCAATAGCCGATATATCAGGGACAGGGTTATAAGCCATGCAGTTTATGAGGCATATAGGACTATGCTCCAGAGAGACAGACATCCTCTCTATTTTTTATTTTTAGATATTGACCCGAAGATGATAGATGTCAATGTCCATCCGACAAAGATTGAGGTAAGGTTTGTGCAGCAGAGTGAGATTCATAACTTTATAAGGGATGCCATAAGGGATAGTATGAGGAGAAGTCAGAAGACAGAAGACAGAAGTCAGAAGTCAGAATTTGCAGAATGGACACGGATTACGGACGCAGATTCTTATAAAGACAAGGTTAGAGAGGCAACTGAAAGGTATATATCAAATCAAGAGTCAGGGAAAATTTTGGATTTTGGATTTCGGGGCACCCATCCAGTGAATGGGTCGTCGGATTTTAAATCAGAAATCAGAAATCAGAAATCAGAAATCAGGTTGTCTCCTGAAATGGAATCAGACCTCTCCAGATTTAAGCCGATCGGACAGATATTCAACTCTTTTATAATTCTTCAGGGGGTTGACAATGTTATATTTATAGACCAGCATACAGCACATGAAAGGATTTTATATGAGAGATTCTTAAATAAGATGAGAGATTCAAGGATAGAGGTTCAAACCATGCTGTTACCTGTGAACATAGAACTGTCAAGTAAGGAGTCATTAGTATTACAATCAAATCTTGACAATTTTAAAAAATTGGGGTTTGATATAGAATCTTTCGGAGAGAATAGTTTTGTGATAAGGTCAATACCATCAATTCTCTCCGGAGATGACTGTAAACAGGCAGTGAAAGATATCCTTGATAAACTTGTATCAGAGCAAAAAGGCACATCTTTTGATGAGGTTATTAATAAAATGATTCTGGTAATGGCTTGCAGGGGTGCCGTTAAGGCAGGGCAGATTTTGAGTATAGAGGAGATGAGTTCTATGATAAAAGAACTGATGAATACAGTTAGACCCTTTACCTGCCCCCATGGCAGGCCGATTGCACTAACTATAGAAAAGGGACAGATACTAAAAGGATTTTTGAGAAAGTAAATATTAAGCCACGGACTTACACAGACATTTAACTGATTTCATTGCAAAATTATCAATGAAAAACTATCAATTAACAATGAAGGAAAGCAGGTTTTGAAATGCTAATTGTTAATTTTACATTTTGCATTGAAGTCTGTATTTAGTCAGTGAAAGTCTGTGGCTAAAGTTTTTAAGGAGGTAACTAATGCTTAATAAAGAAATAAAGGAGTGTCTTACATTTGACGATGTCCTTCTCCTTCCGGGGAAATCATCTGTGCTTCCAAAAGAGGCAGATATATCAACCTATATCACCAAAAAGATAAAACTTAATTGTCCGTTGGTCAGTGCCCCTATGGATACAGTTACTGAGGCAGGCCTTGCAATTGCCCTTGCCCAGGAGGGTGGGATAGGCATAATACACAAAAACCTCTCAGTTGAAGAGCAGATTAATGAAGTTGATAAGGTAAAGAGGTCTGTAAGCGGCATGATAGTAGAGCCGATTACTATGTCTCCTGACGAAAGTATCAGTAAGGCTCTTGATGTAATGAGAAAGTATCAGATTTCTGGTATACCGATTACAAAAGGAGAAAAACTGGTTGGTATCCTTACAAACAGGGATTTGAGATTTGAGACAGACCTGAAAAAAAGGATATCCGAATTGATGACAAAAGATGATTTGGTGACAGTGCCTATAGGGACTACCCTGGAGCAGTCAAAAGAGCTTCTCCATAAGAACAGGATTGAGAAGCTATTGGTAGTTGATAAAGAAAGAAATCTTAAAGGGCTTATTACAATAAAGGATATAGAAAAGAACAGGAAATACCCTTCTGCAGCTAAGGACAGCTTTGGAAGGCTCATTGTAGGGGCGGCGGTAGGAATATCAAATGACAGAAAGGAAAGGGTTAAGGCACTTGTGAAGGCAGGTGCAGATATAATTGTGGTAGATACAGCCCATGGTCATTCTGAGTATGTAATCAAGGTTATTGAATCAATTAAGGGTGAGTATCCTGATATTCAGGTGGTAGGCGGGAATGTGGCAACTCCTGAAGGGGCAGAGGATTTAATAAAGGCAGGTGTTGATGCTGTAAAAGTCGGGATAGGGCCAGGCTCTATATGCACGACACGGATTATTGCCGGCGTCGGTGTTCCGCAGATAACTGCAATTACCGAGTGCTCAAAGGTTGCAGATAAATATGGCATACCTATAATTGCAGACGGCGGTATAAAGTATTCGGGGGACATTACAAAGGCAATTGCCGGAGGTGCAAGGTGTGTGATGATTGGGAGTTTATTCGCCGGGACAGAAGAGAGTCCGGGAGAAAAGATACTATATCAGGGGAGGAGTTATAAGGAATACAGGGGAATGGGCTCTATCGGTGCTATGGCAGAGGGGAGTTCGGATAGATATTTTCAGGATATGCAGTTTACGGAGACAAAACTTGTCCCTGAAGGTGTGGAGGGGAGGATTCCATATAAAGGCTCACTTTCATTTACAGTTCATCAGCTGCTCGGCGGATTAAGGGCAGGTATGGGATATACCGGATGCAGGAATATAGAGGAATTGAGAAAAAATACAGGGTTTATCAGAATAACCCAGTCAGGCTTGAGGGAAAGCCATGTTCACGATGTGATAATTACAAAGGAGGCACCAAATTATATAGTGGAGTAGCGGTGTTACATCATGCCGCAGGTGCCGCCGCTGCATGGTGAGTAACCGCCCGGGGAAGGATAATCACAGCTTCCAGTATCACAGGAAGATGAACTATCAGAAGAACCTACGGCAGCAAATGATGACATGAGTTTTTCAGTTTTCTTAGAACCGCATTTTGAACATACGGCATCTTCCTTTTTTGATGCAAGATGCATAATTTCAAACCTATTGTTGCAATTCAAACATCTATATTCGTATATTGGCATATCAAACCTCCCAATTTAATACTATTTTAATCAAAAATAGCATATTTTAACTAAATAATCAATTTTTTGTTTTGACATAATATTTATGTTTGTTATTATAACAAGTTAAAAAATATGAGAGATATACATCAGGAAAAGATACTAATACTCGATTTCGGCTCACAATATACCCAGTTGATTGCAAGGAGGGTGAGAGAGTGCAGGGTATATTGCGAGATAATACCCTTTAATGCAGGGATTGAGAGGATTAAGAGAGATAATCCTAAGGGGATAATACTGTCCGGCAGTCCATCAAGTGTTTATATGACAAATGCACCTTTGATAGATAAGAAGATATTTGAACTCGGTATCCCTGTCCTTGGTATATGTTATGGTATGCAGTTGATAACCCATCTCTTAGGGGGTGTTGTATCAAAGTCTGTAAAAAGGGAATATGGGAAGGCAGAACTTGTGATTGATAACGATTCTGATATTTTTAAAAATTTAACTCCGCACTCCGCACTACACACTCCTCATTCTATAACTGTCTGGATGAGTCATAGCGACAGGATTGAAAGGATGCCTGATGGTTTTATAAAAATTGCACACTCTGATAATTCCCCTGTAGCAGCCATGAGGAGCAGTGATTCTAAGCTGTTTGGGATTCAATTTCACCCTGAGGTGGTTCATACGGCTAAGGGTATAGAGATTTTTAAAAATTTCCTTTATAATATCTGCCGCTGTTCACCCTCATGGACAATGGCATCTTTTGTGGAATATTCTGTAGAGGATATTAAAAGCAGGGTAAAAGATAAAAGGGTGATGTGTGCATTGAGCGGCGGTGTTGATTCATCCGTTACGGCTGTTTTAGTTCACCGTGCAATAGGTGACAGGCTTACATGTGTTTTTGTCAATAACGGGCTTTTGAGAAAGGGAGAGGCAGATAAGGTATTATCGGTATTCAGGAATAATTTTCATATTAAGTTAATTTATGCAGATGCTGAAGAGAGATTTTTAAATAAGTTGAGAGGGATTACAGACCCGGAAGAGAAGAGAAAGATTATAGGGCGGGAGTTTATTGCTGTATTTGAAGAGGAGGCAAAAAAGATAGGGGGATTTGATTTCCTTGCACAGGGGACACTATATCCCGATGTAATTGAGAGTACATCTTTTAAGGGACCTTCTGCCACTATAAAGACCCATCATAATGTTGGAGGGCTTCCAACTGACATGGAATTTGAGCTGATTGAGCCCTTAAGGGAATTGTTTAAAGATGAAGTGAGACTTTTGGGGAAAGAATTGAATATGTCTGATGATATTTTGTGGAGACAGCCGTTTCCAGGACCTGGTCTTGCTATAAGGGTTCTTGGTGAGGTTACAAGAGATAGGCTTGAGCTGTTGAGGGGTGCAGATGCAATTGTCCTTGAAGAGATTAAAAAGGCAGGTTTATATAGAGAGATATGGCAATCGTTTGCAGTGCTTCTGCCTGTAAAGAGTGTCGGCGTAATGGGGGATGAGAGGACTTATGAAAATGTGGTGGGACTAAGGGCTGTAACGAGTACCGATGGGATGACTGCAGACTGGGCAAAACTCCCCTATGATTTATTGGGGGTTATATCAAGCCGTATAATTAATGAGGTGAAGGGGGTTAACAGGGTTGTCTATGACATAAGCTCTAAACCACCAAGTACAATAGAGTGGGAATAAAATGATAGTTAAAGAGTTGAGGAGTTACGGAGTTAAGGAGTTATGATTTAAACTCTTTAGCTCTTCAACTCCCTAACTCTTTAACTCTTAATGGGGGGAATATGACAAAAAATAAATATGGCAACAGGTATCAGTGTTTTAAATGCGGATGTAAATTTTATGACTTAAACAAACCTAAGGCAATATGCCCAAAATGCGGGGCTGACCAGTCAGGTGCCCCGAAGCGTGAAAAGTCGGCACATGCAGCAGTTCACAAGGTGCCGGTAATTCCAATTCCTGATGAGGAGTTATCTGAAGAGATTGCCTCTGATATAGAAGAGGGTGAAGAGGTTTTTGGCGGGATAGAAGATGAAGAATTCCCTCTTGAAATTAATGAAGAAGAAGAAGAATTTTAACTTAAAGGATTCAAGGGTTCAAGGATTCAAGGGTTTAAGTGAAAATAAAATACTTATCCCCTCGAACCATTGAATCTTTGAACCCTTCTTTTGAGTGCCTATGCATCATTCTGATTTTGTCCATCTGCATCTCCATACCCAGTATAGTCTATTAGACGGTGCTATTCGTCTTGACTCTCTCTTAAAGAAGGCAGGTGAATACAAGATGCCGTCCATTGCCATTACAGACCATGGGAATATGTTTGGTGCTGTGGATTTTTACCAGACAGCCAAGAAATACGGCATCAAGCCCATTATCGGATGTGAGGTCTATGTTGCCCCCAAGAGCAGACTTGAAAAATCAACACAGGAAGGCATTTCTGACAGCTCCTATCACCTTATATTACTGGCAAAAAATACTACAGGGTATAAGAACCTTGTTACTCTTGTAAGTGCCGGTTATCTGGAGGGATTTTATTATAGGCCTCGCATAGATAAGGAGATTCTCGCAAAGCACATAGAGGGTTTGATTGCCTTAAGCAGTTGTATGAAAGGTGAAGTTCAAAGACTCATCCTTAAAGGGCAGGAGGAGGAGGCTTATAAGTCAGCCTCTTTTTATAAGGAGTTAATGGGGGAGAGAAGATTTTATCTTGAAATTCAGGACCATGGCATTCCTGAACAAAAGGATATTAATAAAACCATAATAGAGATGGCAAAGAGGCTTTCCATTCCATTGGTTGCTACAAATGACTGCCACTATATGGATAAGAGTGATGCCGAGGCACATGAGGTTCTCCTCTGTATTCAGACAGGGAAGACAGTTAATGACCCAAAGCATATGAAGTTTACGACAGACCAGTTTTATTTTAAATCACCGGAGGAGATGAAGCTCCTCTTTAAAGAAGTGCCTGAGGCTATTTCAAATACACTGGAAATAGCGGATAGATGTAATCTTGAAATCAGGTTTGACCAGATTCACCTTCCACGCTATGACATCCCCTCTGATTCAACACTTGACGGCTACCTCAGAGATATGGCGATACACGGATTGGAGAAAAGGCTAAAACAGTGGTCAGTAGTCAGTGGTCAGTTGTCTGAGGAGATAAGAGAGATGTACTTCAAGAGGCTTGAGAGTGAGCTTAAGATAATAAAGGCTATGGGTTATTCGGGATATTTCTTAATTGTCTGGGATTTTATTGATTATGCGAGGAGAATCGGGATACCTGTAGGTCCGGGGAGGGGTTCTGCCGCTGGGAGTCTGGTTGCATATGCCTTAAGGATTACAGACCTTGACCCTATTAAATACGGCTTATTGTTTGAAAGATTTTTAAATCCTGACCGAATAAGTATGCCTGACATAGATATAGATTTTTGTAAGGAGCGAAGGGACGAGGTAATAGATTATGTGACAAAGAAATATGGAAATGTTGCACAGATAATAACATTTGGAAGTATGAATGCAAAGGCGGTTATCAGGGATGTAGGGAGGGCGCTGGCAGTCCCTTACGGAGATGTGGATAAGATTGCCAAATTGGTTCCAAATAAACTCAATATTACACTTGATGAGGCGATAAAAGAAGAGCCAAGGTTTACAGAGATGGGGAAGAAGGATGAGACGATAGGCAGGATTCTGAATATTGCAAAGAAACTGGAAGGTCTTCCAAGACATGCATCTACCCATGCAGCAGGTATTGTTATATCTCCTTCGCCGCTTACAGAGTTTATGCCGCTTTATAAGGGAAACAGAGGTGAAATAACAACCCAGTATCCGATGGGGGATATTGAAAAGCTCGGACTCCTTAAAATGGATATCCTCGGTATCAGAAACCTTACAGTTATAAGGGATACGGAGAAACTTGTCAGAGTGAAATATAAAAGCGATTTCAACATAGAAAATATTCCACTCAACGATGTGGATACATATAAATTATTGGGCGAGGCACAGACTTTTGGTGTATTTCAGCTTGAGAGTTCAGGCATAAGGGATATATTGAAGAAAATGAAACCTGAGGTATTTGAGGATATCATTGCATTGGTGGCTTTATACCGTCCCGGACCTCTTGGCAGCGGTATGGTGGATGACTTCATCAAGAGAAAGCATGGG
>MHDO01000145.1:13435-22342 GCA_001805005.1 Nitrospinae bacterium RIFCSPLOWO2_12_39_16
CTTAAAAGAGACTTATGGCGTCATCCTCTATCAGGAGCAGGTAATGAAGATTGCAAGTGTGCTCGGCGGTTTCAGTATGGGTGCCGCAGATTCCCTGAGAAGGGCGATGGGTAAGAAGAAGCCTGAAGAGATGGCACAGCAGAGAGAGAAGTTTATAAAGGGTTCGGTAGCAAATAAGATAGCGGAAAATAAGGCTGAAAAGATTTTTGACCTTATGGAGCATTTTGCAGGCTATGGATTCAACAAGTCTCACAGTGCTGCATACGCCCTGATTGCCTATCAGACTGCCTATCTTAAGGCACACTATCCCTTAGAATTCATAGCATCCCTCCTCACGAGCGAGATAGGGAATACTGATAAGGTTATTTTATATATAGCTGAATGTAAAAGTATGGGTATCAAGGTTCTTCCGCCAGATATAAATGAGAGTTTTAAGGATTTTACAGTGGTATATGAGGCCCCCCAAAAAAATAAATCTCAAATCACAGTAGAGGGTGGCATCCGTTTTGGTCTTGCAGCAGTGAAAAATGTAGGTGTGAATGCTGTAGAGTCAATACTAAAGGAGAGAGAAAAGAAGGGAAGATTTGATTCCTTGTCAGATTTCTGCGAAAATATTGATTTAAGGGTTGTAAATAGGAAGGTGATAGAGAGCCTTATAAAATGTGGTGCCTTTGATAGTGTAGATTCTGCCAATCTTTCTCCGGGAAAATTCAGGGCGAGGATGATTAATGATATTGACATAATTATGGGAAGCGCCCAGAATATACAGAAAGACAGGGAAAAAGGACAGTTTAATATGTTTGATTTAGAATTTAAAAACCCTAAATCCGAAATTCTAAATCCTAAATCGGACATAGAGTGGACTGAGAAGGAGCTTCTTTCATTTGAAAAAGAGGCACTCGGTTTTTATATATCAGGGCATCCCTTGTCAAGATTTGAAAAGGAGATAAAACATTTTACTAATGCAAATACACAAAACCTTCAAGAGATTAAAAATGGCAGGGAGATAAGCATAGCCGGTATTATAAGCAAATACAGGACACAGGTTACAAAAAAAGGGGATAAAATGGCATTTGTCACCCTTGAAGACCTCAATGGTTCTGCAGAGGTGATAGTGTTTCCTGATGTCTTTAAAGCATCTGGAAACCTGATTGAAGGTGAAGAGCCTGTCCTGATTAAGGGGAATATAAGTGCAGAGGAGGATTCTACAAAGATAATTGCAAGAGAGATTTTTCCCCTGACGAATATCAGGGAGAGGTTATTTTCAAATGTCCATATAAATCTTAAAGCAGTGGGGTTGGAGAAGGATATGCTTATCAGGCTAAAGGAGATTTTATCGTCAAGCAAGGGAAAGAATGCCCTTTATCTGCATCTATTCTTTCCTGATAAAAGCCAGATAAATATCGGGGTGGATAAAACATTTCAGGTCAGCACAACTGAATCCATGGTTAAAGAGATTGAAAATCTATTTGGGGATGAGGCGGTGTATTTTGAGTAAATATTGAAGATTGAAGATTGAAGAATAAAAAAATATTAAATATTCAATATTAAATTGTTATATGGCAGGACAATATTTAGACTTTGAAGAACCGATTATTGAACTTGAGAAAAAGATAGCAGAACTTAAAGCTGTCTCAAAGAATAATGGTATTGATTTTTCAGGTGAGATAAGGCGGCTGCACAAAAAGGCGAACAGGCTTAGACACTCCCTTCTATCAAGGCTTACAAGATGGCAGAGGACGCAGCTTGCGAGACATCCCTCACGCCCTTTTGCCTTTGATTATATAAATATGATGACAAAGGATTTTATAGAACTGCATGGTGACAGGCATTTTGGCGATTGCCATTCCATTATAGGAGGCATTGCCAGATTGGAGGATTGGAGTGTATTTATAATAGGCCAGCAGAAGGGGAGGGACATAAAGGAAAAGATGTACAGGAACTTTGGCATGCCCCAGCCGGAAGGTTACAGGAAGGCACTCCGACTCATGAAGTTTGCAGAAAAATTTGGAAAACCCATCATTACATTA
Source organism: Nitrospinae bacterium RIFCSPLOWO2_12_39_16 (assembly GCA_001805005.1). Lineage (GTDB taxonomy): Bacteria > Nitrospinota > Nitrospinia > UBA9942 > UBA9942 > UBA9942. The sequence goes on from MHDO01000145.1 coordinate 15,466, forward strand.
ATTGATACACCTGGTGCATATCCCGGAATAGGTGCTGAGGAGAGGGGACAGGCTGAGGCAATAGCAAGGAATCTCTATGAGATGGCAAATATCTCTGTTCCCATAATAGTTGTAGTTATAGGGGAAGGTGGGAGCGGCGGTGCATTGGCAGTTGGGGTTGGAAATAGGGTTTTGATGCTTGAAAACTCAGTTTATTCAGTAATATCTCCGGAGGGGTGTGCTACCATTCTGTGGGAGGACTGCAAAAAGGTTGAAGAGGCGGCAGAGGCACTCTGCCTTGCTGCCGATGATTTATTAAAATTAGGTGTGATAGATGAAATAATAAAGGAGCCTCTCGGCGGTGCCCACCGTAATCCAGAGGCAACTGCAGGCATATTGAGGAGAGTTTTGAGGAGATATTTGCAGGAATTGACATTGCTTTCACCTGATGACTTAATCCAGCAGAGGAGGGAAAAATTTAGAGTAATGGGTACTTTTACTGAACGGTAGAAAATTATCCTAAAAAATATATAAAACCAGAGATGGATACAGACTTTCACAGATGTATAAAAAAGCACTAAGTCCTAATATCTAAATTCTAAACAATATTAAATATCAAAATATAAATGTTCAAAACAACTTATAACATAAAACATAGAGTTTTAGATTTCTGATATTTGATTTTTGAATTTGTTTAGGGTTTAGGATTTCGGATTTATAATTTTTAAATCAGTGTTAATCTGTGGCTAAAGCATAATTTAGGTTTATTCATTATCGGGATTTAGAATAATCCTCACATCCACTGCCGCTACACCTTTTTCATAAACAAGAAGTGGATTTATTTCAATTTCTTTTATATCTTTTATTTTAATTAGTATCTCGGATAATTTTATTATTGCCTCCGAGAGGCTCTCAATATCGGCAGGTTTTGAGCCTCTAAACCCTGTCAGGAGTGGATAGCCCTTTACTTCCCTTATCATCTCAATCGCCTCTTTTTTATCAAGAGGGGCAAGCCTGTAAGAAACATCCTTCATTAGTTCAACCGAAATACCTCCTGTCCCAAACATGACTACTGGTCCAAACTGCGTGTCTCTAAGTCCCCCGATTATAACCTCTACACCTTTTGGCGACATCTCTTCCAAAAGAAAGCCGTCAATTCTTGCAGTCGGCATTTTATGGGAAATATTTTTTACCATCTTAGTCCATACATTATTTAGTTCTTTAATATTCTTTATATCTGTAACTACTCCGCCTATATCACTCTTATGGAGGATATCCTGTGATACTACTTTTAAGACATAGGGGGGTGTGAGTTTTTTTGCCTTTGTTTCAAACTCTTTTTTCTTTTTAATTAAAACTGATCTTGGTATAGGTAAGCCACATCCTGATAAAATAGCCTTACACTCAGGTTCAAGGAGGGATTGTTTGTTAGCAGATAACGAGTCTTTTATAATTTTTTTTACATCCTGTTTCATATAAAGAAAACCTCTCCCTCATATATAATGATGTGCGGGGTGAGGGAAATGAGCCGATCTTAACAGAAGTATTCATGATGTGTCAATATAACTATGGCTACATGTGTTAGCAAAGTAAAAATGACAGGAAGATAATTTTGATTGAAACAGTTTTTGATATTATGGTAGTATTCATCTGTTTGTTTGTAGCTGTTTTGATTTAATATAAAAAATTAAAGGCAGAGGGGTTTTCGTTATGAAAAAGAAGTATGTATATTTTTTCGGTCCCGGAGGTGCTGAGGGGCGGACTGACATGAAGGCACTACTCGGCGGAAAAGGGGCTAATATTGCAGAGATGACAAATCTTGGTATACCTGTGCCTCCAGGTTTTACTATTTCTACAGAGGCATGCAATGAATATTTTAAGAACAATAAAAAATATCCTGATGGTTTATGGGATGAGGTAGAAAAAAATCTTGCAGGATTAGAAGATATGATGGGGAAAAAATTTGGCAGTAATTCACAGCCTCTCCTTGTATCAGTGAGGTCAGGGGCAAGGGCATCAATGCCGGGGATGATGGATACAGTATTAAATCTTGGTCTAAATAAAAATACACTTAAAGGTATTATTGAGATGACAGGGAATGAGAGATTTGCCTATGATGCCTATAGAAGATTCATCACCATGTTCAGCGGTGTGGTTCTCGGCATCAAGAAAAAGAAGAAGAAGACTGAAAACGGCAGTGAAGTGAGACAGGGAAGGATTTTCCTGAGGAGCCAAAGGAACAGCTAATGATGGCAGTAAATGCAGTATTTGAATCATGGAATAATCAACGAGCTATTATATACCGTAAGGATTATAGTATTCCAGACAATTGGGGGACTGCTGTAAATGTCCAGACAATGGTCTTCGGAAATATGGGGGATACATCAGGGACAGGCGTTGCATTTACCCGAAACCCAGCAACAGGGGAGAAAAAGTTTTACGGCGAATTTCTGATGAATGCCCAGGGTGAGGATGTGGTTGCAGGGATAAGGACGCCGCAGTCTATTGAAAAATTGAAGGAGAGGATGCCTGAGGTTTATGAATCGCTTGTAGAGATATATCAGAAACTTGAAAATCATTATAAAGACATGCAGGACATTGAATTTACAATACAGGATAGAAAGCTCTACATGCTTCAGACAAGGACAGGGAAAAGGACTGCTGCAGCGGCAGTAAGGATTGCAGTAGAGATGGTAAAGGAGGGATTGGTAGATAAAAAGACTGCGATTTTAAGAGTTGAGCCTGAACAGTTAGACCAGCTGCTCCATCCCATAGTTGACCCCAAGGCAAAGGTGGGGGTAATCGCAAGGGGGCTTCCTGCCTCACCAGGTGCAGGTGTAGGAAAGGTGGTATTTACAGTCGAATCAGCACAGGAGATGTCTTCAAAAGGGGAGAGGGTGATACTGGTTAGACAGGAGACATCACCTGAGGATATAGGCGGGATGAATGTTGCACAGGGGATATTAACAGTCAGGGGAGGTATGACATCTCATGCAGCAGTGGTAGCGAGGGGGATGGGTAAGTGCTGTGTAACAGGCTGCAAGGATGTGAATATTGACGAAGGAAAGAGACTGTTTAAGGTAAACGATAATATCATTAAAGAAGGGGACTGGATAACCCTTGATGGAAGCACAGGTAATATAATGCTGGGAAGGGTAAAACTGATTCAGCCTGAACTTTCCGGAAATTTTGCCCAGCTTATGAAATGGGCTGATGAGATAAGAAAATTAAGGGTAAGGGCAAATGCTGATACTTCACATGATGCACAGGTTGCAAGGGATTTTGGTGCAGAGGGGATTGGATTATGCCGCACAGAGCATATGTTTTTTGAGGGAAAGAGGATTGATGCGGTAAGGGAGATGATACTGTCCGATACGGAGAAGGAGAGGAGAAAGGCGCTGGCAAAAATTCTGCCTATGCAGAAGGGGGATTTTAAGGAGATATTTAAGGTAATGGACGGCTATCCTGTTACAATAAGGCTTCTTGACCCGCCGCTTCATGAATTCCTGCCCCATACAGAGGAAGAGATTGAGGCACTGGCAAAGGAGATGAATGTATCGGTAGAAAAACTCAAAGCGAAATCAAACAGCCTTAAAGAATTTAATCCAATGCTTGGCCACAGGGGGTGCAGGCTCGGAATTACATATCCTGAGATATATGAGATGCAGGTTCAGGCAGTATTTGAGGCAGCCTGTGAATTGGCAAAGAAGGGGAAAAAGATTGAACCTGAGATAATGATTCCATTGGTAGGGCATGTAAATGAACTTAAATATACAAAGGATAGGCTGATTAAGGTTGCAGATGAGGTAATGGAAAAGATGGGGGTCAATATCAAATATATGGTTGGCACAATGATTGAACTGCCAAGGGCTGCTATAACAGCAGACAAGATTGCAGCAGAGGCGGAGTTCTTTTCATTCGGGACAAATGACCTCACCCAGACAACATTTGGCCTGAGCAGGGATGATGCAGGGAATTTTCTTCCATTCTATATTGAAAATAAGATACTGCCAAAAGACCCATTTGTAGCGATAGATCAGGATGGTGTCGGGGAGTTGATAAAGATGGGTGTTGAGAAGGGAAGGGCTGCAAGAGCAGGACTTAAGGTTGGTATATGTGGCGAGCACGGCGGTGAGCCGAGCTCTGTGGAGTTCTGCCACAAGATAGGACTGGATTATGTAAGCTGTTCGCCTTTCAGGGTTCCAATAGCCCGTTTAGCTGCAGCCCACGCGGTTTTAAAAGAGGGCAGGGCGGATACAATATCCACTACGGCATAATAGATTAGCCATAGGCTTACATAGACTAAAAGAGACATTGAACATCAAACAGAAGACTTTAAACTTTTTATTTAATGAATAATGATATATCAGAAGCAATTGAAGGGCTAAAGAGATATTTAGGTTATTTAAAGACAATGGGTATTAATGAAATACCTGTAGAACAGCAGTCAGTAGTCAGTAGTCAGTGGTCAGAAAAACCCACCCTGCAAACTCTAAATCTTAAACCACAAATTATGAATACAGACTCCATAATTTCGCCACCCTCGTCTTTAGAAGAAATTCAAAAAGAGATAGGCGACTGTAGGAGATGTAAGCTCTGGCATACGAGAAAAAATATTGTCTTTGGTTCTGGGAATCCAAAGACAGAATTGGTGTTTGTAGGTGAGGGGCCGGGAGAAGATGAAGACATACAGGGGCTTCCATTTGTTGGAAGGGCAGGTCAAAAGCTGACTGAAATAATAGAAAAAGGAATGGGATTTAAAAGGAAGGATGTTTATATATGCAATATTGTAAAATGCAGACCGCCGGGAAATCGCGAGCCTGAGCCTGATGAAGTAGCTGCCTGCAGACCGTTTTTGGAAAAACAAATTGCAGCCATAAAGCCAAAGGTAATTGTCACACTTGGTCGTCCTGCTACAGCAACCTTACTAAATAGTAAAAAGATTACCATCTCAAAAATAAGGGGAGTTTGGCATGAGTATAGTATATCTACAGGGATAATAAAGCTTATGCCAACCTATCACCCTGCCTATCTCTTGCGAAATTATACACCTGAGGTTAGAAGGCAGGTCTATGAAGATGTGAAAAAGGTGAGGGAAGAATTAAAAAAAATTTAACACAAATGGACTAATTAAATTTAAAATTTAAAATACGAAATTTGAGAAATATAAATCAAAACTCTGTATTTTTTGTTGCTGCAATAACAGCTTGGCCGAGGGATATTCCGCCATCATTAGTCGGGACATCCTCATGGATGAATACCTTAAATTCAGTATTGAGTTTATCCAGTGTTCTGTCCAACAGGAGGGTATTTTGAAAACAACCACCGCTTAAAACTACCTTGTCAATTTCTGTATCAATCTTTATCCTCCTGCATACATCAAGTATTATCCCAACAAGCGTATTGTGAAACTTTACCGATATTATAGAACGGTCAATACTATTTAATAAATCATTTACAATCTGCCGAATCAAGGGTCGTGTATCAATTATCATTGGATATTCTGGCTTCTGAGTCTTGTATGTATCCTTTACTGATTTATCTGCCATCATCTCCAATCTAACTGCTGCCTCACCCTCAAAAGTAACTGTATCAATTCCATTTATGATTGAAGATACAGCATCAAAGAGTCTTCCTGTACTGGAGGTCATAACAGTATTTATACGGTTATCTATCATTTTTAAGATAATTTTAGTCTTATCTTTAATTTGTTTTATAAAGGGGATATTTAAGTTTAAAAAATCTATTCCATAAGTATCATATAAATGACTCAATGCTATGCGATATGGTTCTTTTATAGCCTTATCACCTCCCGGCAGCGGAACATATCTAAAATGTCCCGCCCTCTCAAATTCTTTATAATCAGCGATTAGAAACTCTCCGCCCCATATAGCACCGTCTGTTCCATAACCTGTCCCGTCCCATGCAATACCTATAACTTTCTCTCTTATATGATTCTCTGCCATACAAGATGCAATATGAGCATGGTGGTGCTGGACAGGAATAGTGATGAGTGATGAGTGATGAGTGATGAGTTCCTTAGCAAACTTTGTTGTCCAGTAATCAGGATGCAAATCATGGGCAATAATTGTCGGCTCAACCCTGAAACTGTTTTTAAGGTTTTTAAGTGTCTCTTTAAAAAATTCTATAGCCTCATAATTTTCCAAATCTCCTAAATGCTGGCTCATGATTGCATAATGACCTTTTGTCAGTGTAAATGTATTCTTTAGTTCTCCACCGCACCCAAGAATCTCGGGCATTTCAATTTCAAGCTCAATAGGGTAGGGGACATATCCCCTTGACCTCCTGATAACGATAACCTCCCTTTTATCCCCTCCTTCAGAAGGAGGGGCGAGGGGTGGTATATACTCTCTTACAATAGAATCATCTACCCGCATATAAATGTCCCTATTATGAAAGAGGAAGAAGTCTGCAATATCTGATAATTTCTCAATTGCCTCATCGTTATTAATGACTATTGGCTCTTCACTTAGATTTCCACTTGTCATAACTAATGCAATAAAATTTAAATCTTTTACTACAGAGGGCACAGAGAACTCAGAGGATTTTAAATCTAATCTCTGCGGGGAAGTATCTATTCTGTGATGAAACAAAAGGTAGTGTAAAGGTGTATAGGGAAGCATTACACCGAAGTAATTATTATCGGGTGCAACATATTTAGAGATAGGATTCATGTAGTGCGAGGCTTTAGCCTCGCTTTTTTTAAGAAGAAGGACAATAGGCTTTAATTCGTTATTAAGTAACATTACACTTGAGTTAGATACATTACATATTTTTTTTACAATATCTATATCAGGACACATTATTGCAAAGGGCTTATTACTTCTTCTCTTTTTCTCCCTTAATCTCTTTACAGCTTCATCATTTGTAGCATCAC
>MHDO01000146.1 GCA_001805005.1 Nitrospinae bacterium RIFCSPLOWO2_12_39_16
TACCTATTCCCGCCGCGATACCGAATGCTATGGAATATCTTCTCTCTTTAAAGGTATTCGATTTGAGAAGGAAGTATATGGTAAGGGTGACTGTTGAGATGAGAGACATTTCTAAGAGATATTGCCTTGAATGATAAGAAACCACATTATAGGTTGATGCCAGCAAGGCAGATAAAATCCCTGCCCGTTTTCCATAAAGGTTATTGGCGATGCCATAGGTGGAAAAAATTAATAATATCAAAAATATACTGTTTGTCAGACAGCCCGAATCTTGAGACATGCCAAGAATTTTGTAGAATGGATATGATGATATATAAAAAAGGGGGGGATAAAAATTAGATATAGTGAGTAGGTTGTAGAAGAGGCTGGAATCAAACCTCTCTATTGTCTTAAAATATTCATAGCTTTTGATGAGGTGGCCTGCCTGGTCCCATATAGGGGGAAGGGTATCTATTCTTAGCCAGATAATATTGTTTACAATTAAGAAAATAGAGAGGGAGACAAGGATAAGATGGGGATATGAGAGTTTTATTCCTTTCATTTTTGACGATACAATCCTGATGCGATATCTTTCAATACCCCAAGCCCGCCCCTGATTTCTCTCGCCATATCTTCCCTTGATTTCAGCCGTGACAATCGTCTGATTATATAGCGGGGTCTGAGATAGAAATCCCTCACAGCCTTATTTTTTAGCTTAAGAACCTGATTGCTTGCGAGATATTTTGTCCCTATTACACTGTAGCTGCCTGACTGGTCCATTACTTTTACATCTGCAGAAATAAGGCCCATTTTCAATACTTCGTCTCTTAGCCTTGTATTCATTCTGGGGACAAATACATTGAATGATGCATAATCGCAGTCAAGCTCTTTTGAGAATTCTATGGTTTTCAAGATGGATTCCCTGTTGTCTTCGGGAAGTCCCAGTAAAAACGTTCCAACCGTATTTATACCCTGTTTTTTACACAATGTAAATGTCTTTTTAATCATCTCCTTGCTTATATCTTTTCCGTATTGTTTCAGGAGTTCATCGTTTCCTGTTTCAACCCCGTATATTATCGTATGACAGCCTGCCTCTCTCATAAGTTTTAGAATCTCTTCGTCTGTAAGGTCCACCCTGCTGAAACACACCCATCCGAACCTGAATCTCTTTTCTATCATCTTCTGGCAGAGAGCAATTGTTCTCTTTCTGGCGATGCCAAAGGTCTGGTCTCCGAAGTATATCTCCCTTATTCCAAGAGAATGGACATATTCCAATTCTTTCATTATATTCTCTACACTGCGGTATTTGTAGGGAATGGTTCCCATTATGCAAAAGCTGCAGCGGTATGGGCATCCATAGTCTGTCAGCACAGTTGCAAAAGGGGAACTGTTTATGAATGGGTATGTATATTTATTTAGAGGAAACAGTTCATATCTCGGTATTGGGAGGCTGAACTCTCCGCGGAGAAACTTGCCTGTGCTGCCTACGATAGAGTTTCCATTTTTGTATATAATCGTTCCAAATGGACCCTCAATCCCATCCAGTGCCTTAAGTATCTCATCACTTGTAAAATCAAGAATGATGCCATCTACACAATCCACCTGTTTCAAGAATTCTATTCCATCTTCCATCAATATATCGCCAGATGCGTATATAGGTATATTTCCGATTATTTTTTTTAAATTTTTGAAAAAATGTATATCCTCTTTGATTGATACGGCACCTGTAAGGGCTATGATTGCATCAGGTTTATTATTGGCTATTCTGTTAAGGCAGTCATTAGGGGATAGTCTCTCAACAATGGCGTCTATCAAATCTACATGGTGTCTTGATGCCAGTATGCCGCTAAGGAGGAGGAGGTCAATAGGGTGGTAGATATAGTTTGCCTTTGATGTCTTACTGCAATAATAGTCTCTTACATATAATTTCTTACCCGGAGGATTTAGGAGCAATATGTTCATGTATTAAAATTTTTGCCACAGACTTTCACAGATTAAAATATTAAAAAATAACAAGGAAAAATGGCTTAATTTTTTTATTTGTTTTTTTGGTCTGTGTGAGTATGTGGCTAATTAAGTTTTGTTCATTCCTTAAACTGCATTGCGTAGAGTTTTTTATAAATCCCCCCAAGGGCAAGGAGTTCGTCATGTCTTCCCGTTTCAGCTATCCTGCCGTCGTCTATAACAACTATTCTGCCGGCATTCAGGACTGTTGAGAGTCTATGTGCTATTACAAATGTAGTTCTGTCCTTCATCAGATTTTCTAATGCCTGCTGGACCATCTTCTCGGACTCTGTGTCCAGTGATGAGGTTGCTTCATCAAGAATTAAAATAGCCGGATTTTTTAATATAGCCCTTGCAATGGATAACCTCTGCCTCTGTCCGCCCGAGAGCTTAACACCCCTTTCCCCTATAACTGTATCGTATCCTGACGGCATCTCCATTATAAAATCATGAGCATAGGCAGACTCAGCGGCTTTATGTATCTCATCCATACCTGCATCAACTCTTCCATAGGAGATATTATTTTTCACTGTATCGTTAAAGAGTATAGTCTCCTGTGTTACTATACCTACCTGTCTTCTTAAAGAGTTAAGTGTTATTTTCCTGATGTCATGACTGTCTATATTTATACTCCCCTTTGTAATATCATGAAACCTCGGTATCATATCAACAAGTGTAGATTTCCCTGCACCGCTGCTTCCAACCAATGCAACAACCTCCCCTTTTATTATTGTCAGGTTTATACCTTTAAGAACCATTCCGTTATTGCTGTTATACTGAAACCATACATCATTAAAGCCTATCCTATCCTTAAACTCTTTTATATCTATTGCCCCATCATTGTCGGTTATATCTACCTTTGTATCTAGCATTTCAAACACCCTCTCTGCAGCTGCCATGGACTGCTGGACAACACTGTTCATTGTGCTTATTTTTTTTATCGGATCATATAACATGATGAGAGCTGTCATAAATGAAAAAAAAGTGCCAGGTGTTGTAGCACCGCTTATTACCTGATACCCTCCATACCATATAACCAAACCTGTACCTATTGCACCAAACAACTCCATCAGGGGGGATACCATTTCATGTCTCTTCGTCTCCCCCATGCTTATGTCATAGAGTTTCCTGTTTTCATTCATAAATCTTTTATTTTCATACTCTTCCATCCCGAATGCCTTTACAATCTTATTACCTGTAAATGTCTCCTGAAGGATAATATTTAAGTCAGCCATCTTTTCCTGATTTTTCCTGCTGAGTACCCTCAATTTCCTTCCGATACTGACAATGAAGATGCCGATGAATGGAAATACAACAAGTGCAATAGTGGCGAGCTTCCATTCCCTGTAAAATGTCAGGCCTAAAAGAATAAAAAATGTGAAAGACTGCCTGAAAAAATCTGCAACAACCTGAGATGATACATGCCCCAGCATAGTCACATCGTTTGTTATTCTGGACATGAGAATTGCAGATGGTGTGTTGTGGAAAAAGGATAGGGGCATCTTCTGTATATGTTCATATAGCTCATTTCTTATCCGTGTTATAATCTTCTGCCCTATTGACCTCATCAGATATGATTGTCCATATCGTGCCAAACCTTTAATTGTATAAATAAGAATAAATCCTATTGGCAGTATCTTGAGAAGGGCTGTGTCTTTACTCAGAAATATATCATCCATGACAGGCTTTACAATCCATGCAGCAGCACCTGTAGCAATAGAGACAACAACAGCCAGAAGGATGCCTGCTATAAGCCTTCCCCAATAAGGGCGGGTATAGGATAGGAGTCTCTTTTTTATGCCCATTGGTTTATTCATCATAATAATAAAGGGTTCAAGTGTTATATATTCCCTTGACCCTTGATCCCTTGAATCCTGCTATGTTTTAAGCAGTTTAATTGCTGCCTCAACAACTTCCTCCACATGTATCTCTTTCATACATATATTATTCCTGCAGCTATCCTTTCTTGGGGTCTCATAACATGGGCTGCATGGGAGATTTTTATTTATTATAACAACAGGAGAATTTAAGCTCATAGGCTTCATCTTTGCTTCTATTGATGGACCCCACAAAACAATCAAAGGTGTTCCAACAGCGGCGGCAATATGGGCGGGGGAAGAGTCTATTGATATTAGCATATCCATTTCTTTTAATAAGTCACCAAGCTCGGGGATTGTTGTCTGGCCTGCTAAATTCAAGAGGGGGAATTTCAATCCTTTTGTTATAGATTCATTTGTAGTAAATTCTTCTGCTGTGCCTGTGAGGATGAAGGATGCACCTGTTTCTTTGTTAAGCCTTACGATAGTTTCTTTGAACCTGTCAATTGGCCAGCTTCTTACACCAATTGCCTTTCTGCCCCTTTTTCCAGAGGGACCAAAGCCTGCATGAATTGCAATTCTGGGATAACTATATGGAAGCTTATTAAGTATGGTCTTTACCTTTTCTGCAGCAGCATCATTCCATGAGAGCTTCATTGGGAATTCGCCAAAATCCTTTCCAAGTAGTGAGCCGAGTTTTAAAAAATTGGATATGACATGGGAGTCGGGTAAAAATGGAATACTATCCGTAAGATAGCCGTTTGTTTCCCCTTTGAAGCCATAGACAGCTTCTGCATTAAACTTTTTTATAAGAGAGGCAAAGATAGGATTACTCTCAAGCAAAAATATTACATCCCATTTTTTCTTTCTCATTTCATTTGTGAGCCTTTGCTTCTCTCTGCTTAACCAAAATGGTAATTTGCGGTATTTTATAGAATAGAGTGCGTCAATTTCTTTATTATATTGAAGAAGCGGCATAGCATAATGGGATGTAAGAAATCCGATATGAGAGTCAGGGTATGCCCTCCGAATGGCTGATACAAGCGGTGTTGCCATCAGCACATCTCCCACCGCACCTATTCTTACAATTAATATGTTTTTTGAGTTTAGCTCGTTCATCTCTGTTTGGCTTAAGTCATATTCTATCACAGATTTTAAAAACTAAATATTTTTGTTCTTGACAAGGTTATTAATTTTGATAATATTATTCATTCCTCGGTTAAATCAAAAGTTGATTTAGTAAATTTATACCCCTTTTACCCTATGAGGTAAAATCGTTTCAAAATTTAGCATCAATGACGGGCAGGTTATTTTTATGAAAGAGATTCGTGAGGCAAAAGAAAAAGAGGGGTGTAGCTGCACATTTGAAGATGTCCTCAAAAGCAAACTCCAAAAACATCTATCCAAAATGAAGCATTTAGATAATGGTAATTTATATGACACAATAATCAATCTTGTTGAAGAACCCCTTATAAGAATGGTTCTTAACGAGACTAAAGGGAATCAGGTAAAGACATCGGAAATATTAGGCATAAACCGAAATACACTCAGAAAAAAAATAAAAGGACTGAAGATTAAGGTGAAATGAAAATTGAGTGCTTAAACTATTAACCCTTCAACCCCTTCTTCTATTATCTTCGCTTGAACTTTGACTTTTAATTATATCACTATGTCAACTAAAGACATTAAAGAGCAGCTTAAAATCATAAAAAGAGGGACTGTAGAGATTATAACGGACGATGATCTTGTGAAAAAGCTTGAAAAGTCAATCTCTGCAGGTGTTCCCCTTAAGATTAAGGCAGGATTTGACCCAACTGCACCTGATATTCATCTTGGGCATACGGTATTAATCCATAAGATGAGGCAGTTTCAGGAGTTGGGGCATGAGGTGATATTTTTAATCGGTGATTTTACCGGAATAATTGGAGACCCAACAGGAAGGTCTGAAACAAGAAAGTCGTTAACAAGGGAAGATGTATTGAAAAATGCCGAAACCTATAAAGAACAGATATTTAAAATCCTTGACCCCAAAAAAACCCAGGTACGATTTAATAGTGAATGGTTTGCAAAAATGAGTGCAATGGAAGTTGTATCGCTTGGTGCAATGCGGACAGTAGCAAGGATGCTTGAGAGAGAAGATTTTAAAAAACGGTTTGCCAGTCAGCAGGAGATAACTATACTTGAATTCTATTATCCACTATTTCAGGCTTATGATTCGGTTTATTTAAAGGCTGATATAGAATTAGGCGGGACTGACCAGCGTTTTAATCTCCTTATGGGAAGACATATGCAGAAAACAATGGGGGTGGAGGAACAGGTGGTTGTTATGATGCCTCTCTTAGAGGGGACAGATGGAGTTCAAAAGATGAGTAAGAGTCTTGGCAATTATATCGGCATAACAGAATCTCCGAAGGAGATGTTCGGAAAGATAATGTCAATATCGGATGAGTTGATGGTAAGATATTATGAACTCCTGAGTGATATTAGTATGGATGAACTTGAGAAATTTAAAAAGGGAATAAAGGATGGTTCCATACATCCTATGGAACTAAAAAAGAGGCTGGCAAGTGAGATTATTCGGAGATTTCATAGTGAGATTGAGGCATCTGATGCACAGAGGGAATTTGAAAAAGTATTCAGCCAGAGGGAGCTTCCGGATGATATGCCTGTTGTAGAATTAAAGTGGGATGGAGATGAACTGTGGCTGCCGCGTATAATATCTACAACAGTTCCGCCAACAAGCAGTTCAGAGGCAAGGAGATTGATTAAAGAAGGGGCGGTTACTGTAAATGGAGAGAGAGTGACAGATATAGAGAAGAAGTTAAGGCGAGGTGAATATATACTTAAGATAGGGAAAAAGAGATTTGTAAAAATTGTGCCTCAGAAATTATGAGAAATAACCTTTTAATGGTATTTAATCAGTAGAGTGGTTAAAGTAGATCGTCAGAGGATTCTGATACTGTGCAGGAGTAGATTCAAAACCCACCCTACAAATACTGCATAGAAGAATATAAAAGATACAATCATCGTTGCCCTCTTTAAGCCCTGCTCTTTTATTATTACAAGGAAGTTTGCGAGGCAGGGGACAAAAAGTATCATAACTGCAACACCGACAGTTGTCTGAATCAAATCAAGCTGATTATTTTTTTGAAGATAAAATAATCCCGCCGCACCATAATCTCTTCTTAAGAAGCCTACGATAAATGCCCATGTAGCCTTGTCAGGCAGCCCAAGAATTCCAGTTACAACAGGGTTTGCTATCTTCTCTATAATCTTTAAGGCGCCGAGTCTGTCCAAAATAAATAGACTGAATGTCCCTATAATAAATAGAGGCACAGCCTCTTTTAAAAACCACTTTACCCTGTAATATGTCTTTCTTAAGATATTTGAAAATTTTGGAATTCTGATAGGGGGTAGTTCCATGAAAAAATCGGATGATTTTCCCGGGACAACCTTTGATGCCAGATACCCTACTATTAAGAGCTGAAGAAGGACAGTTATTACAATAAAAAACAGTGCCCTCTCTGAAATCCCGCCGAGCATCCCCATGACAACGCCCAATTGGGCAGAGCATGGGATTCCAAGTGCAAGCAGAAGTGTTGCAATAATCCTCTCCTTCCTCGTCTCAAGGATTCTCACAGTAAGTGTAGCCATCGTATCGCATCCCAGTCCCAGAACCATCGGCAGTACAGCCTTTCCGCTCAGTCCCATCTTTTTAAAAATCTTATTAGACATCACTGTAAGTCTCGGCAGGTAACCTGAATCCTCCAAAGTGCCGAAGAAGATAAAGAAAAAACTTACAATCGGCAGGACTATAGATACGGCATAAGTAACGCCCATGGTGATTATTCCGTATTCTCCAACAAAAGCATCGTGGACAATCTGGATTGGTATGATGGAATCTATGAGAATTGTAAGCCAGGGATTTATATATTGACCGAAGATAGTTTCTTCCATGAAATCTACAACCACTCCGGCGCCAAATTCACCTACGAGTTTATACATAAAATACAGGACGAATAGAAGTATCGGAATGCCCCATACAGGATGCATGGAGTAATTGCCAATCTTTGTCCTGATTACTGCTGCTGTCCCACCCTCACTCTTTACACACTGATTGTATATATCTTCTATTACAGTCTGCCTCTCTCTCTGGATTACATAGCTTAAAGGGTCTTTAAAATGATTCTGTGTCCCGTCAATAATTTTCTTAACCCTGTTTAAATCTAATTCAGGCGACATCTCTTTAAGCTTAGTGATAATGGTATCATCTCCTGATAGGAGCATGAGGCTTAACCCCCTTTTTGAAATATATGTCTCAGGAAGGATTGCTGAAAGCTCTTTTATTGCATTTTCTATATGCTCATTAAAATTGGTTGTAATGGAAGATTTACGAAGATTATTAATATCCCTTTTTAAATCAGACAGTCCCATCCTCTCCGTTGCCACCATGGGTATTACCCTTGTGCCCAATATGCCCGCCAGCTTTCCTCTATTTACCTCAATCCCCCTCTCAGTAGCCTCGTCATATATATTGAGCACCTGAATAATAGGAATTCCAGCCTCTGCAAGCTGAAGTGTGATTAGCAATCCCCTCTTAAGATTCTTTGTATCAACGACCTGAACGACCCCTTCATGTTTCTTGTCAAGCAATATATCCCTCGTTATCCTTTCATCTTCAGACCTTGGTATGAGGCTGTTTACTCCAGGACTGTCAATCAGCACCAATTTGCCATTCTTATGAAACGGCATAATTCCCTTACTTACCTCTACAGTCGTGCCAGGGTAATTTGATACATCCACATACTTCCCTGTCAACAAGCCAAATATTACACTCTTTCCTACATTTGGATTGCCGAGGAGGACAATTGTGGATGCCCCGTTTACAGCCTCTTCAGATTTAAGATGATGTTCGTGCAAATAAGACCCCAAAAAATAAAATCATTAAATGAAATTGATAACCATTATCACTTTTATAAATGATAACCCATTTGCTTTCATTATGTCAACAAAACTTTTGATTTGACTTTGAGTTAGGGGGCAAGAAAAAGGTGGGGGAGTATATTTTTAAGTAAAAGGAATAAGCCGAGCATTATAATTAAAACAGCACTTGCCATCCTTACCTTTTTGCCAAATATCCCTCCTATATATTTTTCAAAAAAATTAGATGCCTTTACAAAAAGCACTCCCATACTTATTAATACTGCACCGAGTCCAAGGCTGAATATAAGAACAAGGAAGAATCCATCTGCTGTCCTTCCCCCAGCAATTGTTGCTGACAGGACAGCCAATGCAGCAGGGCAGGGGACTATACCGCCTGATATTCCAATTGTTATTAATCCAATTAATCCCTCTCTCTTTTTATGAGCATGTCCTTCTATATGGGTGTGATTATTTTTAAATCCGGATATTAACATCCATACTCCGACTATTAGAACAAGTATGCCTCCTATAATTTCTGTAAGGCGTTCAATTGTTTCTGGGATAATCAAAACGGATGAAAGGGTGGCGATAATACCAAGGATAAGGATGCTGAATGTATGGGTGAATGTTGAAATAATGCCTAATAGTATTGCGTCAATAATCCTTCCCTTGGAGCTGATAAGATATGTCATGAGTATCATCTTTCCGTGGCCTGGTTCTAATGCATGGAAGGCACCCAGAAGGAATGCTGAGGAAATATAGAATAAAGAGTCCATACTTTTTGATTTACCGACAAACTCAAAAACTCATAAACCTATTACAACTTTATTGCCTTTTTTAATTTTCAGTTTTTTACTTGCGTTGCCATTTTTGATAAAAATCTCCAATAGTCCCCAGCTGTTAATGATAGAAGAAGGTTTTTGAGCAACAGCCTCGGAGTAAGATTTGCAGAG
>MHDO01000147.1 GCA_001805005.1 Nitrospinae bacterium RIFCSPLOWO2_12_39_16
GGACAATAATAATAATAATATCAGGTATCAGGGCATGGGGTGAACCTCTCCTCGCAAATTATATCCCTGTATTAACCCATCCTGCCTTTTATACGGGATTAATCATGTTCGCATCAGGAATCTTTTTGACAATAATCAATAGTCTCCTATCAATCTATAAAAATCTTACAAACAACAGAAACGAGAGCCGCTCTTTTATAACTTTCATAATGGGTCTTACAGGATTGGTGGTTCTTATAGCATTCTCCTGTTTTATTCTTGCCCACCTTTTTCTGCCGTCTGATCTTAATATCAATACATATTTCGAAAAACTATTCTGGGGAGGGGGACATATACTCCAGTTCTCAAATACATTTGGAATGATATGTGCGTGGATACTTTTATCCCAGATTATCCTGAATAAATCGCCTATGCCTGACCGACCTGCAAAGCTATTTTTATTAATCTCTTTCGGATTTACACTCCCTGCCCCTCTATTCTATTTTTCCTTTGATGTAATAGGAATGGAATTGAGAGACTGGTTCACCCGTCTGATGCAGCTTGGGATGGGTCCCCCTGCAGGTGCCTTTGCAATTGCTGTCATTATTGCAATAAAATCTTTCAAAGCAGAGATAAAGAAACTGCCTTGGGACAAGCCTGGTTTTTCTGCACTCATTTTTTCCATTATTCTATTTTCAACAGGCGGAATTTTATCCCTGCTGATAAGGGGGATTGATGTCAAAATACCATCCCATTATCATGGAGTTATAGGAGGTGTTACACTCTCTTTCATGGGATTGTCCTATTACATACTCCCCTTGCTAAATAGAGATATTCCCGATACCAAGATGGCAAAGATTCAGCCTTATCTATATGGCATCGGACAGATGCTCTTTATACTTGGAATGTTCTGGGCTGGAACCCACGGCGTGCCAAGGAAGACATACGGCGAGGCACAAAAACTTGATGACTTTGTTAAACTTGCAGGGATGGGTATAATGGGATTTGGGGGTCTTATTGCTATTCTTGGCGGTGCTACCTTTGTGCTTAATATACTGATTCCACTGTTAAAGAGAACAAAAAATCAGTGTCAGTGATTAGTGTTAGTGTCAGCAAAAAAACACTGACACTGTCACTTACACTTGTTAGTCAGTGA
Organism: Nitrospinae bacterium RIFCSPLOWO2_12_39_16; assembly: GCA_001805005.1. Taxonomy (GTDB): domain Bacteria; phylum Nitrospinota; class Nitrospinia; order UBA9942; family UBA9942; genus UBA9942. Next base: position 1,136 of record MHDO01000147.1, read on the forward strand.
AAGTCTGTTGCTAATTTTGTTTGCTGGAATATCTTCCCACTCTAACTTTTGCAGGACGGAGGAGCTTCTCTTTTATCTTATATCCGCACTCCAATTCCTCTATCACAATGTTGTCCTTCTCTCTTTCATCCACCTCCACCACCTCAACTGCCTCTTCATCCGAAGGATTAAATGCCTTGCCGGGTGCATCTATCTTTTCAACACCACAATTCTTAAGCTGATTTATAAATGATACCTGAATCATCTTTATTCCCTGAAAAAGGGATTCAAAATCTCTGCTATTTTCTGCTGCAAAAACCGCTCTGTTAAGATTATCCACAACAGGAAGAAGGTTTAAAATAAACTCCGCATTTGCCACATCAGCCCTTTTTTGGTAGCTTGCCTCCATCCTTTTCCTGAAATCATCATTTTCAGCCATCTTCTGCTTATATGCGGCAATATATTCTTTTAATTTTCTTTCACTCTCCTCTGCCTGATTTTTAAGCTGCTCCACATAGGTAGGAAGCCTCTCTTCAGGCTTAACCCCCTCTTCACCCTCCTCCTTCTCTACCCAGAATCTTTTATCCCTTACAGTAAAATGAGGGGCTTCTTGTTCTTTAACCTCTCTTTTTTTAATCTCTTCTCTATCAACCGTTGCTATTTCTTCCTTCATTCTGAATTTCTCCTGTCAGCAAATCAAACCTGTATTATCTACTCTACATCTACCTTTATCATCTTCGGTTTTACCTTATCTTCCTTTGGCATAATAATCTCCAAAACACCATCCTTGAATTTTGCCTTCACCTTATCCTGCTGGACTGTGCCTGGAAGTGTGAATACCCTTTGAAATGCCCCGTAAGACCGTTCTATCCTGTGATAGTTCTCTTCCTTCACATCCTTTTCAAATTTTCGCTCTCCCTTTAAAGTGAGGGCATTATCCTTCACCTCTACAGTTATATCCTTCTGCTCAAGCCCCGGCAGTTCAGCCTTAAGAACTATATCGTTCTGGGTTTCATAGATATCTACCGCAGGCGCCCAAACACCTTTTACTAAACCCTCTTCCACTGCCCTGTCGCGAAAAAATGTATCCTCAAAAAGTTTATTCATCCTGTCATGGATTGAAAGCAAATCCTTAAATGGTTCCCATTTTACCAATGCCATAATTAACACCTCCCTTAAAATCAGTGTCAGTGTAAGTTTATAGTGTCAGTAAAAAAAATTTGTTTTTTGCTGACACTTACACTAATAACTGACATTATTTTTTAACTTCCTCAAATTCTGTATCAACTACATTCTCTTCACCTTTTGGCTTCTCAGCAGTTGGACCGGCACCGCCCTTTCCATCCCCTGCCTGCTTATACATCGCCTCAGCTATCTTATGAGATGCCTTTGTAAGCCTGTCAATAGCATCCTTAAGCTTATCTGCATCACCACTGTCAAGAACTTTTCTGGCATCGGCTACAGCATCTTCAACAGCCTTTTTATCAGACTCTGGCAGCTTATCTCTATTCTCAGTAACAGTCTTTTCAGTGGTATATATTAGTGAGTCAAGCTGGTTCTTTGCCTCTATCTCCTGTTTCTTCTTTTTATCCTCTTCCGCATGAGACTCTGCATCCCTCACCATCTTCTTTATCTCATCCTCTGTAAGTGTGCTTGAACCTGTAATAGTAATCTGCTGCTGCTTGCCCGTGCCTAAGTCTTTTGCAGATACATTTGCAATGCCATTTGCATCTATATCAAATGTAACCTCTATCTGAGGGAGTCCAACGAGATGGAATTTTCCGAGTGTCCTGTTATCCCTTGACATCTCCCTCTCCCCCTGAAGGACATGGATTTCAACACTGGTCTGACTGTCTGCGGCAGTTGAGAATATCTCGCTCTTCTTAGTTGGTATAGTAGTGTTTCTCTCAATTAGACGTGTCATAACCCCGCCGAGGGTCTCTATTCCAAGTGAAAGCGGTGTTACATCAAGGAGGAGGATATCCTTTACCTCTCCTGCAAGGACGCCTGCCTGAACAGCCGCACCAAGTGCAACAACCTCGTCAGGATTTACGCCCTTATGAGGCTCTTTGCCAAAGAACTGCCTTACCAAATCCTGAATCTTTGGAATCCTTGTTGAACCTCCTACAAGCACCCCCTCATGAATCTTCTTTGGGTCAAGCCCTGCATCATCAAATGCCCTCTTACACGGGCCAAGACTCCTGTCTATCAAATCTGCCACCATTTGCTCAAACTTCGCCCTCGTAAGCTTCATGCTCAGGTGTTTAGGCCCTGAGGCATCGGCAGTAATAAACGGAAGATTTATCTCTGTCTCCATTGTTGATGAAAGCTCTATCTTTGCCTTTTCTGCTGTCTCTCTAAGCCTCTGAAGAGCCATTACATCCTTGCTCAAGTCAATTCCCTGGTCCTTTTTAAACTCGGCTATCATCCAGTCCATTATCCTCTTATCAAAGTCATCGCCTCCAAGATGGGTATCACCATTTGTAGCCTTAACCTCCACAACATTGTCACCAACCTCAAGAACCGATATGTCAAATGTTCCGCCGCCGAAGTCATAGACTGCAATTGTCTCGTCCTTCTTTTTATCAAGCCCATAAGCAAGGGCTGATGCGGTAGGTTCATTTATTATCCTCTTCACATCAAGCCCTGCAATCCTCCCTGCCTCTTTTGTTGCATGCCTCTGTGCATCATTAAAATATGCTGGAACCGTGATTACCGCCTCTGTAACCTTCTCGCCGAGATATGCCTCCGCAGAGGTCTTCAACTTCTGAAGTATCTTGGCGGAAATCTCCTGAGGTGTATATTCTTTGTCCCTTACAAGGACCCTTGCATCGCCACCTGAGCCCTTTACTATCTTATAAGGAACCCTCTTTGACTCCTCTGTAACCTCGTCATATCTTCTACCCATAAATCTCTTTATAGAGTAAATAGTATTTTCAGGGTTGGTAATAGCCTGCCTCTTTGCAACCTGACCAACTAAAATGTCCCCCTCTTTTGTAAAAGCCACGACAGATGGAGTAAGTCTGCTCCCCTCTTCATTAATAATTACCTTTGGCTCATTCCCCTCCATTATGGCAACAACAGAGTTGGTTGTACCAAGGTCTATCCCAATTATTTTACCCATTTTCCCTCCTCATTAGTTTCCTGAATCAAGTTCAGGAATGGTATTTATTTTTAATATTCATATAATATCCAACAATACAAATGTCAAGATATTATACAAGATTTCTTTAAAAAGACATCTATTGCAAACATGCTTCAATAAAAAAGAGAGATTTGATTTTCATATCTGTAATAGATATAATCATTGCTAATTTACCATATATTTAACCCAAAAAACATGAGACTACAGATAGATACAAATTTTTATTTAGAAAGTAATGAGGATTATTTCAGGTTTATTTAAAGGAAGGAGATTAACAGCCCCAAATGGGCTAACTATCCGTCCAACACCCGATAAGGTAAAAGGTGCAATATTTAATATAATCGGAGAAAGGATAATTGAATCTTCATTCTTAGACCTCTTTGCAGGAACCGGAGCTATTGGAATAGAGGCATTAAGCAGAGGAGCAAGGGAAGTAATTTTTGTAGATAATAGTATAAAGGCAATAAATATTATAAAAGAAAACCTGCAAAAAATTTACGATTTACGATTTACGATTTACGATTTAAAATCTTATGCCCCTAAATCTAAAATCAGTATTATTAAGGGAGACGCAGTAGAATTTATTAAAAAAACAGGGCAGCAATTTGACTTTATATTCCTTGACCCGCCGTATAAATCTGACCTGGGTGAGGGGGCATTAGTAGAAATATCACGGCGTAATATTCTAAAAGAGAATGGAGAGGCAATATGGGAACACTATTACAAGACAGAATACAGAAGACAGAATACAGAAGACAGAATAAAACTGAAGAGAACTGTCCGTTATGGCGATACCTCCCTCTCTTTTTACAACCTGAGCACTGATCACTGTTCACTAAATATTCTGTTATAAACCTCTCTCACATTTTCAGTACAAGATTCAAAATCTTTATACAACTTATCAACTGAACTGCCTCCATTTTCCCTATAACCAAGCCTTTTTGCCAATAACGAAAGTTCATCCCCCGATTCAGGGATAACAGCCAGCGGGCGGTCATGGTCTATTCTGATTCTATTCTCAATCCTCCTCAAAAATATATAACCGCCTGAAAGTATTCTATACTCCTCCTCTGTGATAAGTTTTCTTTCGTATAAGATTTTCAATGCCTCCAGACTCCCTGTCTTTCGCAATTCTTTAAATCTGCTGCCATTTTTAAGCTGTAATAACTGGACAATAAATTCAATATCTACAATTCCACCCTTTCCTAACTTTATATTCCTCTTTGCCTCGCCCCCTTTTACCAGTTCAAGCTCCATCCTCTTTCTCATCCTGTCAATCTCCTCAGTCATATTCTGTTCAAAGGGGGTATCATATACAAATTTACGAATTATGTTTATCAGATTCATGCCAAGTTTTTCGCCCCCTGCAACAAGCCTTGCCTTTATAAGTGCCTGCCTCTCCCATATCTCACCCCTTTTCTGGTAATAATCCTCATACCCCTTTATGGGCAGAATCAGGGCACCCTTTTCTCCATCCGGGCGGAGTCTCGTATCAACCCTGTAGGCAAAACCGAATCTTGTCACCCCACCTATTGCAAATATCAATTTTTCACACAGCTTTGAGAAGAAGATATGATTGCTGATTTTTTCCCTTAACTCCCGACTTCCCGTTGTCTCTCCATCATCTGAATAGACAAATACTATATCTAAATCTGATCCGAAATTTAATTCCCTCCCTCCGAGTTTGCCAAGCCCTATCACTGCAAACTGGCTCATCGCTCCATTCCCATCATTCATGGGAGTTCCATACCTGTTTATGAGCTCATCCTCTGTCAGCTTAAGAGAAAATTCCACATAGACATCCGCCAGATTTGAAAGCTCTAAGCTGATTCCACTAAATTCAACAATACCCAGAATATCCCTCAGCCCTATCCTGAGTTCTTCTCCCCTTTTAAACTTACAGAGTTCATCCAGTGACTTCTCATAGGAATCAGATGAATTTAAAATCTTCCCCATCTCCTCTCTCAAACTCTCCTTTGTCTTTTCTTTATAAATACCTCCAGCAGTTAAAAGGGAATCTGCCAATTCGGGCTGCTGGATAAGTATATTTGACAGAAACTGGCTTGTCCCAAAAAGAGAGCAGAGGCTCCTGACAGCCACTTCACTCTTAGATAGGACAGAATAGATGCCCTCCCTCACCCTCCCGGCATCAACAAATTTTTCAAAATTATTGATTGAGAGGTCAGGGTCAGGCAGTTTTGTGCATTCCCTTAACAGGGAAGGCATCATCTGATTGAAATATCTCTTGCTTCTGATAGTAGGGTGGGCAAATGCCCCTCCGTCTCTCATTAAAATCAGATTTCTGCGGGACATTTCAGGCGATTTAAAACCTATCTGCTTCAGCATTGCAATTGATGAGGCTGTATCATCTATATCTATCTGCCACTGGAGTTCTCCTTCCATCGCCTCAGTAACATCATATATCTCTGCGGAAAAGAGATTATCGTATATCTTCCTGACATTCTTTGTATGATAGTTATACAGGTCCATCAACTTGGATTCAGGATTTTTCAGCTCCGGTTTCTGCGACCCATTCACTGGATGGGTACCCCGGGACATCTTTCTTGATAATATCAGTTGTTCATAAGGCTCATCAGGGATATCATGCGTCTGCCTTCCGCTGAAGAACTGAATCCTGTTCTCCAGATCCCTCAAAAACAGATAAGCATTTGAGAGGCTGAAATACTCGGCGTATGAAAGAAGCCCCTTTTCTGATATCCTATGCAGCGCCCTCATGGAATTCCTTTCCCTGAACCACTTCTCCTTGCCTCCGTATATCAACTGAAACGACTGGATAATAAACTCAATCTCTCTTATCCCTCCATATCCAAGCTTCACATTGCTCCTTCCGCTCCCCTTTTGTTCAAGGCTCTTATTAATCTTCTCTTTCATCTCCTTTATCTCTCTCAGGGCTGAGAAATCAAGATATTTACGGAATATAAATGGCTTTACCATCTCAATAAATTTCCTGCCAAGGGCAATGCTTCCTGCCGCAGGACGGCACTTCAAAAGTGCCTGCCTCTCCCATGTCTCTCCCCATGACTCATAATATATCTCCGCACTTCTCAGAGAATTTGTTATATCTCCGCTCTTACCCTCAGGCCTTAAATCAAGGTCTATACGGAAGGTATATCCCTCCTCGGTTATCTCGGATACTATCTTTGTAATCATCCTTGACAGCTGGACAAAATATTCATGGTTTGTTATCTGATTTTCAATCTTTCCATCATGGGACTCAACACCGCTCGTCATCCCTCTATCAGATGAATATAAATATAAGAGGTCAATGTCTGAACTGAAATTTAATTCCCTCCCCCCGTGCTTTCCCATAGCAAGAATTACAAACTCACATCTCTTCTTCAAATCACTTAGGTCATCCTCAAAATATGGAATTCCATACTTCCTCTCCAATTCGGAATGGCAATATTCATAAGCCTTTTGGAGGCAGATGTCTGCAACATTTGAGAGGTCCTCTACAGTTTCAATCGTATCAGCCTCTTTCATCAGGTCTCTCAAGCCTATCCTCAAAAATTCCCTGTTCCTGAATCTGCGGAGTGAATTTGCTTTTTCTTTATAGCTGTCCGCCTTTGAGAACATATATGAGATATCATTATACATCTCGTCTTTAAAGCGGGATTTTTTTAGTATTTCCGGGTCTATAAGCCATGACGCATAGGAAGGGTTTTTTATTAAAATATCGGTCAAATACTGGCTCCCTGATAAAAGGAATGAAAGGATTCTAAGATTCCTTTCTGCATCTGGAAGGATTGCTTTAATCAGATTAGCATCTTCAACGGCAGTAAAAAATCTCTCATAGCTATTAAGTGCCCTATCAGGGTCAAAGGAATTTGCCGAAACCTCAACAATAATGGATAAAATTTCAGAGACATCAGCCTTATCACTGAGAATATCACCGATTATTTTAAGGTTCTGTTCCGCCTTTTCGGGATTTAAAAATCCTCTCTGAGATAAATTAATAGCCATAAAAAAAACCCACTCCCATTGTAACACAATGAGAAGTGGGCTTTACCTGAATTTTAAATTTTGACTTTTAATTTTTAATCTTCTTAATACATTCCTCCCATGCCACCCATACCACCCATCCCGCCTCCCGGAGGCATTGGGGGCATCTTTTCCTCTTCTGGTATGTCGGTAACAACAGCTTCAGTTGTAAGCATCAGTGATGAGATGCTTGCTGCATTCTGCAGGGCTGAACGGGTCACCTTTGCAGGGTCTATTATGCCGGAGGCAATCATATCCACATACTCTTCTGAATTGGCATCAAAGCCAAAATTTGTCTTCCCATCTTTAACCTTCTGAACAACGATAGAGCCTTCTGCACCTGCATTATTTGAAATCTGCCTTAAAGGCTCCTCTAATGCCCTCTTTATAATATTAACCCCAATCCTCTGGTCTCCCTCAAGCTTAAGTTTATCAAGTGCCGGTATTGCCCTGATAAATGCAACACCGCCTCCGGGGACTATCCCTTCTTCAACAGCAGCCCTTGTTGCATGAAGTGCATCCTCAACCCTTGCCTTCTTCTCCTTCATCTCGGTCTCAGTGGCTGCACCTACCTTGATTATAGCAACACCGCCGACTATCTTGGCAAGCCTCTCCTGAAGTTTTTCTTTATCGTAATCAGATGTTGTCTCCTCAATCTGTGCCCTTATTTGCTTTACCCTTCCCTCTATCTCGGACTGCTTACCCTTGCCTTCAACAACGGTTGTATTGTCTTTATCAATAGTTACCCTCTTTGCCCTTCCCAAATCCTTTACTGTAACACTCTCAAGCTTTATACCAAGCTCTTCAGATATCATGTTACCGCCGGTCAGGATGGCAATGTCTTTAAGCATCTCTTTCCTCCTGTCGCCAAAACCAGGTGCCTTAACAGCGGCACAGGAGAATGTCCCTCTCAATTTATTTACAACGAGGGTTGCCAATGCCTCACCTTCCACATCTTCAGCAATAATTAATAAAGGCTTCCCCATCCTTGCAATCTGCTCTAACAGAGGCAGTATGTCCTTCATGTTGCTTATCTTCTTCTCGTAGATAAGAATATAAGGGTCTTCAAGGACTGTCTCCATCCTTTCAGCATCAGTTACAAAATATGGGGATAGATACCCCCTGTCAAACTGGAGACCCTCTACTATATCAAGTGAGGTATCCATACTCTTCGCCTCTTCAACTGTAATGACACCATCTTTCCCTACCTTATCCATTGCCTCGGCAATCAAATCGCCAATTGTTTTGTCATTGTTTGCTGATATTGTCCCGACCTGAGATATCTCTTTTTTATTCTTTGTCGGATTGGAGAGCTTTTTTATCTCATCTATCACAACATCAACTGCCTTTTCAATCCCCCTCTTTATCTCCATGGGGTTTGCACCTGCGGCAACATTCTTCATACCCTCTCTGTATATAGCCTGTGCAAGGACTGTAGCAGTTGTAGTTCCATCACCGGCAACATCGCTTGTCTTGCTTGCAACCTCATTTACCATCCTCGCACCCATATTCTCAAACGGGTCTTCAAGCTCAATCTCCTTTGCAACTGTAACTCCGTCCTTTGTAATTGTAGGTGAGCCGAATTTCTTGTCAATGACCACATTTCTGCCCTTTGGGCCAAGTGTCACCTTTACTACATTGGCAAGTTTGTCAACACCAAGCAGAATCTTTGACCTTGCCTCTTCACTGTATAAAAGCTGTTTTGCCATCTTCTCCTCCTGTAAAATAAGTGTCAGTTATTAGTGTCAGTGTCTGTAAAATAAAACACTGACACTTAAATTAAAATTCCAAGAATATCTTCTTCCTTCATCAGGATATGCTCTTCACCTTCAATCTTTATCTCGGTTCCTCCATACTTGCTGTAAATCACCTTATCGCCTTTTTTAACATCCAGCGGCTGAATCTTACCATCTTCCAAAACCCTGCCGTTGCCAACTGCAACAACCTCTCCCTCATTCGGCTTTTCCTTTGCCGTATCAGGAATAATAATCCCGCCCTTTACAACTTCCTTTTCTGTCATCGGTTTTACCAATACCCTGTCTCTTAATGGTCTGACCTTCATCTATATACCTCCTTTTTATAAATAAATTAAACAGGCCTTATGCCTGCTTTTAGAACTTTGTATATTAACAAAAATTAAAGTTTATGTCAAAATTTTTTAACAAAACGGCAATATACTCATTTGCTACTGTTGACAATGCTGTGATAATATTCCATGAGGCAATGACAAAGGGGAGAAAAAATAAATGGGTGTAACTGCAGTTGAATGTGTCATCTGTGCATGGCGGGCAACATGCAATCTAAAGTTTAAATATGAGGGAAGCAGTTCCCTCCACTGCCCGGAATTTACAAGGGATGTATCAATAGGTAAAACTAATGAGATTACTTCACCTCATGATGACATTCTTCCAACTAAAAAACCTGAATCTGAAAAGAAAAAAACAAAAACCTGATAGAACACAGATAACGCGGATTTAGCAGATTTGCACAGATTTTTAAAGATTTTGAAAATTATTTGTTTTTTTATCAGCGAAAATTCGTATTATCCGTGTCATCCGTGTTCTATTGAACTTTTTATAATTTCTCATATATACAAATTTGATTACATGATTCTTTAATATTGCTTACGGTATTTTAGTGGGGGTAGTCCTGTCTGTCGTCGTCCCATCACCAAGCTGACCATAGTAATTATCTCCCCATGCCCACAATGTGCCATCGCTCTTTCTTGCTACTGTGTGCCATCCCCCACCAGATACAGATGACCATGTGGTCTCTGCACCGATTTGTGTTGGGGTAGTCTTGCTTATAATTGTCCCATCTCCAAGTTGACCAGAGTTATTCCTTCCCCATGCCCACAGTGTGCCATTAGTTTTTATTGCAGCCGTGTGGTGTTCTCCCGAAAACACAGATGACCATGTGGTTTCTGCGCCGATTTGTGTTGGTACATCCTTGTTTGTCGTTGTCCCATCTCCGAGTTGGCCATATAACTCATTATATCCCCATGCCCATAGTGTGCCATCGGTTTTTATTGCAACTGTGTGGTAAACTCCCGCAGACACAGATGACCATGTGGTTGCCGTCCCTATTTGTGTCGGCGTAGTCCTGTTTGTCGTTGTCCCATCCCCGAGCCGGCCAGAGGCATTATATCCCCATGCCCACAGTGTATAGAGTGTATCATCTCTCTTTATCGCAATTGTGTGTAAGGCTCCCGCAGATACAGATGCCCAGTTGGTTGACGCAGGCATTGCATTCACTTCACTTGACTCAATGCTTTCACCATCATTATCCACTGCGGTTACTACATAGTAATAAGTAGTGCCGTTAGTTAGACTTGGATGGATATAGGAGTTTGTATTGCTTGTTACTTTTGTCCCTGTTGTCTTTGTAACTCCTGATGTTGTTGACCAGTATATATTATATGATGTCGCATCTGATACAGCAGTCCAACTGATAGATACCTGTTTATTTCCTGCTGTAACAGTTACTCCTGTGGGTGCAGATGGCGCTGTGCCAGTTGGTGTGGCAGTTCCCTGTCCACTGCCGCAACCGTTGAGGAAAGCAATGAAAAATGAGTAAACAGAGATAAGCAAGAAAAATCTTAATTTCCCTGTCCTCATATTTACTTACGGTATGTTAGTCGGCGTAGTCCTGTTTGTCGTTGTCCCATCTCCGAGTTGTCCATATAATTCATTATATCCCCATGCCCATAATTGCCACCTGCCTGTGCTACGGCAGACAGGTCTGTCTTTATTGCTATTGTAAGGGGGTTTCAGGGTTCAGCTTTCGTGAGTCTGATGAACTACTGAATCTTGCGAATTGCATGATTCCAGTGATCAGCTACATACAGATTTGTCCCATCTGTGCTTATACCCTGTGGATAATTAAATCTTGCAGATGTGCCTGTAGCATCTGTTGAGCCAGTTAAACCTGCTGAACCGGCAATTGTTGTTACAACACCTGTGGATATAACAATCTTACGGATTGTATGATTATTCTGTTCAGCTATATACAAGTTTGTCCCATCTGTGGTTATACCAAAGGGATAATAAAATCTTGCTGATGTGCCTGTGGCATCTGTTGAGCCAGAAGTGGTAGAACCAGCAATAGTGGTAACAACACCTGTTGATATGACAATCTTACGGATAGTGTAATTACCGTAATCAGCTACAAACAGATTTGTCCCATCTGTGGTTATACCAGTAGAATTATAAAATCTTGCTGATGTGCCTGTGGCATCTGTTGAGCCGCTTGTGCCGGCAGAGCCTGCAATTGTTGTTACAACTCCTGTGGATATGACAATTTTACGGATTGTATGATTACTGTCATCAGCTACAAACAGATTTGTCCCATCTGTGGTTATACCCCGTGGATTATAAAATCTTGCTGATGTGCCTGTAGCATCTGTTGAGCCGGAAGAAAGTGCAGAGCCTGCAATTGTTGTTACAACTCCTGTGGATATGACAATCTTACGGATTGTATAATTATAAGTATCAGCTACAAAAAGATTTGTCCCATCTGTGGTTATACCATAGGGATAATAAAATCTTGCAGATGTGCCTGTGGCATCTGTTGAGCCAGAAGTGGTAGAACCAGCAATAGTGGTAACAACACCTGTGGATATGACAATTTTACGGATTGTATGATTCATGCGATCAGCTACATACAGATTTGTCCCATCTGTGGTTATACCAGCTGGATAATAAAAACTTGCTGATGTTCCTGTGCCATCTGTTGAGCCAGAAGTGGTAGAACCGGCAAAGGTGGTAACTGCCGCATTTGTGCTTGTAAGATTAAGAGAGGTCCCTTGGACAGAGCCACCCATGAGTGTTCCAGTCGAGGTAGATGGTGCAATCTTACGGATTGTATGATTATAGCTATCAGCTACAAAAAGATTTGTCCCATCTGTGGTTATACCCTGTGGATAATAAAATCTTGCTGATGTGCCTGTGGCATCTGTTGAGCCAGAAGTGGTAGAACCAGCAATAGTGGTAACAACACCTGTTGATATGACAATCTTACGGATAGTGTAATTACCGTAATCAGCTACAAACAGATTTGTCCCATCTGTGGTTATACCAGTAGAATTATAAAATCTTGCTGATGTGCCTGTGGCATCTGTTGAACCGGAAGTGGTAGAACCAGCAATTGTTGTTACAACACCTGTAGATATGACAATCTTACGGATGGTATAATTACCGTAATCAGCTACAAAAAGATTTGTCCCATCTGTGGTTATACCAGTGGGATAATAAAATCTTGCTGATGTTCCTGTGGCATCTGTTGAGCCGGAAGTGGTAGAACCAGCAATTGTTGTTACGACACCTGTTGATATGACAATCTTACGGATTGTATGATTCAAAGAGTCAGCTACAAACAGGTTTGTCCCATCTGTGGTTATACCCTGTGGATAATTAAATCTTGCTGATGTTCCTGTGGCATTTGTTGAACCGGAAGAACCGGCAGAACCTGCAATGGTGGTAACAACACCTGTGGATATAACAATCTTACGGATGGTGTGATTATACTGATCAGCTACA
>MHDO01000148.1 GCA_001805005.1 Nitrospinae bacterium RIFCSPLOWO2_12_39_16
ATGCAATGTTCTAACAGCCAATTCTGCATACTTTGAATCAATCACACATGAAATCTTTATCTCAGATGTGCTTATCATTATTATATTAATATTTTCTTTTGCCATTGCAGCGAACATCTTAGCAGCAACACCTGAGTGGCTCTTCATGCCTACACCTACAATGGATATCTTTGCAATATTCTCATCCAATTTAACATCCTGAGCCCCGATCTTCTCAACCATATCCTTTGTAACACGAAATCCTATCTTTGAATCAGACTTGGGCACAGTAAAAGAAATATCTGTCAACCCTTTCTCACTCACATTCTGGATAATCATATCCACATTAACACCTTCTTCAGCAATCTTTCCGAATATCTCTGCTGCAATACCCGGCCTGTCAGGAACCCCTACGATTGTGAGTTTTGCCTGATTCTTATCTGAAATCACACCTGAAACCATTACCTCTTCCATTTCCTTATCCTCCCCTGTAACAAGTGTCCCCTCCCCTTCTCCAAATGTCGGCTTTACATGAATGGGGACATTGAACTTTGCTGCAAACTCCACAGATCGGCTCTGCAAAACCTTTGCACCAAGACTCGCCATCTCAAGCATTTCTTCATAACTAATCTTTTTTATCCTGCGGGCATTAGGAACTGCAGAGGGGTCGGCAGTATAAACCCCATCCACATCATCCTTATATATTATACACCTGTCAGCCTTTAATGCAGATGCCAGTGCCACAGCAGTTATATCCGAGCCGCCCCTTCCGAGTGTTGTAACATCACCTTTTTCACTTATTCCCTGAAATCCTGCAACTATCGGTATAATCCCTTTTTCAATCGCTTCTTTAAGTCTATCGGCAGTAATCTTTTTTATCCTTGCACGGAAATGGAATGAGTCAGTAATAATGCCAACCTGCCTCCCTGTAAAGGATATAGCCCTGTATCCCATAGACTGTATTGCCATTGCCAACAGCGATGCAGATATTCTCTCGCCGCTGGAGAGAAGAAGGTCAAGCTCCCTCTGACTTGGCTCACTGGAAACCTGATGAGCCATCTTAAAGAGCCTGTCAGTCTCCCCTGCCATTGCAGAGACCACAACAACAACATGGTCGCCAGAATTACAGGCATCCACAACCTTCTTCGCAACTTCACGAATCTTATCTATATTCCCTACAGATGTCCCGCCGTATTTATGAACTAATAGTGCCATATCTAATTTACGATTTACGATTTACGATTTGAAATTTAAAATCAAAAATCTAAACTTGTAATCTAAAATCAAGAGAGTCCCATTGTCTCATTGACTTCTGCCAAAGTTTGCTGGGCTATCTTTCTTGCCTTCTTTGAACCCTCATGGATTATCTCATTAATCTTTTTTGGATTTCCTGCAAGCTCTTTCCTCTTTTCATAAATAGGTTTCATATAGTCATTAAGATTCCTCGCCATCATCAATTTGCAATCTGTGCATCCAATACCTGCTGTGGTGCAGCCTGTATATACTTCTGCGACCTCTTTTGCAGATGAAAATATCTTGTGAAATGTAAATACAGTGCAAACCTCCGGATTCCCCGGGTCGCTCCTCTTTACCCTCTGAGGGTCTGTTATCATTGTCCTCAGCTTTCTCACCACAACATCAGGCGGATCGGATAGAAAAATTGCATTCCCATAGCTCTTGCTCATCTTTCTGTTATCAAGACCCGGCAGCTTTGGCACTTCAGAAATGAGAGACTCAGGCTCAATGAAGACTTCTTTTTTATATATGAAATGAAATCTCCTCACAATCTCCCTCGTCAACTCAAGATGGGGAAGCTGGTCAATACCTACCGGGACACAATTGGCTTTATATATGATAATATCCGCTGCCTGAAGAATCGGATAACCGAGAAATCCATAAGTAGTCAAATCCCTATCCTTTATCTCCTGCTGTTTCTCCTTATAAGTTGGATTCCTCTCAAGCCAAGGGACAGGGGTTATCATGGAGAGCAGGAGATGTAAAACTGCATGTTCATGGATTAGAGACTGTAAAAATATAGTGCTTTTCTCCGGGTCTATCCCTGAAGCAAGCCAGTCAACGGCTACATTGAATATATTGTCCTTTATCTCATGGGTATCTTCATAGGATGTGCTTAATGCGTGCCAGTCTGCAATAAAATAGAAGCAGTCATACTTATCCTGCAATTTCTTCCAGTTCTCCAATGCACCGAGGAGATTGCCAAGATGAAGCCTTCCCGATGGCTGCATACCGCTTAAAACCCTTTTCTTTTCCATTTTATAAGTTATTAGTGTTAGTTGTTAGTGTTAGACTGACACTAATCACTGACACTTGCTAAATCGGCCTTCCAAGGAGTATATATATCACCATTCTTATAATAGGCACAATTGTTATATCTATTGCACTGCTCGCTATAAGGACAAGCAATATTATGAAGCCATACGGCTCTATTTGACTATACTTAATAGCCTGCTTCTGTGGCAGGATTCCAACCAAGATTCTCCCTCCATCAAGCGGCGGAAGCGGAATAATATTAAATATTGCAAGCCCTACATTTATTACAACACTGTAATATACCATAAGTCCTATAGGGTCAATAACCATCAGGAGGTATTTGTTATCAGAGACAGGCATTTTTATTATCCCCCTGTAAATAACAGCACTGATAACCCCGATTATCAGATTTATTCCAGGACCCGCCATTGCCACCCACATCATATCCTTCCTCGGATTTTTCAGGTTGCGGGGATCAATAGGGACAGGCTTTGCCCATCCTATCATCCTCGTCATAATAAATACAAGCGTTCCAACCAGATCAAGGTGGCTTATAGGGTTTAATGTTAATCTCCCTGCAAGCCTTGCTGTATGGTCGCCAAGCTTATCCGCTACGAATCCATGAGCAACCTCGTGAAAAGTAATTGCTACAAGCATGGGAATAGCTAATACTGATATTAATTGTATTATAGAATTTATATCATTCATAAAATTTATTTCTAAAAATAAAAACCCACATACCTATTCCTCTTTGACGATACCCTTTGGCAACTCAATCCCGTAGAAATATGTGCGGGGTTTACCACTAAAACCGCATTAAACACTATGCATCCTATCAAAAATATATCTCAAAAAAATGAAATAAACAATCAAAAAAATATAAGGCAGTCCCTCTATTGACAACAAAAAAATAAGGATTATATTAAAGTTATGGACACGGCTCAAAGGCCCTTAATTTGAATTAGAGGAGGTGATAATTATGATGCTGAGAGATATAATGGAAAAAGATATCGTAACCGTTACACCTGATATGACTGTGAGAGAAGCTGCAAAGAAGATGAAAGAGGAGAAGATTGGATGTATATTAGTGACAGAGAATGGAAGCCTTAAAGGTATTTTGACTGACAGGGATATAACCTGCATGATAGTAGCTGATGGAAAAGACCCAAATTACACTATGGTCAAGGAGATAATGAACTGTGATGTTGTCTATACAAGCCCGGAGACAGATATCTTAGAGGCATTTAAGATAATGGCAGGACACAAGATTAGAAGGCTCCCTCTCAAATTTAACGGAAAATTAGAAGGGATAGTTTCTATATCAGACCTAGCCCCTATCTTAAAGAATGAGATGGATAATTTCTTCCATGTGGAAGAGGTTTATCATCATTAGTGGATAAGAGAAAAATCTTTAAAAGGGCCTTTGAGCAGTATTAATTTATGCCTTTTTGTTTTTTACCTTTGGTTTCACAGTATAAGCTCTCACATACTTCGTTGACAATGCTAAAGTCCACTGTTTCTTTAAGGTTCTTTAGTAAATGTCCTTTGGGTATTACTACATCGTATATATGACTGTAAAAGCTTGTCTGTCCATAGTCTTTTTTTATCATGCCATCCCTCCTTGTTTTTCTTCGTATTATATCAAATTAAAGAATCAGGAGGGAACTTTTTCAGCAGTCTCAAGTTAAATTATGAGTATATGAATGCAATTGAAGGGTTCAGAACACAGATGGAAAAGAGAGAAGGATTAAGAGAGTTGAACTAAAGTATCTCTTTTCCAGGTTATATCATCTCGTCTTGGATAGTCTATGTTGTAGTGAAGCCCGCGGCTCTCCTTTCTCATCATGGCGCATTGTATAATAAGGTCAGCGATAGTGGCAATATTCCTAAGTTCAATAAGGTCACTGGTTATTATAAAATTCCAGTAGTATTCTTTTATCTCATCCAGCAGAATATCTATCCTTCTCTTCGCCCTGTTAAGCCTTTTGTTTGACCTGACGATACCAACATAATTCCACATCGTTCTCCTGATTTCATCCCAGTTGTTTGATACGACTACCGATTCGTCACTGTCAACAGCATTTCTTATATCCCATGGAGGGATTGAAATATCTTCGGATGGGATTTTCTTCATATCCTGAATAGCCATTTCAGATGCTCTGTGGGCAAATACGAGTGCCTCAAGGAGGGAGTTGCTTGCCAGTCTGTTGGCACCATGGACATCTGTGCAGGCAACCTCTCCGGCTGAATAAAGCCTTCCAATATTTGTCCTGCCGTAAAGGTCAGTTACAACCCCTCCGCATGTATAATGTGCGGCAGGGACTACAGGGATCGGAGACTTTGTCATATCCATGCCGAGTGAAAGACATTTTTTATATATTGTCGGGAATCTCTCCCTTACCCGGTAGCCTTCTAAGTGGGTAACATCAAGATAGACACAATCATCACCGCTTTTTTTCATCTCATAGTCTATTGCCCTTGCAACAGCATCCCTCGGTGCAAGACAGCCCATAGGATGATAGTTTTCCATGAATGTCCTTCCGTCCTTCAGTTTAAGAATGCCGCCCTCTCCTCGGACAGCCTCAGAGATGAGGAATGATTTTGCCTCCGGATGATACAAGCAGGTGGGATGAAACTGAATAAACTCCATATTCGCAATCTTTGCACCTGCCCTGTAAGCCATAGCAATACCGTCACCTGTGGCTATATCGGGATTTGATGTATAAAGATATACCTTTCCTGCACCGCCAGTGGCAAGAAAGGTAATCTTTGAGAGAAAACTTATTACCTCCCCTTTGTTTTTATCCAGAACATATGCACCAATAACTGCATCTTCATCACTCCCCAATGTAATATTCTTATCTAATTTGCCTTTTGTGATGAGGTCTATTGCAATATGATTTTCATATATCTTTATATTGCTATTTTTCCTTACCGCTTCTATAAGCGACCTTTTTATCTCTGCACCAGTGAAATCCGCTGCGTGAACTATCCTCCTTTTTGAATGCCCTCCCTCTTTCCCAAGTGCTAAGACATCACCATTATCTTTCCTGAATGAAAATTTTGTACCGAGCTCCATTAACTCTTTTACCCTCTCCGGTCCATTCTCAACCAGCAGTTTTACAGCCTCTTCATTGCAAAGCCCTGCTCCTGCCTCAATTGTATCTTTGATATGGAGCTCATAAGAGTCATCCTCAGCCATAACAGATGCAATTCCCCCCTGTGCATATTTTGTGCTTGATTCTTCGCAGTCTCTCTTTGTAACAATGGCAACGCTTCCGTATTTGCATATCTTAAGTGCAAAGGATAATCCTGCAATACCACTGCCGATTACTAAAAAATCTGACCTTATTTCCATAAAATCTATGATAGCAGAGAGGCCTATTCATTTTCAAATTGAAATTTTTGGAATTATCTGATTAAATAAGTGATAGTTTTTAGTGTCAGTGTCAGTTAAGGAAGTTATTACTAACACTAATCACTGGCACTAACACAGTTATTATCTGTGATTTCATTAAGTTTTTGTTCATATGAGTATTTTAATTGTTGATGATTCGGTTGATAATTGCTTCCTTTTTAAATATATTCTTGAGAATGCAGGATATACAGAAGTGCTGACTGCAGGGTCGGCACATGATGCCTTTAAAATTCTCGGAATGGATAACTCATTGGGGGCAGATACTGATATTGATTTAATATTAATGGATATTACGATGCCTGAAGTAGATGGTATTGAGGCATGTCGTCGGATTAAATCAGTAGAAAGGCTCAGGGATATTCCAATTATAATGGTAACAGCAAAGACAGAAGAGAGTGACCTTGAGGCCGCATTTTCTGTCGGTGCAATGGATTACATAATAAAGCCATTGAGGAGTATAGAATTATTGGTTCGCTCACGGTCGGCACTCAATCTGAAAAAAGAGATTGACCGCCGCAAAAATCGCGAACAAGAATTACTGAACTTAAATAAAGAATTAAAGGATTCCATAGAGACTATTAAAACACTGCGGGGTCTTATCCCCATCTGTGCAAGCTGTAAGAAGATCCGTGATGATAAAGGCTATTGGAACCAGATAGAGACATATATCCAGAAACACTCAGAAGCCGAGTTTAGCCATGGGATATGTCCTGAATGTGCAAGAAAGTTATACCCTGAGCTTTACAAAAAGACTTAAAAAATATTTGACAATACTTGTTTTTCTCTGCTAACATCGAAACCTATTGAACCTACACAAGATGAGTGAAGATGATAATAAAAAAGGGAAATTAAAGCCCTTTAAGGATTTGTATCTAATATCAATGGTGGGTATTCAGTTGGTAGTTTCAATACTTGTTGGACTTATCATTGGTATTTATCTGGATAGTAAGTTTGGCACAAGTCCGATTCTTACATTAATATTTTTATTGTTTGGTATAGGAGCGGGATATATTAATTTCTTCAGGGTTTTTAGAGGAGAGCAGAAATAATGGGTAGTATATTGGCAGGCATTTTATTGGGCGGCACCATTTGTATTTTGAACATCAAAGGGCTCAATTTTATTGTAAAGTACCTTTTATTAGACATAAAAAATGTCAGGAAGGCAAAAACGGTGGCTTTTACTGTTCTCTTTCGCTATCTTTTAATTGCAGGAGTATTATATTTGTCTGTGAAAAGCCATTTTGTAAACATAGTGGCATTTATAATAGGATTCTCAATTGTCCTTTTTTCAGCAATTGCTATATTGCTGAGACAATATAGAAAGGATGTAAAAGTAAATGGAAGAACCTCTCCTTTACATTAATGTGCCAGGACTTGAACACTACCCGCATGTAACCTATACATGGGTTATTATGATAGTATTAGCAATTTCATCTTATTTAGTAGGCAGGAGGATAACACTCATCCCAGAAGGGGGAGGGCAGAACTTCTTTGAAGCGGCTGTAGAGTGGATTGCCAATTTTATGGAAGAGAATATAGGGCATGGTGGCAGTAAATATATGCCTCTTATTGGAACTCTGGCATTTTTTATCCTATCCTGTAATTTAATAGGACTTATACCGGGTTTTATTTCTCCTACTGCCAATATAAATACAAATGCAGCTATGGCTGTGGTGGTATTCCTCTCATACCATTATATCGGCATAAAAAAACATGGTATTGTAAAATATAGCAAGTCCTTTGCAGGTCCTATCTGGTGGCTGGCTCCATTGATGCTTCCCGTAGAGATTATTGCACATCTGGCAAGACCACTCACACTTACACTTAGGCTCTTTGGAAATATTAAAGGAGAGGATCTTGTATTGATTATTCTGGCTTCAGTATTTCCTCTGCTTGCACCTGTACCAATGATGTTTCTCGCTATCCTTACCAGTATAATACAAACTGTGATATTTTCGCTCCTTTCAATGTTCTATATTGCCGGTGCATTGGAGGAGCATCATTGAATAAACTCAAAAGTCTAAGTTTAAAGGTCGAAAGTAAGGAATAAAAATCTTTGATTTTAAAAGAAAGGAGGTAGAGGAATGACCAGGAAGATATTAGCACTTAGTTTTGCGTTTTTTATTATTATGTTTGCCATGTCCCCGCTGGCAATAGCTGCTGAAGAAATCAGCATTGCCCAGTATAAATACTACGGTTATGTGGTCTTAGGGTGTATTGGCGGATTGTGTATTGCTGCTGTTGGTGGCGGTATGGCTATGAGTGGTGCCGTAAAGAGTGCCATGACCGGAATTGCAAGAAATCCAGGGGCAGCAGAAAAGATGACCATACCTCTTATTATAGGATTGGCTCTCATGGAATCGTTGGTTATCTACACCTTTGTTATTGCCCTTATCCTGCTCTTTGTAAAACCATACGGTTAATGTAAACTATTTACAGCGTCAGATGGCTGTTTCAGCGAGTCTGGCGCTGTATCATAATCCCTGATATATTTATATCTTCCTTAAGAAACCCTTTTAGTGGATTTTTCCCTTTCATTGCATTAAAATTAGATTTATGAAAGCCATGATTCTTGCGGCAGGATACGGAGAGAGGATGAGACCCCTTACCAACAGCATACCAAAACCTCTCCTGCCAATAAGTGATAAGCCGATATTATATTATACCCTTCAGTTGCTTAAGAAGAATGGAATTTTTGAAGTAGTTATAAATCTCCATCATCTACCTGATATGATTATGGATGCATTTGGAGATGGCTCTTCTTTTGGGATGAAGATTCACTATTCCTATGAAAAGGAGATACTTGGGACTGCAGGGGGAATAAAAGCGGCAGAGAAAATTTTAAAAGATGGGACATTCCTTGTGATTAACAGTGATATACTTGTGGACATAGATATAAACAAGGTATTGGAATTTCACAAACAAAAGAGGGCAGTGGTTACAATGGTTTTAAGGCAGGATACTGCTGTTGATAGATACGGTGCTATTGAAATTGATTCAGATGGGAGAATAAGGAGATTTCTCGGCAAGCCTGAATATAAAGGGAGCTTGCCTTTGAAAAAAATGATGTTCACAGGGATACATATAGTTGAGCCTGAAATCTTTGATGAGATACCATCTAAAAAATACTGTGGGATAACAGAGGAGACATATCCAAAACTGATGAATAAAAACACTCTTATGTATGGATATGAATTCAATGGCTACTGGATTGATATAGGGACACCTGAAAGATATGAGAATGCAAAGGGAGAGGTAGCAAAAATATTCAACACATATTAGCCACAGACTTACACAGACATTTTAAACCGCTTGAACCGATTGAATCGCTTTAAATTGGTCAGTGAAATTTTGTGGCTGATTTTTTTCTGTGTTTTTTTCTTGACATGGATATTAACTTTGTGTAACTTATAAAAGTTTTTTAAAGATAGTGAAGATGACATAAATCATAGTTTTGAATTTTGATTTTTTTCTTGACATAGTTTTGAATTTTGTATATTTTTTACTATCGCATATTTTTGGCTCTCAATTAAAGACTTTAGGGGAGGGGTCTTAATGAAGAGGTTCTTGTCTTTTACATCTTATCTTTTATCTGCACACTGTCATATTAAAAAAGGAGGAATGAAATGGGATTTTTAAGGAAAGGTTTGTTTAAGGGAGTATCTTTCAGATTCACATCACTCACAGCTTGTCTATTTTTATTATTCTTTGCTTCTACACTTATCCTTCCGGTTGCTTATAACGGTTCAATATTATTAAATTCTGCATTAGCCACAGAGGCTCCTGCACCTGCACCAGCAGGTGAACATGCATCACCTGTTCTGAGCAAAGCCGAAGGAAAGGCTGAAGAGGGGAAAAAGGAAGGGGAGGAAGGATTTACTTATCAACCAGCACCGAAACTGAAAGTTGGGGATTATCCAATTGTCAAAGGATTTAACAGCCGTATAGCTGTATGGATAGTTGCACAATTACATCTCTGGTTTGGGGCATTTGTTCTTGCAGTCCCGATTTTTGTTCTTGTAATAGAGGGTGTTGGTATGGCAACAAAGGATGAGAGATATGACCACATGGCACATGAGTTTATTAAGGTCAGTATGACGGCATTCTCACTTACAGCCTCACTCGGAGGATTACTTACAATAATGTTTGTTTCGTTCTACCCTGATTTCTTTAAATATATGGCAGCTATATTCGGAAAGACGATGATAATATATGCCATCCTTTTCTTCGGGGAGAGTTTCTGTCTTTATATTTATTACTACGGCTGGGATAGGATGAATAAGGGTTTCAGCAAGTGGGTGCATCTTACAATGGGACTTATGTTGAATGTCTTTGGTATGACTCTGATGGTTCTCTCAAATGTATGGGCTTCATTTATGATGGCACCATCAGGTGTTGATGATGCCGGTGTATTTACAGGAAACATCTGGGAAGCTATGAGGGGTCCATTATGGAATCCTATAAACCTCCACAGGTTTATTGCAAATATCGCCTTTGGCGGCTCTATAGTGGGTGCCTATGCGGCATATAAATTTTTGAGTGCCAAGACTAATGAGGAAAAGGCTCATTATGACTGGATGGGATACACAGCGAATTTTATAGCAATTTTCGGTTTTTTACCATTGCCTTTTGCAGGTTACTGGCTCATGAAGGAGGTATATGGCTATAGCCAGCAGATGGGTATAACCGCAATGGGCGGTGCATTTGCATGGCTCTTTATAATTCAGGCAGTTTTAATAGGAGCTCTTTTCCTCGGTGCAAACTACTATTTATGGTGCGGTATGGGGAGGATAAAGGGTTCCGAGAGATATACACCTGCAATCAAATATCTTATAGTAGTTATAGTTGGTTGTTTTCTTGTATGGTTTACACCTCACACACTCATAATGACAGCAAAGGAGGTTACACAGGTAGGGGGGACACACCATCCTGTATTGGGGTCATTAGGTGTTATGTCTGCAAAGAATACTGCAGTTAATATATTGATAGTCTCTACCTTCTTGAGCTTCATGCTTTATAGAAGGAGTAATAAAATCGCAACGGCATCATGGACAAGCACTGGGAATGCCATTCAGGTAGCACTCTTTGCTGCCGGTGCTATAAATATTGTCACACTTGGAGTATATGGCTATTTCATACCGGCAAATATAAGAATAGGTCTATCAATTCCTCAGGTTATGACGACTTTAACTGTAATTATTGTAAGCTCTTTAATAGATGCATTTATGTATAAGGGGGCAAAGTCCACAGGACCTATTGAGTGGGGCAAGATGGGTCCACGCTCTCAATATGCACTCTTCCTATTAGCAGTATCCTTCACATGGCTGATGGGTTTGATGGGTTATGTCCGTTCAGCCCTCAGACAGCACTGGCATGTATATACGGTATTGAGAGATAATTCATTAGATGCCTTTACACCAACACTTGGATATGCGGCAGGTATTATAACGATAGCAGTTTATATATTTATAGCCCTTGTTATCTTTGCGTTCTGGATTGCGAACTTCAGTGCGAAGAAACATGTGGAGGCTTCACATTAAGAAGATTTAAATAGAGGAATTAACTTGCATAATTTTACCTTAATAAAGGAGGGGGGCAAATGAAAGTCTTTATCCGTATCATGATTTTTAGTGTTTTAATATCAATGACATACTGGGGGTTCTCAAACTACGGCATCCCCCAGGTTATCCCTGAGGCTCCGCCGGTAGAAGAGAAGATAAGCGGCTCTATGACTATGGACCAGTATATTGCCCTCGGTGGAAAGATATTTAACGGAAAAGGAACGTGTACCCTCTGTCACAATCCTGTTGGCGGAAGGGCACCTCTTCTTGTTGAGAGTGGTAAAGATGGTGCTCCTGTAGGTGCAAGGGCAGCGGATAGAATAAAAGACCCAAGATATAAGGGTAAGGCAAAGACAGCAGAAGAATATATACACGAATCAATGGTTGAACCATCAACATTTGTTGTTGCTGGTTTTGGTAAACCCGGGACAAATGATACAGTGAGCCCAATGCCCAATATAAATAAGGGTTCAATTGGACTTAATGAGGCTGAGATAGGGGCAGTAATATCATATCTTCAAAAGTCAGCAGGTGTTCAGGTTACAGTGAAACTGCCAACAGGCGCTGCACCGGCAGCCGCTGAGGCACCGGCTGAGCCGCAGAGTGCAAAGACTCCTGAAGAGGCATTTGGAAAGCATGGATGCACAACATGCCATAAAATTCCTGGGATTGAGGAGGCAGGAGATGTGGGTCCTGATCTGACAGGGTTATCTGCAAGGGCGGGAAATAGGGTAAAGGGACTGGTTGCAGAGCAGTATGTAATGCAGTCAATACTTACACCCGATGCATATACAGTAAAGGGTTTTGAGCCAGGCACAATGCCGGGAGATTTGGGTGAGAAGATGACAGTAAAGGAACTGGATATGATAATTAAATATTTATTGGAGAAAAAGGGGTAAAAACAGGATTAGGGGTTAGCGATTAGCGTATAGTTACTAACCGCTAACCGCTAACCGCTAATTATAGGGGAGGTTAATGATGAGAAAATTGATACAGGCAGTAGTTTTAATTCTGGTCTTTTATTTAATTTTAAAAATCGGGATACCTGCATTAGGTTCATTCATGCATCATGGGACATGGCCTGTAGTGCCGACAAATCTCATGAGAATATATGTGTTTTTTATAATAACAGGTGTTCTTCTGTATCTGACATTTAATGAAGAGTCTGCAAAGGAGCTTGGCAAACCAATAAAAGAGATTTATGGAAGCCCGGAAAAAGGTGGATTAAGAATGATTGTTATTGCAGTCATTGCACTTTTTGGCGGGTATGTTACCTATCAGAATGTAAAACCGAGTTTTGAGGCACCAGTGGAATTGAGGTCTATTCACCCTGCACCGCCTTCATCAGTGGAGATGTGGGGAAAGCCGTATAACCTCCTTACACTGACAAATCCCTTCAGGGAAGATAAGGCAAATTTTGAGAAGAATGTAAGAGAAGGTGGAACTGTATATTTTAAAAACTGCTTTTACTGTCATGGTGATAAATTAGATGGAAAGGGTCATTACTACAGCGGATTGTCCCCACTTCCTGCAAACTTTGT
>MHDO01000149.1 GCA_001805005.1 Nitrospinae bacterium RIFCSPLOWO2_12_39_16
CCTACATCCGATGGTAAAAACATACTTTATATTTCTACGGCAGGTGGTGATCACAGCGTCTGGATTATGGATATGAATGGCGAAAATGAGAGAAGATTGACATCAGGAGGGACAGGAGATTGGTTCCCTGCGATGAATCCTGACGGCAAGGAGATTGTATTTGTAAGCACAAGACTTGGCAATGGTGATATATGGACGATAGATTCAGCAGAAAAGAGATACCACAGATTGACCTATACTGATCTGCCAGAGTTTTCCCCTGCATGGAGTCCTGATGGCTCAAGGGTTGCCTATGTAACCAATCAGGGTGGAGAATTTGATGTCTGGATTATGGATAGGGATGGGAAAAATAAGAGGCGTTTGACAAAAGGGTTATCAGATAAAAATTGGGGGAACAGATTCTCGGCAATTAAGATAATGGAAACTGCAGGCTATTATCATCTCTCATGGCATCCTGATGGGACAAAGCTCCTTTTTACTGAATGGGAGACTGACACTAACACTAATCAGGAAAAGACATATATCTCTGTTCTTGAGTTTGATAAAGGAATATTGGATAAAATAGAGGTGGACAGAACACCTATTCCTGAATGGACATTAATAGGAGAAAAGGAATTAACTGTAGGTGAATGGGAGGATTTTGGGCCAGCCTTTAGTCCAGATGGCGGTTCCATTGCCTTTTCATCCAACAGGAGCGGTAGCTGGGATATATGGAGTATGGAATTCAATGGAGAAAACTTAAGGCAACTTACAAAAGGGGATGATGATGAGTTGGCTCCAGTATATAGTCCCGATGGTAAGGAAATAGCATTTTTGAGAAGCCAGAAGCCAGAAGCCAGAAGCCAGAAGGATGAAACAAATTTTGAAAATCTTCAATCGTCAATCGTCAATCGTCAATATTCATTGTGGATAATGAAAAGTGGCGGGAGTGGTGCTAGGCAGATTACAAAAGGTATTCCTATTATATCCTATCCTGCGTGGCATCCAAATGGTAGAAAGATTGCCTTTGTTGTTAGAGAGGAAGATGGGACTAATATATGGAGTTATGATCTTGAAAATTCTAAAATGCAAAGGCTTATTGTTGCCATGCAGAGCGTAGTAACAAGTAAAGGCGAGCAACTTCCTTATTCCCCCTTAACAAAGAAGGGAGACGGAGGGTTATCTCTCTATCGCATTGGGTATAATCCTGCTGGTGATAAAATCACCTTTGAATCTAATAGCTCTGGAAATATAGAGATATGGACAATGAGAGCTGATGGAACCAATCTTGCCCGTATTACAGAGGGGGATAGTCCTCATTGGAATCCTATCTGGAGTCCTGATGGGAAGTTCATAGCCTATTCAACCGAAAAGCTGGGAGAGGAGGCAGGACATCATAATTGGCGGAATTATAATATCTGGGTAGCAAATACAGAGACCCATGAAGAGAGAATAATTACTGGTGAGGAACAGACAGACTGGAATCCTGTGTGGAGTCCTGATGGTAAAAAAATTGCCTATGTTACTAACAGGGCGGATGGCTTTAAACATTTCGGTATCTGGATGCTGTATTTGAAATGAAGGAGGATGATTAAAATGAATAAAAAGCTAATATTAACCGCAGAGACACAGAGGCGCAGAGGAATATTTTTTGTTTTTAAGCCCATTAATGTTTTTCTCCGTGTCTCCGTGCCTCTGTGTTTTTTTCTTACATCTTGCTTCTTGTTGCCAACACTGTCATATGCACAGGAGCTTCCATATTCTGTCAGGAATATTACTGATGGAGGGCAGGTAGATTTTCATCCTGATTTTAGACCCGATGGTAAGGAGCTCGTATTTGCATCCAGGAGTGAAATATCTAAAGACAATAAAGAGTTCTGGAATATCAGCCCCTATCATGTAAATTTATGGCTAATAGATTCTAATGGTAATAACAGGCGACCACTAACCTCTGGTAAAGTAATAGATTGTTATCCTTCCTTTACCCCTGATGGCGAGAAGATATTGTTTGTCTCAAACAGGGGAGGGCAGTGGGATATATGGTCTATAAAAACGGATGGCTCAAGCCTTACCCGTCTTACAGATAATCAGGATAAAGATTATTCTCCAAGGGCAACACAGGATGGAAAACATATTTTATTTTTCAGCACACCAACACATAGTGAAGCAGGTTATATTACAGAGAGTGTCTGGATTATGGATATGGATGGAAAAAATGCAAGGAGATTGACCTCCGGAGGCAAGGGTGATTGGTATCCATCTATGCATCCTGATGGAACAGAGATTATATTTGCGAGTATGAGACTTATCGGCGGGAGTCTCTGGACAATAGATATGGAGGGCAGAGATTACAAAAGGTTGACCTATGGGAAGGTATTGGAATTTTTCCCCAACTGGAGTCCTGACGGAACAAAAATCGCTTATATTTCAAGGAGGGAGCATGCATCCTTTGATACTGTAGGTGATACAAAAAATGACCCTCTTGAGATATGGGTTATGGATAGAGATGGGAGCAATAAAAGACAGTTAACAAAAAATATATCAGGAGGAATCTGGGATTCAAGATTTAACTTGAGAAAGCCATTAGACTTCATCAGTTATTATCATCTCTCATGGCACCCTGATGGCACAAAGCTCGCACTGACCACTTGGGAGAAGGAACAAAAGGGGAGTTACATAAGTATAATTGAATTTGATAAAGATACCCTAAATAGACTGCCTGTCTTGAATGAAGGGCCAGTTCTTCAATACACCCTGCTCGGAGAGAGGGAGCTTACTAAGGGGGAATGGGAGGATTTTGGTCCATCCTTCGGCCCTGATGGCAATGCGATAGTCTTTTCATCAAACAGAACAGGTAATTGGGATATCTGGAGTATAGGAGCGGATGGTGAAGGATTAAAACAAATAACAAATGAAACTGATGATGATATTGCCCCTGTCTTCAGTCCTGATGGAAAGGAGATAGCATTTTTGAGGAGCCAGAAGCCAGAAGCCAGAAGCCAGAAGGATGAAACTGATTTTAAAAATCTTCAATCTTCAATCTTAAATCTTCAATATGATTTGTGGGTAATGAAGAGTGATGGGAGTGGTATGAGGAAGATTACAAAAAATATTCCTATTTTATCCTATCCTATATGGCACTCTGACGGTAAAGAGATTGCATTTGTATCAAAAGGAGATGAGGGGATTGGAATATGGAGATATGATGTTAATCGTCATAGTAGTAAGAAGGTCGCTATTATCTGGAATAGTGAACAAGAAACAGGAAGCAAGAAGCAAGAAGCAGGAAAAGGAAAATATTATCCATTTAATGAACTATTTCTTTACCGGATTGATTATAACAGGAAGGGTGATAAGCTCACATTTGAATCAAATCTATCAGGTAATGTGGAAATATGGGTAATGCATAGCGATGGAAGCAATATGAGTAAGATTACAAGAGGCAATGAACCGCACTGGAATCCCGTTTTTAGTCCGGATGGAAAAATGATAGCTTATGCAACGGAGAAATTTGCCTCAAATTTAGGACCTCCTTTCTGGCCTGCCTCTAATTATAATATCTGGCTGACAGATATAAATACAGGAAAAGAAGAAGCACTTACGGCTGAAGAGCAGACAGATTGGAATCCTGCATGGAGTCCGGATGGAAAAAAAATCGCCTATGTCACTAACAGGTCAGGCGATTTTAAGCATAATAGTATATGGCTGTTGTATTTGAAATAAGGGGGGATTTACCATGAATAGAAAAATCAGAAGACAGAAGATAGAAGTCAGAAGTCAGACCTCTTGCCTCCGCAGGCTAAAGCCTACGGCTACTCATTGCTCATTGCTCATTGCTCATTGCTTCTTGTTACTCACACTGACACTGACACTTGCACTTAGCGATGTCTTTGCAGCATCAGAGGGAAGGCCTAATCACATGTCGGAAGAGATATTGAAAACAAAGAAGGTTGTCGCAGTTCCCGAAGATGTTCAAGTTCCTTACACTGTCAGGAGGGTTACTGATGGCAGTTCTATTGATTACCATCCTGAATTCAGCCCTGATGGAAAACAGATTGTGTTTATATCAAAAATAGATAATGTTGAGGCTAAGAAAAAAGGAGAGTTCTGGCACAAGACACCTTATTATTTGAATCTATGGCTCATGGATTCGGATGGCAGGAATAAACGGCAATTAACATCCGGAGAATTTCAGGATTTTGCCCCAAAATGGACAGCAGACGGGGAAAAGATATTTTTTGTCTCAAATCGCAGAAACGGCAGGTGGGATATATGGTCTGTAGATATAAATGGCTCAAACCTTGCCAGGATTACAGAGACTGAAGGAAATACAGGTTTATGGGAAAGGTCTCACTATCCTTTCCCTACACCTGATGGCAAAGGGATGGTTTTTATAATCTATAAAAAATCACATGGAAGTGTATGGTATAAGGATATGGAAAGCGGAAATATAAGGAGAATAACATCAGGAGGTTTTGGAGA
This sequence comes from Nitrospinae bacterium RIFCSPLOWO2_12_39_16, assembly GCA_001805005.1. Lineage (GTDB taxonomy): Bacteria > Nitrospinota > Nitrospinia > UBA9942 > UBA9942 > UBA9942. The sequence goes on from MHDO01000149.1 coordinate 4,462, forward strand.
TGACTTTCCTATGGTTTCCCCTGATGGTAAAGAGATTGTCTTTAAAAGCACGAGACAGGGCAATGGAGATATATGGTCAATAGACAGCTCGGGGAAAAATTATAGGAGATTGACTTATGAGGATTATCCTGAGTTTTATCCTGCATGGAGTCCGGATGGAACAAAGGTTTCTTATATTACAAACAAGGGAGGCGTCTTTGATGTGTGGCTCATGGATAGGGACGGCAGGCATAAAAAGAAATTGACAAAATATCTGTCAAAGGGGGCATGGGGATTAAGGTTTGATTATAATGACCTCACTGAGGCGGGATATTACCATGTTTCATGGCATCCTGATGGAACAAAGCTTGCTTTAACTACATGGGAGCCTGATAAAAAAGAGAGTTATTTGACAATGCTTGACTTTGGAAAGGATATTAATAAGGCGGCTGAGGAATTGCCCGAAGAAAAAGAAACCCTTCCTGAATATACTCTCATTGGAGAGAAAGAACTTACAGGCGGCGGAAATTATGATGATTTTGGTCCATCCTTCAGCCCTGATGGTAAAACAATAATCTTTGCTTCCAATAGGAAGGGGAACTGGGATATCTTGAGCATAGGTGTTGATGGTGAAGGATTGCGGCAGATAACAAAAGATGCAGGTGATGAAGTTGCTCCAGTATATAGCCCTGATGGGAAGGAGATAGCATATCTTAAAGAAGCAAATCCTAAATCCGAAATCCTAAATCCTAAATATGATATCTGGGTAATGAATAGTAACGGGAGCGAGGCAAGGAAGGTTACGAATGGTATTGAGGTGATTTCCTATCCAGCATGGCATTCTGATGGTAAAGAGATTGCCTTTGTGGTAAAGGGAGATAGCGGACCAGAGATACGATTGCTTTCCCTTGACAAAAGGGGACAATCTCCTCAGGCGGTTGTTTCTATATGGGATACTGAAAAACCCAATCCTGTGATGTTTCCATTTACAAAGGAGGGAGAGAAAGAGGAATTTACCCCTCAGGAGATAGCAAAGATGAAGGAATTATTCCCGAATATAAAATTAGGGATGGGTGGATTAACTCCATTTACAAAGGGTGAAACGATTGATGTCCCTTATCCACTGAATGAATTTCTTTATAGAGTTGATTATAGTGCTACAGGCGACAGAATTATATTTGAGTCTAATAAGACCGGTAATATTGATATATGGTCGGTAAGGAGGGATGGGACAGAATTGAACCGTATTACTAAAAAGGATGGTCCTCATTTGAATCCTGTTTTCAGCCCTGATAATAAAAAGATTGCATATGCCCGCAGAAAATTAGATTTAAGCTCCTATAATGAAGTGAATTATAATATATGGATTGCTGATGCTGAAACAGGTGAAGAGATGCCGATTAATGGAGAGGAGCAGACAGACTGGAATCCTGCTTTCAGTCCTGATGGCAAAAAAATTGCCTATGTCACCAATCGCTCAGGGGAGTTTAAGCATTATAATATATGGATGCTGTATTTGAAATGAGGGAGGTTGATTAAAATGAACAAAAACCTAATATTAACCACAGAGACACAGAGGCGCAGAGGAAAAAACAACTTAAAGAAATCTCTGTGTCTCAGTGCCTCTGTGGCTTTTTCTTGCATCTTGCTTCTTGCATCTTGCTTCCTGTCACCGACACTGGCACTTGCACTGGAAGAGGAACTTCCATACTCCATCACAGATATTACATCTGGAGAGGCAGTAGATTTTTACCCTGAGTTCAGCCGTGATGGAAAACAGATTGTTTTCTCCTCTAAGCCATTGGACGGTAGTTATTTCACTGATATGCATCTGTGGATTATGGATGCCGATGGAAATAACAGACGGCAGATAACAGATAAGAGTGCGATGTATCTTCAGCCTACCTTTACACCTGATGGAGAAAAGGTTGTTTTTATCTCCAATTTGGAAGATGGACTATGGGATATATGGTCAATGAAAATTAACGGTTCAGGGCTTACCCGACTGACAAAGGACAACCAGAAAGAGTTTTTTCCGATTGTTACCTCTGATGGTAAAAATGTGATTTTCATAGGAAGATATTTTGGAACGGATAGTGTATTTATTATGGATACTGATGGCAAAAATCTGAAAAGATTGACTTCCGGTGGAAATGGAGATTCCTTTCCTGCGGTTTGTCAGGATGGAAAGGATATTATTTTTTCCACAACGAGGCTTGGTAATAGCAATCTCTGGACAATAGACAGAGAAGGGAAGATATATAATCGTCTTACCTTTGAAGATACAATAGAGTTTTCACCATCCTGCAGCCCTGATGGAAAAAGGATTGCCTATGTTGCCATAGAGGGAGGGGCTAAGACTTATAGCAAGGCACGGAAGGGATTTGAGTTTAAAGAGATATCCTATAGGGAAAGGTCATTTGATATGTGGTTGATGAACAAGGATGGAAGCGGCAGGAGGCAGATTGCAAGAAATATATTTGAGACGGGACCGAGTATGAGGTTGTTCAAGTCCGTAGATGTTATAGAAGGGATTAACTACTATCACATCTCATGGCATCCTGATGGTAAAAAGATGATATTGAGCAGATGGAATAAGGACAAAGCGGGGAGTCGTATCAGTATCTTGTCATTAGATAATGAAGTTGTTGAAAAATTACCAATCACCGAAACACCGCTTTCTGAGTATTCTCTTCTCAGTGAAAAAGACCTTACCGGTGGGGATTGGGATGACATCACCCCAAGTTTTGCCCCGGATGGCAAGGGTATAATATTTGCCTCTAACAGAAATGGCGGGTGGGATATATGGAGGCTTTGGATTGCGGATTGCGGATTGCGGATTGCGGATTGCAAATCAGAGTTTGATGATGCAAAGCTGGAACAGCTAACAAAAGGGGATGATGATGAGTTGGCTCCAGTATATAGTCCTGATGGCAAAAAGATAGCTTATTTACGAAATACGAAAGACGAAATACTAAATACGAAATATGATATATGGTTAATGAAAACTGACGGGAGTAGTGCGAGGCAGGTTACAAATGGGATTTCTGTTCTTTCCTACCCTGCATGGAAACCTGATGGGAAAGAGATTGTCTTTGTGTCTGAAGGTAATGAACAAGCCCCTGAAATATGGGGATATAATATCGCTGAGGGGAGTCTTAAAAATATTGCATCCATTAAGGACGCTTTACTTCTTGGCTCCAGATTAAATAAGAAAACTAATATTGAACTTATCAGTGACAGGCGAAATATAAATACTTCTAATCCGCTATCAATAGGTGCAGGTGGTATCTATCCATTTAATAAATTTCTTTATCGTATAAATTATAGTCCTCGCGGCGACAGAATTATATTTGAACTGGATATGAAAGATAGCATAGGTATATGGACTATTAATAGTGATGGTAATGGTCTTACTCCTGTTATGACAGAGGATTCTCTCTACTGGACGCCGGTCTTCAGCCCGGATGGCAGAAAAATAGCCTATTCAAAAAAGGCAGGTAAACAGTTTGCCCCGATATATTGGACGGATTACAACATCTGGATAGCGGATGTTGATAGCGGTGAGAAGATGATGATTAATGGGGAAGAGCAGATAGACTGGTTTCCATCATGGAGCCCTGATGGAAAGAAAATAGCTTATGTTACTAATCGTTCGGGAGATTTCAGCCGCTTTAATATATGGCTGTTGTATTTGAAATAATTAATGATAGTTTCATTAGTTTTATTAGTTGGATTGGTTAAAAGCAATAAAACTAATAAGACCAATGCAACCAATAAAACAAATTGAAGGGGAGAATTTACTATGTATATTAAAAAACTGACACAGTCACTAACACTCACACTGTCATTATCACTATTATTAATTCTTGCCGGTGAGGTCTTTGCGGACACGCAAAGTATTTCAGATATCCCTTATAATGTCATTAGAATTACTGATGGGAGTTCCAAAGATTATCAGCCTGAGTTCAGTCCTGATGGGAAGCAGATTGTATTTATTAAAGAAATAAGTAATAGTGAAGGCATAAAAAGTGGTGAATTCTGGCACAAGACACCATATTACATGAACCTATGGCTCATGGATTCGGATGGTAAGAATAGGAGACAATTAACATCAGGAGAGGTGCAGGATTTTGCTCCAATGTTTACAACGGATGGGAAAAGTATCATTTTTGTATCAAATCGTAAACATGGTAATAGATGGGATATATGGTCAATTAATGTAGATGGCTCAAACCTTACCAGAATAACAGAAATAGAAAAGAATGAGCTATGGGAGAGAATATTTTATCCTTCACCTACACCTGATGGTAAAGGGATGCTTTTCGTAGTTTATCAAGAAGGTCACCCAAGTGTATGGTTAATGGACATGGAAAGTAGGGCTGTGAAAAGAATAACATCAGGAGGAACTGGAGACGATACTCCTGTGATGTCCCCTGATGGTAAAGATATCGTCTTTAAAACTTACAGACTCGGAGCTGGTGGTATATGGTCAATAGATAGGTCAGGAAAAAATTACAAGAGATTGACATACAAGTATTATAGGGAGTTTTACCCTGCATGGAGTCCGAATGGAACAAAGATATCTTATGTTACTTATGAAAATGGCATTTTTGACCTATGGATAATGGATAGGGATGGCAGAAATAAAAAGAGGCTGATAAAATCTATTCCACTGAAACCAAGTGATTTCTGGAGTGAGCATCCTATCGAATCTGGATATTATCGTGTCTCATGGCACCCTTATGGTACAAAGCTTGCCTTAACCCTTTGGGACCAAGATAAAAAAGAAAGCTATTTAACATTGTTTGATTTTGAAAAAGATATTACCATGGTATCGGAAAGCTTGTCTGATGAAACCGAGTCGCTTAAAGATTATACGCTGATTGGTGAAAAAGATATCTCCGGCGATGGGAATTGGGATGATTTTGGTCCGTCTTTTAGTCCTGATGGAAAAACAATACTATTTGCTTCTAATAGAAAAGGAAACTGGGGCATATGGAGTTTGGGAGCCGATGGCGAAGGATTAAAACAAATAACAAAAGGGAGCGGTGATGACATTGCCCCTGTTTTTAGTCCTGATGGCAAAGAGATAGCTTTTTTGAAGAAGACAGAAGATAAGAAGTTAAGAAGTTTAGAAGATGAGAAACTGAAAAGCACAACCTCTCAACCTCTCAACCTCTCAACTTCTGTTATTTCTACCTATGACCTCTGGATAATGAATAGTGATGGGAGTGTGGCGAGACAGGTTACTAAAGGTATTTCAATTATATCCTATCCTGCATGGAATCCGAATGGGAAAGAGATTGCCTTTATTACAAAAGGTGATAAAGGTCATGAAATACAATTTATATCCCTTAATAAAGATAGTGTGGGAGGTGTTTCTCAAGCTTACACTGTGAACCGACTTATCTCTATATGGGATATTGAAAATGATAATTCTGCAATCTCTCTATTCGAAAAAAACGAAGATTTTACTTCTAATAAAAAGTATAAAATAGCAAAGATGCAACATTTTTTACCAGAAGTGAAAAACCCTGCATTTATTTTATCAAGATTTATAAAAGGAGAGGCGGTTACTTTATCCTATCCATTAAAAGAATTTCTTTATAAAGCCAGTTATAATACCTCCGGTGATAAGATTATATTTGAGTCCAATCGGACAGGGAACATAGATATATGGTCGGTAAAAAGGGATGGGACAGAACTGACACGAATTACGAAAGGGAATGGACCTCATTTGAATCCAGTTTTTAGCCCAGATAATAAAAAAATTGCCTTTGCCCATCGTAAAGAAATAGGGGTAAGCATTAGCAATACAACAAACTATAATATATGGATTGCCGATGTTCAAACAGATGAGGAGATGATGATTAACGGTGAGGAGCAGACAGACTGGAATCCTGTATTTAGTCCTGATGGAAAAAAAATTGCCTATGTTACCAATCGTTCAGGAGATTTTAAGCACTATAACATATGGATGCTGTATTTGAAATAAATGGGAGGTTTTACCATGAACATAAAAATCAGAAGACAGAAGACAGAAGACAGAAAACAGACCTCTTGCCTCCACAGGCTAAAGCCTGCGACTACTCATTGCTCATTGCTTTTTGCTTTTTGCTTTTTGCTCTTGCTTCTTGTCGGTAAGGTCTTTGCGGACACACAAAGTATTTCAGATATCTCTTATAATGTCATTAGAATTACAGACGGGAGTTCCATGGATTATAATCCTGAATTCAGCCCTGATGGAAAACAGATTGTGTTTATATCAAAAATAGATAATACTGAGGCTAAGAAAAAAGGAGAGTTTTGGCACAAGACACCATTTTATCTGAATCTATGGCTCATGGATTCGGATGGTAAGAACAGGAGACAATTAACATCAGGAGAGGTGCAGGATTTTGCTCCAAGGTTTACCCCTGACGGGAAAAAGGTTTTTTTTGTATCCAATCGAATGAATAATAAAAGGGATGTATGGTCAATAGATATTGATGGCTCAAACCTTAAAAGGATTGCAGAGATAGAGGGGGATACAGAACATTGGAGGACAGTACAATATCCAGTTCCTACACCTGATGGTAAGGGATTGGTTTTAATACTCTATAAAAAAGAGTCTGTAAGTGGTGTATGGTTTATGGATATAGAAAGTGGAAAGACAAGGAGAATAACTTCAGGGGGAAATGGAGACTATTTTCCGGTAATGTCTCCTGATGGTAAAGAGATTGTTTTTGAAAGCATGAGACTGGGCAATTTGGGTAGTAGCGGAGATATTTGGTTAGTGGATACATCAGGAAAAAATTACAAGCGATTAACCTATGAGAATTATCCTGAGCTTTATCCTGCATGGAGTCCAGATGGAACTAAGATATCATATGTTGCCAACAAAGAGGGTATCATTGATATATGGATAATGGATAGAGATGGAAAACACAGAAAGAGAGTAACAAAAAACATCTTAAAAGAGGTATGGGGGCGAAAGTGGCTGTCCATGTTTAATTATAACGACTTGTTTGATGCAGGATATTATCATGTATCATGGCATCCCGATGGAACAAAGCTTGCTTTAACTACATGGGAGCCTGATAAAAAAGAGAGCTATTTGACAATACTTGATTTTAAGGAAGATATTAGTAAAGTAATAGATAATTTACCTGAAGAAAAAAAGAACCTGTCTGATTATACTCTGATTGGGGAGAAAGACCTTACAGGTGGTGGAGACTGGGATGATTTTGGCCCATCTTTTAGCCCTGATGGAAAGACAATAATCTTTGCTTCCAATAGAAAGGGGAACTGGAATATCTGGAGTATAGGAATTGATGGTGTAGGATTAAAACAGCTTACAAACGGGGATGATGATGAGTTAGCTCCAGTATATAGTCCTGATGGAAAAGAAATAGCCTTCCTTAAAAGCTCAAAGGAATTACTTTCAGCTTATGATATATGGGTAATGAAAAGTGATGGAAGTGGTGCGAGGCAGGTTACAGAGGGTTTTAAAGTTATATCCTACCCTGCTTGGAACCCGCAAAGTAACGAGATTGCCTTTGTATCAAAAGAGGATAAAGGTCCTGAGATACAATTAATCTCTCTTAGTAAGGTTGGTCAAGAGGTTGTTAATACTGTTAGTCGGGTTATTTCTATGTGGGATACTCAAAAGCCCAATCCAGTTATGTTCCCATTTGCAAAAGAAGAGGAACAGAGAGAGTTCAATCCTCATAAAATAATGAAGATGAAAAAAATGGTTCAAGAGGAAAATAAAAATGAGAGAAAAGTTTGGAGCGAGGAATTGTTACTCTTAAAAAAAATCTTTGAGATTCCTTATCCATTGGAAGAGTTTCTTTATAAGATTGATTATAATACCACAGGGGATAGACTTATATTTGAATCTAATCAAACAGGAAATATAAATATATGGTCGGTAAAAAGGGACGGAACAGGGCTGACCCATCTTACGAAAGGAGATGGCACCTATCTAAATCCAGTTTTTAGCCCTAATAATTCAAAAGTTGCATATACCCGTAAGCTTAATAGAAGGTCAGAGTTTGATTACAACACCAGTGAAAGTTATGACATCTGGATTGCCGATGTTGATACTGGCGAGGAGATGAGGATTAACGATGAGGAGCAGACAGACTGGAATCCTGTCTTTAGTCCTGATGGAAAAAAAATTGCCTATGTTACTAATCGTTCAGGAGATTTTGAGCATTATAATATATGGCTGCTGTATTTAAAATGAAGATTGAAGATTGAAGATTAACAGGTGGAAAATTTAGTATTCAATATTCAGTATTCAATAGTCAATTTTTATGGAGGGATTTACCATGAACATAAAAATCAGAAGACAGAAGACAGAAGACAGAAAACAGACCTCTTGCCTCCACAGTCTAAAGCCTGCGGCTACTCATTGCTCATTGCTCATTGCTCATTGCTTCTTGTCACTCACACTTACACTGACACTATTATTAGTTTTTGCTTCACTAGGGTGGACAGGAGGAGGAGGCTCTTATAATAAGAGGAGTGAGATGGTTCTTATACCCGAAGGTAAGTTTTTAATGGGGAGTAAAGAAGGTGATGGCAGAGTTGGCATTGATATGGGTGTAGATGAGCTTCCCCAGAGGGAGGTCTATCTTAAGTCATTTTACATAGATAAATATGAGGTTACTGTGGGGGCGTATAGAAAATTTGCAAAGGGACCAGGTGAAGAAGAGAGAAAATTTGCGAAGGGGACGGTGAATTCACCTTCAATTCTTCTTATCGGAGGGTTGACAGGTGAAAGGGCGAGAATGAAGAAGATGAGGGTTCCAATAGCAGATGATGATTTTCCTATGGCTGATGTGAGCTATATGGAGGCAGAGGCTTATTGTAAATCAATAGGGAAAAGACTTCCTACTGAAGAGGAGTGGGAGAAGGCAGCCAGGGGTAGTGATGGAAGAATCTGGCCATGGGGTAATAAGTTTGAGACAGGTATGGCAAACACCATAGAATCTAAAGAAAATGGGGCTGTGCAAGGGGGGAGTTTTACGGCCGATATAAGCCCTTATGATGTTTATGATATGGCAGGTAATCTGATGGAGTGGACATCTTCATGGTATGAATCATATCCTGGGAGCAAGCTTGAAAGGCCTCAATTTGGTAAGGGGTATAGGGTCATGAAGGGCGGCACCTGGAGTGCACCGTCAATACCTTTTTCCCGTGTAGCTCACAGGTACCCTGTCAAACCTACTGAAAATAATCATAGCCACCGTTATGGATTCAGATGTGCAAAAGATGCAGGGTAATAATATGTTGTCATTTGGTTATTCAAGTAAAGGAAATTATAAAAATTTGCCACAGAGGCACGGAGACACAGAGGAAATAAGGAGAAATGGTGAAAGGAAAAGAAATGGAGGAGCAAAAAAGTTATTTTTTATTGCTTTTTCTCCATCTCTCCATCTTCTCCCTTTCTCCTTAGTCTTTTTTGTCTTTCTCTGTGCCTCTGTGTCTCTGTGGCTTATTATGTCATTTCCCTTAGTGGTTACCGGTGATGAAGGAAAGGATGCAGAAGCACCTATAGAATTGGTCTTTGTTAAAGGGGGTTGTTTTAAAATGGGAGATATTGCTGGAGACGGAGAGAATGATGAAAGGCCTGTTCATGAGGTCTGTGTGGATGATTTTTATATCGGCAAGTATGAGGTTACAAGGGGTGAGTTTGAAAAATTTTTTAGTGAGACAGGTTATACTACTGATGCACAAAAAATGGGCTGTTTCGGGAAAGTGGGTTACAAATGGAGAAAGAGGATGGATTTTAGCTGGGAAAAGGTAGATTTTCCTCAGACAGATAGGCACCCGGCAGTCTGTATAAGCTATAATGATACACAAGAATTTATAAAATGGTTGAATAAAAAGCTTGTGGTGAGCGAAGCGAATCCATCTGATGGTAAATATCGTTTGCCCACAGAGGCTGAATGGGAATATGCAGCGAGGAGCGGCGGTAAGGCAGAAAAATGGGCAGGAACAAGTATAGAGTCGGAGCTTTCAGATTATGCATGGTATGATAAAAACTCTGGAGGTAAAACACATCCTGTAGGTCAGAAGAAACCTAATGTATTGGGTTTATACGATATGAGCGGCAATGTGTGGGAGTGGGTGGAGGATTGGTATGAGGTTGATTATTATGATAGAAGCCCTAAAAATAATCCTTTAAATACGAGCCCCAGCCATGCAAAGTCAATGCGCAGTGGTCCATGGAGTGTTCCTGTCCATGCTGTAAGGGTATTCTATCGCGGTAGTGATATACCGTATAGTATATGTGATGGACTTGGGTTTAGGATTGCAAAGACACCGTAGTTTAGATGAACATGAAAATGAGAAGTCAGAAGTCAGAAGTCAGAAGTCAGGAGCAAGAAGCTCAAAGGGTTTGCTTTCAGTCTTCAGCTTTCAGCTTTCAGTTTCCATTTGTCTTTTGCCTCTATGTTTTTGCCTCTATGCTCTTGCTTGTAGGCAGTGCAAATGCTAATGAATGTAAACTTATGGAGCCGAAAGTTCTGAAAAAATATATAGAAAATGGAACAATATACAATATGGTCGTAATTGATGTTCGTCAGGAGCATGATATAAAAATGAAGCGTATCGTGAGGGCTATTCCTGCCACTTTTGATAATATTAAAAAAGAATTGGTTAGCAGGGTGGGTGAGCTTATTGGTAAGAATGTAATTCTAATTGGGGAAGATACGAAGTCTGCAGAAAGTGTATGCAGCTATATGATAAAAAAAGATTACGGAATTCGTAATATCTTTGTCTTAAAAGGCGGGATGGAAAAGTGGGATGGACCTATTTTAGATGATATTTCAAATGTAGGATGTGAAGTGATTACCTCCCAGCAACTTAAAAAGATAATGAAGTCAAATAGAAAGGTTGAGATAATTGATAAGCGTCCGTCAGAAGAGTATTATGAAGGACATATACCAGAGGCAAAATTAGAAGGTGGTTGGGGGAATCAGTTTCCAATAAATAAGTTCTCAATAAAAAACTTCTTACAGGAACTGGAGAGGCGTAAAAAATGGGAAAAAGAAAATGTTACTGTTGTATATGTCTATGATAACGAATGGCATGCCATGAGGGAGTGTAGGTATGAAAAATATTGGACATGGGGGTATAAAAATATTTATGTTCTTAGAGGCGGTATGAAGGTATGGGAAGGAGAAGTAAAAAAAGATTATCTTGAAATATTGAAAAAGAGAGTTAAGGAGAAACTTAAATAGAGTCAAAGAGTCAAAGTGTCAGAGAGTTAAATAAGAATATTGATGGATAAGAAAGATTTATGCCCAGAATATCTATGTTTTTTGGTATATGTGTATTATGACGATCACAATCCTCCACATTTTCATGCCTCATATGAAGGTTTAGAAGCTACATTTGACTTTGGAGGAAATTTAATAAATGGCATTATGTCAACAAGGGCTAATAAATTGGTTAAGGAATGGAGCGGTATTCATAAAGGAGAACTGGAAGAAAACTGGGAAAGGGCAAGAAAAGATAAATCATTAAATTGGATAGAGCCTTTGAGATAGGAGAAGAGATATGGATTTTATACCTCATGTAGTAGAAGCGGAGTATATAAAAAATTATACTATAAGACTCAGATTCAGTGATGGAAGTATAAAAATAGTAAGCTTGGAATCTTATGTTGAAAGAGGTGGAGTATTTTCCAGCTTGAAGGATAAAGAATTTTTTTATTGACCTGAATACATTGTGCTGGCCAAATGGAGCTGATATTGCTCCTGAAAGGTTATATGAGATAGGGAAAAAAGTCTCTAATGAGATGTTAGAGGTAGCTTATGAAAAAAGCTGATATTGATTTGACTCTCTGATATTCTCCTCTTTGACACTATTTATGGAGGTGGTAATATGAAAAAAATATTATTTAAACTTTCAATTTTTTTCTTTGTGTCCTTCCTGTTCTTCGTGGTTAATCAGGTTTTTGTCCCTTCATTATCAGAGGCATCGGAATGTATCCTTATTGAACCGGAAGAGATGAAAAGGAGGTATGAAGACAGGGCAATTCTTTTAAACGATATGTTTATATTTGATATTCGTTCCTATACGATAGCCAATAAGGGGAAAAGGATTCCGATGTCTATGGGGATCACCTATGAATCTATTGAAAATGAGTTTGTCTATGAGATAGAGGTGTGGAAAGGGAAAGATGTTTATTTAGTAGGTGAAGATACAGAATCAACAGAGAACTTCTGCAAAGCCATGCTGGAAAAAAATTATCCAATTGATGATATTTATGTTCTAAAGGGGGGTATGAATGCATGGAATGGACATGTTATCACTGGGAAGTTTGAGGATGTGAACTGTGAGGAGATAAATTTGGAAGAGTTATTGGGACTGAAAGATTCAGAAAGGAAAGTTGAATTTGTTGATATTCGTTCTCTAATAGATTATGAGAAGGGACATATTCCGGGTGCAGTAGGGGAAGGTGCGTTCAGGCGTGAAAATCTGTGTCTAACAGGTGTATTCTCAAGGGCGGTAAAGGAAGATGGTGCTGTGGTCTTTGTGGGATATACAGAGGCAGAAACAGTGCATAGATGCAGGGCGCTGAAATGGGCAGTTGGATATAACAATATGTATGCACTTAAAGGAAGCATGAAGGCATGGAAAGGGAAGCTTGAAAAGGGAAAATTTGAGGGGCGGTATTAAAAATATCTTGAGAGTGTTAGTGAAAAGTGTCAGTGTCAGCAAAAAAATACTGATACTAACGCTAACGCTAACACTGACACTATCAACTATAGTTAATGGAGAGAAAACAGAGATGCCAATAGAGATGGTTTTTGTAAGAGGCGGCTGTTTTCAGATGGGAGATATTTTTGGGGATGCAGAGAACAATGAAGAACCAGTGCATAAGGCATGGAAAGGCGGGCATCATCAGCATCATCAAGGGGCTAACGAAAAACCTGTGCATGAGATATGTGTGGACGATTTTTATATAGGGAAATATGAGGTAACAGTAGGCGAGTTTAAGGAGTTTGTAAATGCTACAGGATATAAAACAGACGCTGAAGTTGGAGATGGTTGTTATGGCTGGTCAGGGAGTAAATGGGAAAAGGACAGAAGCAGGAATTGGCGTAATCCTGGTTTTCTACAAGATGACAATCATCCGGTATCCTGTGTAACATGGGATGATGCAGTAGTCTATATAGAGTGGCTGTCAGATAAGACAGGTAAAATGTATCGTTTGCCCACAGAGGCTGAATGGGAATATGCAGCGAGGAGCGGAGGTAAGGCAGAAAAATGGGCAGGGACAAATATTGAGTCGGAGCTTTCGGATTATGGATGGTACAATAAAAACTCTAAAGGTAAAACACATCCAGCAGGCAATAAAAAATCAAATGGATTGGGATTATATGACATGACAGGGAATGTGTGGGAGTGGGTACAGGACTGGTATGACGAGAATTATTACAACAGCAGCCCTAAGAATAATCCACAGGGACCAACTTCTGGCTCCTACCATATCCATCGCGGCGGCAGTTGGTATTTCAGTTCCCATCATGCAAGGATTACAAGTCGTCACCCTTATACCCCCGACTACAGGTGCTATAGCCTCGGTTTTCGCTTTGCAGCCTCCACAAAATAAAATTTATTGTTTCAACTATGCAAGTTTTTCGGAAGTTTTATAAAATACTGCTACTGTTATTCGTTCCCACACTCTGCGTGGGAATGTTTATTATCTTAAACCCTGTCTACGCCTCTGAAATGCCTGCCCATGAACGATTTAATCAGGGAGTTGATGCTGAATTAACCCATGAAACAAGTTCAGGGCAAGGTTCAGCACAAGTATTTGTTCAGATGGGGCATTCAGAATCGGTTCTTTCTGTAGCTTTCTCCAATAATGGAAAATATATATTATCAGGAGGCAAGGATAAAATCCTCATACTCTGGGATGCACCCACAGGGAGGGAGATACGAAAATTTGAAGGGCATACGAGTGATGTTAATTCAGTTGCCTTTAGTTATGACGGGAGGATTCTGGCATCAGGTGGTAGGGATAAAACCATAATTCTGTGGGATATTAATACAGGAAATATCATAAAAACATTTATAGGTCATACATCCACTGTCAAATCAGTTGCCATTAGCCCTGATGGAAGGATTCTGGCATCAGGGAGTTGGGATAAAACTATAATCCTGTGGGATATTGAAACGGGGAGTGCTATAAAAACACTTAAGGGACATAATGACTATATTGATTCAGTTGCCTTTAGTCCTGATGGAAGGACTCTTGCATCGGGGAGTCAGGATAAAACCATAAAACTATGGGAAATATCTACAGGAAGGGAGATGCGGAAATTTGAAGGGCATACCGGTCATGTCAAATCAGTTTCCTTTAGTCCTGATGGAAAAATTATCGCATCAGGTATTGATAAAGATATAACCCTGTGGAATATAGAAACAGGGAGTGCTATAAGGACACTTAAAGGACATGATGATATGGTATTGTCAGTTGCCTTTAGTCCTGTTGGAAAGGTTCTCTCATCAGGTGGGATTGATAAAAACATAATTCTCTGGGATATTGATACAGGCAATGTCATAAAAACATTCAAAGGACAAACTGACTATATCAGTTCAGTTGCTTTAAGTCCTGATGGAAGAACTCTATGCTCAGGGAGTTTTGATAACACCGTACTCCTCTGGGATATAGAAACAGGGAGTGATATAAGGACACTTAAAGGGCATAATTTTTATGCCAAATCAGTTGCCTTCAGTCCAGATGGAAGGATTCTGGCGTCAGAGAGTTATGACACCGTACTCCTCTGGGATATAGAAACAGGGAGTGCTATAAAGACACTTAAAGGACATAATGAGTGGGTATCTGCAGTTGCCTTCAGCCCTGATGGAAAAGTTTTTGCATCGGGTGGCTGGGATAAAACTATAATTCTCTGGGATGTTGCAGCAGGTAGTGCTATAAGAACATTCAGAGGGCATACTTCATGGGTCAAATCAGTTGCCTTTAGTCCTGATGGAAAGATGCTGGTATCTGTGGGACAGGATGACGCTATAATCCTCTGGGATGTGGCAGCAGGCAGTGCTATAAAAACGCTGAAAGGACATTGGGTCAAATCAGTTGCCTTTAGTCCTGATGGAAAGAGTATAGCATCAGGTGGTGATTACAATATAACCCTTTTGGATGTTGCAACAGGAAATGTAATAAAGACTTTCACCGGCCATACCGATTGGGTTGTACCAGTCACCTTCAGCCATGATGGAAGGCTTTTAGCATCAGGGAGTGTTGATAAAGCTGTAATACTCTGGGATGTTGAGAAAGGTAATGCCATAAAAACACTAAGAGGACACAGTAATAATGTCGTCTCAGTTGCCTTCAGCCATGATGGAAGGCTTTTAGCATCAGGGAGTGTTGATAAAACTGTAATACTCTGGGATGTTGAGAAAGGTAATGCCATAAAAACACTAAGAGGACATAATGATATACTTTTATCAGTTGCCTTTAGTCCTGCTAAAAGGATTCTCGTATCAGGGAGTGGCGATGGAACGAGCAGATGCTGGGATATAAATACAGGGAGGGAGATTGCCCAGTTTATAGGTTTTAGTAATGGAGAGTGGATTGTGATTACCCCTGAAGGCTATTACAATTCCTCTGCAAATGGTGATAAACTTTTGAATGTAAGGGTCGGCAATAATGTTTATGGAATGGATCGGTATCGCTCATCATTTTATAACCCCAGGATTGTGGAGAATGCATTAAAACTTGAGGATTCACAGAAAGCCATCTTAGAGGTTATTGGAGGGCAAAAGGGGATATTGCCTACCATTTCTACAATCCCTGTAACAGAGAGGGGAAGAAAGGAATGTATACCTATTGATGCAGAGGAAATGCAGAGACGATACGAGAATAAGCCACTTCTCTTTGATAATATGTTTATATTTGATATTCGTCCTCTTAAAATGGCTGTGAAAGGAAAATCCATCCCATTTGTAAAGCAAACCAATTGGGATATGTTCAGGGTAAAATATATTTATAATGTAGAAATGTGGAAGGGTAAAGATGTTTATCTGATTGGTGAAGACTCAGAATCAACGAAGAGTTTTTGCGAAGAGATGCTCAAAAAAGATTATAGTGTGAATGATATTTATTATTTAAAAGGTGGAATAGATGCCTGGAATGGACCTGTCAGGATGCCTTTTAAAGATGTCCAGTGTGAAGGTCTTGATGGGGATGAAATAAAAAAAATGATGGAGGGAGGACAGAAGGTTTATATAATAGACTGGCGTCATCCAAACGATTTTTATAATGGCGGGCATATCCCTGACTCAATAAATGGATATGGGAAAGAAGGTATTTTTGGAGGGATTGAAGACATGCTTAGGGGATACTTTAGATTCAGACCAATTTATATAGATGTAATCAGAGATAATGCCATAGCAGTGTTTATAGATGATACAGAGTGGAAAGGATTGCATCGCTGTAAGATTGAGAAGAGGGCAAGTGGTGTAATGGATAAGATGTATTATTTAAAAGGTGGTATTGAAAACTGGAAAGGGTCTCTGGAGAAAGAATCATGGCAGCAAAAATAACAGAAGTCAGAAGCCAGAAGCCAGAAGCAAGAAGTCAGAATATCTTTACTCTGTTTTCTGTTCTCTGTCTTTTGTCCTCTGTCCTCTGGTGTCTGATATTGGCACCCATGTTAGTCAGTGCTGACAGTGAAATGAAAGGGGGGTATCGCAATGATTATCTGCCGAGAGGGATTGTTCCTAAACATGAAATGGATAAAGCTGAAAACTGGATTGCTATATTTGAACATTCAAAGCGTGATGAATGGCAAGAGCCAGATAAGGTAATTGAAAAAATGAACTTAAAAGATGGTGATGTAATTGCTGATATTGGGGCAGGGTCAGGCTATTTTACAAGGCGGTTTGCCATGGCTGTTGGGCTTACAGGGAAGGCTTATGGAGTGGATATTGAGCCTGAGTTGGTTAAATACATGGGTGATGATGCGCAAAAATTAAATCTTAAAAATTATATACCACGATTAGCAACAATGGCTGACTCAGGCCTTGATCCCGGTAGTGTTGATGTGGTCTTTATATGTCTTACCTATCATCATATTGAGGATAGAATTAATTATATGAATAAACTTAAAAAGATTTTGAAAAAAGGCGGAAGGGTTGTAATTGTCGCATTTTATAAAAAGAAGATGGACTTCGGTCCCCCTCCTGATAATAAGATTTCGGAGGAAGTAACGATAGAAGAGATGAAAGAGGCTGGTTATCATCTTACCAAGCGGCTTGATTTTTTGAGATATCAGTATTTTCTTGAATTTGAGCCAGTTGAAAATCAGCCACAGACTTACACAGATTAAACAAGAAAGATACTGAAACCACAGATTACACAGATTATTAAAACTATGAAACAATATAAGAATAGAACAATTTTATGCTTACTGCTTACTGTCTACTGCCTATTGCTTACTGTTAATGTTTATGCCTCTGTTTGGCAGAAGCCTGTCTTGATAGATGCAGGGACAGGTGATGCCTTCAGAACGAATATTGCCTTTGACCCTTATGGAAATGCCATGGCAGTGTTTGAGCAGTATACAGATGGCTTCTCAAGGATATATGCAAATCAATTTTTATTTAATAAAAATGGGTGGCAGAGACCTGTTATTATTGATGCAGGACCAAGTAATGCATATGTATCACGGGTTGCCTTTAACCAGAGCGGTGATGCCATTGCCATCTTCAAGCAGAGTGATGGAAGCATATATCGTATCTATGCAAATCATTTTATCAGAACTGAAGGATGGAAAGGACCTGTTGCAATTGATGTAGGAACTGGAGACGCAGATGGACATCAGATAACTTATAATGCTGATGGTAATGCTGTTGTGGTTTTTGAGCAGAAGCATAAAGGTATATACAGGATTTTTGCCAATCAATACAGGAGGGAAGAGGGTTGGCGTGGTGCAGTGGTAATTGATAGTGGTAATTGCAATGGATATTTTCCCTATCCTGCCTTTGATTATCAGGGAAATATCTATGTGATTTATTACAAGGAGGAGGGGAGTGGTCTTGAGGTATATGTAAATAAATACGAGGAGGGAAATAAGATATGGGGTAAACCTCTTCGCCTAACCGATGGACAGACTGTTGTTAAACATGAAGATTGGAATAAAAAGAGGGGTTATGTAAATAGAGGTATTACAGGAATATATAATCCGCTTTTTCTTCCTGAGATTAAAAAAAAGATTTATGCAGGGAATTATACTTACAATATTAAGCGATTTGAGACCCCGTCTAAGATAGATTCAAGATTCAGAGATGCCTATACCCCTTCTGTGGTATGTGATAAAAATGGGCAGGTATTTGCATTTTTTGTAAAATGGGATGGGGAGTATCAAAGGGGATATACAGCAGTATACAGGGATAAAGATGGCTGGAGTAAGCCTGAGATTATTGATGCAAGAGGTGGAGATGTTGAGCATATAAGGGCTGCAATAAATTCAAAAGGTGAAATAGCCTTGGTATTTACTCAATGGCAATTAGAGAGTCAAAGAGCAAAAGGGTCAGAAAATCAGAGAGAGAATTTAAGAATACATGGAAGAATATACACACCTTCATCTGATTGGGGAAAGGCGGAGATTATTGATGCGGGCAGAAAGGATGCCTATGGTCCAGCAGTGATATTCAATGGCGATGATGAAATTATAGCGATATGGTGTCAGTGGGAAGAAGAAACTGTAAAAACTTATAGGAATGATTATATAAAAGAAAGAGGATGGGGGAAGGCAGTAAGAGCAGAAATGGAAGATGAATCCTGCGGCGGTTGTGGATTAAGGATTGCGGCATCTCAAGATGGAATGCTCATCGCTATATTTGAACAGAAGGTCTCCGTTAAAGAAAGGACAAAAATATACGGTATAGAGAGGAAATAAGAAGGGTTGTAATAGATTTGTAAAAGTTGCATAGGTGGGCATTTTAAGTTATAATGACGGCTAATAAATCCCTGCGGTTATTGTGAAGGAGACAATATGAGACTAAAAAATATTATAAGTAGAAAGTTTTTAATCTATTGCGGAGGGGGAGGCTTATTTTTAATCCTCTTGATATTTATATATTATTTCTTTTTTGCTGTCGGCATGTCAAAAGACATGGTATTCATACCAGGCGGGGAATTTATAATGGGGGTTAATATCCCAAAAGATGAGCAGGGGAAGAGAGAGGTGGAATTATCAATAGATATTGATGAGACACCAGCACATAAGATTTATGTAGATGGTTTTTATATAGATAAATACGAGGTTACAAATGCACAGTTTAAAAAATTTCTGAAGGCAACAAGCAGAAAATCTCTCCTTATTGACCCGGTTGATAAAGGGGCTCCATACAACTGGAAGGAGGACAACTACCCTGAAGGGGAGGGGGATAACCCGGTTGTTCTTGTGGATTTTGAAGATGCAAAGGCATATTGTGAATGGAAAGGGAAGAGGTTGCCCACAGAAGAGGAATGGGAAAAGACATGTCGGGGAGATGATGGAAGAAAATGGAGTTATGGGAATGAAGATGTTTCAGGATATGCTAACACAAGGGAGATAAATTTGAAGTGGTCAGGTCCAGTTGGCTCTTTTCCAAAAGATATTTCGCCCTATATGGTTTTTGATATGACAGGTAATGTAATGGAATGGACAGAGTCTCACTATTTGCCATATCCTGAAACTGAAATGAGGGTAGGTTTTGGAGGACTTGAGAAGGTGATTCGTGGAGGAGGGTGGCTGATAGACCTTCAATCTTCAAGGTGTTCAAATCGCAATATTACTGCCACTGAAAAAAGACATAGAATGTTAGGTTTCAGATGTGCAAAGGATATAAGATGATGAACAAAAACCTAATGAAACCACAGAAGATGGGCACAGATAAACACAGATTTAAAAAGAAAAAAATTACCTGTATTCCTCCGTGTTTATCTGTGGTTACTTCTATAAATTTCTATGCATGAACAAAAATCTGATTTTAACCACGAAGAAGACGAGGTGGAAGATAATTTTAGGATTTTTAATCTCCGGGATTTTCGTGTCCTTCGTGGCTTATATTTTTTTTAACAGGGGCATAGCTTCAGAAATAGATGGGATGGTATATATACCGGAGGGTGAATTTAAGATGGGAAGCAAGGGTAAGCTGGAGCATGGAGATGATGGCGGCGATGGAAGGATAGGTTTGGAGGTTGGTGTTGACGAGATACCCTTGCATATTGTCATGGTAAAAGGATTCTACATTGATAGATATGAGGTTACAAATGCCCAATACAAGAAATTTTTTGATGCAACAGGACGGGAGCCGCCTGTAGATAGTGTGGCGCCAGATGCACCCTATAACTGGAGAAATGGTAATTATCCAGCAGGTGAGGATAATCATCCTGTAGTTAATGTTACATGGTATGATGCTGAAGCCTACTGCAAATGGGCAGACAAGAGGCTTCCCACAGAGGCAGAATGGGAGAAATCATGTCGTGGTGGTGATGGAAGGAGATGGAGTTTTGGGAATTCTTTTATCACTTCCTTTGTTAATACACATGAGCTTGAACTCAAATGGTCGCAGGCTGTAGGCTCATTTCCCGAAGACCGCTCTCCTTATGGTGTTTATGATATGTCAGGTAATGTAATGGAATGGACAGCTTCCTGGTATAATCCTTACCCAACCTCAACTCTCAAAAGAGAGACATTTGGAGAGCAAAACAGGGTGATAAGGGGCGGAGCATGGTTGACAAGTTATCTTACCGCAAGATGTGCAAGCAGAAATTTCGCTGTGCCTGAGAAAAAGCACAGGACAATGGGATTTAGATGTGCAAAGGATGCCAATTGGAAAAAGAAGATTTAAACACAGAGAAAGCAGAAAAAAGATACATAAATGGGACACAGATTTACACAGATAAAATAAAGATAAAAATTAATTTTTTAAATTTTTTATTCTCTGTGTCCTCTGTGGTTTATGTTTTGTTTTTTGTTGTCCTTCTTGCAGGTTGTCAATCTGAAGACAAGAGAGTAGACAGTAGCGAGAAGATAAAGGCAGAACATGAGAAGGAAATAGTGCGGTTGAAGGATTTACTTAAAGAAGACCCGACAAGATGGAAGGAACGCCATAAATTAGGTGTCGCATATATGACCATGGGAAAGAATGAGGAGGCAACTCAGGAATTTTTAGAGGTGATGTCAATAAAGCCTGATGATATTGATAATCTGCAATCACTGGGTATGGCATATTATAAGATGGGTAAAAAACATAAAGCACACTTTTATTGGCGTAGTGCCCTTGAGATAGAGCCTGAAAACAAATTTATATGGGATATGCTTAAGATGATTGAAAAGGAAAAAGGCACGGGTGATGTATCCATGGATATAGAAAAATGGGCAAAGCATTATAAGGAAGGGCAGAAATTTTATAAGGAGAAGGAGTATGAAAAGGCAGCTAAAGAATTTGAGCTCGCCGTAAAATATAATTCAACCGATTCCAGGACATATTTTTCCATTGGTGCAGTATATAGAGCAATTGACAAGATAGATGAGGCAATATCAGCATGGCAGAATGCTCTCAAGTTTAAACCTGATGACCTTATGGTCATGAAATTAATATCTCTTGCAAAGGAGAAGAAGGAGAGGGATGCTGCAATGCTTAAAGCAAAGGAGGCAGTTGAAAAAAATCCAAATGATTGGAAGGCACATTCCAGTCTTGCCTCACTATATATTAGCGATAAGCATGGCAGGTTTATAGACGAGGCAGAGACAGAATATAAGGAGACGATTCGTCTAAATTCACAGGATACGAATGCATATAGACAACTCGCAGAGATAAGCTTTTACAAGGGGCAATATAAAGATGGCATTGGCTATCTTGAGAGGGCGGCAAAATATCTATCAAAGGAAGATGTAATATACAAAAAGATTAATAACATGAAGTTATATTTGAAATTGTATCAAAAAGGGAGAGAAGCATGGAGTAAGGAGGGAATCAAAAAATATGATGAAATGGTCTTTGTTGATAGGTTCTATATAGATAAATATGAGGTAACCAACGCCCAATATAAGAAATTTCTTGATGGGAACCTTAACCTTCCTCTGCCCCCCCACTGGAAAAAAGGGGCATATGAAGCAGGGAAAGATAACTATCCTGTTGTAAATGTGGATTGGTATATGGCGGCTATGTATTGCAAATCTATCAGTAAGCGTCTTCCTACCAAAGAAGAATGGGACAAGGCTGCCCGAGGGAATGAGGGATTTGAATATCCATGGGGAAAGATATTCAAGAGTGAGCTTTTAAACAGCGATGAGGCAGGTTTTGAGAGGTTGACCCCTGCAGGAAGTTTTGAGGCTGGCAAAAGTCCTTACGGGATTTATGACATGGCTGGGAATGTAAAGGAGTGGACAGATAGCGAATATGAAAAAAAAGTAGGAGAGGCTGAACTCCCTTTTCACGGCGGTAGCTATAAAATATTACGAGGCGGGTCTTTTAGATCAAATGCAGAAGAGGTCAAGGTGGCAAATATGAAATATTCGCCACCTGCATATAGAGATATAGATGTTGGCTTTAGGTGTGCAAAGAGCAAGCAATGAACAATGAGTAAAACTCGTTACTCGTTGTTTATTGATAAAAGAGGAGGTCTTCTTATGAGAACAGTAGCTATTCTGATATTATTCTTATCTTTTCTCTGGATTATGAATGGAGAATCTGTGGCAGTAGGTAAGGAGATTAAGTGTGAAGAAATAGATCAAAAGAAACTACGTCAGATGATGGAGAAAGAAAAAAATGAGGTCGTCATTGTTGATTATAGAATACATAAAGATTATAATAATGGTCATATTCCTGGTGCTATTCATATTTCACCAAAAGATAAGAATTTTTTGCAGCAGAGATTGGATTATTATACTTTACAGTGGAAGAAAAATAACAAGACTGCTGTTGTTGTGGATAATAATGGAAGAGAGGCTAATATATTTTGCGGGAATATGAAGCTGACAACAAGGTATAAACATATATATAGCCTGAAAGAAGGCATGAATCTATGGACACTGCCGCTGGAAAAAGGGAAGTTGCCATCTTCTGGCATGAAAGGAAAGAAATAATATGATACACATTTCTCAAATTTTAACACTCTATAAAAAAGAAGGATGCAAGAAGCAAAAAGCAAAATGTCTGGTTTCTGGTTTTTTGCTTTTTGCATTTTGCCTCTTCATTACCCAGGTATTAGCAGAAGAAGACACTTCGCAGAATCCTAACTATGTTTTTGCAGTCTGTCATGATGTAGTAGATGGAGATACTATAGAAGTTGATATCCTTGGCATGAAAAAGAAACTCAGATTGATTGGTGTGAATGTTGGCGGTAAAGGGTTGCTTGAGGGGATAAAAAGAAGATTTGGCATGGGCTCTGTGGGATATTTGGAAAAAACAGTAAAGGGTAAGAAACTCTATCTTGAATTTGAAGATAAGTGGACTGATTCATCAGGCATTTTGCGTGGGTATGTGCATCTTAAAGAGACGGGTACTTTTATAAATCTTGAGATGATAAAGTTGAGATATGCATCAGCTGACAGGAAGGGTAATTATAAACACAAAAAGGAATTTGAAAAAATGGATAAATGATTATCAAAAAAAATCTTCGTTTTAATTTTGTTCTGAACCACGAAGTATACGAAGGCCACAAAGGAATAAGTTATAGAAATTTTTATATATTTTTTTATTTTCTTCGCGTTCTTCGTAGTTTTAATATCTATTTTGTTTTATCCTGCCTAATTTTTTTCTTTTTGCTTCTTGATACGAGTATCTACGCTTCTGAACTGATTATACAGGATGGGCATAAAAAGGTTATTCGTTCCTTATCCTTTTCATCTGATGGTAATATCATCGCTTCAGGGGGACTTGATAGAACCATTAGGTTATGGGATACCCATGACATGTCCCTTTTAAAGACCCTTTCTGGTCATACAGGTTCTGTTAATTCAATTGCTATTTCTCCTGATAATAAGTTACTTGCATCAGGGAGCGATGATAAAACTATAAGACTCTGGGGTTTTAAAACAAAAACATCTCTGTTCACCCTTGCTGGTCATACAGGTTCCATTAATTCAATTGCCATATCTCCTGATGGTAGATTGCTTGCATCAGGTGGTGATGATAAGGCTATAAGACTGTGGGACATTGAGAAGAGAGAGTGTATAGCTATACTGTCAGGCCACAATGGAACTGTTTTTTCTGTTGCATTTTCTCCAGATGGTAAATCCATAGCCTCTGCAAGTGGTGACACTACTATTGGAATATGGGATGCAAAAAAGATGACTCCACAATTTCTTAAAGGGCATAGTGGTGCGGTTTATGCGGTTGCATTTTCTCCAGATGGAAGATTCCTTGCATCGGGAGGGGCTGATGAAAATATAAACTTATGGGATATAAAAAAAATGACAATTGTTGAAACCCTTTTTGAAGAACATGAGAAGGGCTTTCACCCTGTATACAGCCTCAGATTCTCTTCAAATGGAGAGATTCTGGCAACAGCCGGTGCCTATCCTGAAGTCCATTTATGGGATATAAAGAAAAAGATAATCATGCAGAAACTCTATGATAATTCTCATGCAGTTTACTCTGTGGACTTTTCACCAAAAGGAAAGGTTGCAGTTTCTGGAGGGTGGGATACAGCTATCAAACTCTGGGATATCACCACAGGTATAAAGATTCATACCTTTGAAAACCACATTAGACAATTATATTTGCAATCCCTTACCAGTGATGGAAGAGTCTTAACTATAGGGAGTTGGGACAAAGTAATTAAAATATGGGATATTCCAAGAAGCAGGGGCATAGAGGTAATTAGAGAGTCAAAGAGTCAGAGAGTCAAAGAGTCAGAGAGTGGAGGCAAGATAATAGAAGACGGCTCTTTGAATAATTTCTTTGAAAAACAGGATGGGTTTGTTGAGGCTGTAGCACTCTCTGATGATAATATGATGCTTGCAGCAGGATACAGGGATAACACAGTGAAGATATGGGATTTTGAAAATTTGTTTTTGCAAGGTTTAAGCAGGGAGAGAAAGGCTATTGCTGTATTTAAGGGGCATGAGAATTGGCCTATATGTATGGATTTTTCTCCAGAAGGGAGGATTCTGGCATCGGGTGGACTGGATAGGACAGTAAGACTCTGGGATGTTTATAAAAAGGATTCCATCTCAATTCTTAGAGGGCACAATGAACCGGTAAAGTCACTTGACTTTTCTCCTGATGGAAACATTCTTATTTCAACAGGTTGGGGTGGAGAGATGATTGTATGGGATATAAATCTGTTATCCCCTGTTGATACTTTTAAAGGATATAATGGCATGGTACATCTCACTAAATTTTCCCCAGATGGCAAGAATATAGCAATCGTAACAAAGGACAATACAGTTCTGCTTATAAGTATAGATGGAAAATCATTTTATACGCTCTCCAGTGAAAAAGCAGCTATAAATTCTATTGCTTTCTCTCCTGACGGGCATCTCCTTGCAATCGGTGATGGCGTGAATACTGTGGAACTCTGGGATCTTTCAAGTAAAAAAAAGATACGTACCCTTTCAGAACATACAGATTCCATTTACATGTTAGTCTTTTCTGCCGATGGAAAGAGATTGGTATCAGGCAGTGAAGACTATGGAATAAAGGTGTGGGATATAGAAAAAGGAATATCGCTTATGACCCTTTTGTCTATAAAGAGGGATGATTTTTTAATTTATCTGTGGGATAATACCTATGTAGCATCTGAAGGTGCAAAGAAACATATTAAGTTTATAAAGTAAAAAATTCATAATGCTCAACGACTTTATAAACTTTATAACCTTATAACTTTATAGCTTATATTCTATGGCATTTTTTAAATATAAAGCCACAGATATTACCGGAACGGTTATTGAAGGGGTTATGGAAGCAAAGGAGGAAAGGTCTGTCATAACCATACTTCAGAATCGCGGATATATTCCTATAAATGTTGCATCACCTACTGCTGAAAAAATGAGTAGAGAAAATCCTTTGCTATTTCTCTTCCAACGTGTCCCGCAGCAGCAGGTCATCAATTTTACCAGAGAACTGTCAGGACTCTTAAAGGCAGGTATCCCGATTGATAGAAGTCTTAAGACACTTATTAGTATTGAAGGAAAAAAAAGATTTAAAAAACTGCTTGAAAATATCTTAGGTTCTATTGAAAAAGGGAGTTCTGTTGCTAATGCACTGGAAGTTTTTCCAGTAGTATTTCCACCATTTTATATCAACTTAATACGGGCTGGAGAGGCAAGTGCTACTCTTGATGCAACCCTCAGGAGGTTGAGTGATTTTCTTTCAAGGTCTAGAGAACTCAGAAACTATATCATATCTGCTATGATATATCCTGCTATTCTTACAATCTTCAGTGGATTTTCTATAATCATCCTGTTAACCTTTGTTATACCGAAATTTGCGGCAACATTTTCAGAGATGGGACAGGCAATCCCCTTATCAACGATGGTTTTGATGAGGATAAGTGAGACTGTTAGAAATTATTGGTGGGTATTTATACTATCCTTACTTGGTCCATATCTGCTCTTTTACACCTATAAGAGAACAAGTGCGGGGAGATTAGCCTGGGATCAGCTTAAGCTTAAGATGCCTGTTATTGGGACAATTATCAGAAATACAGAGGTTGTAAGATTTGCCAGGTCAATGGGGACTCTTCTTAAAGGTGGGGTTCCGGTTTTAAAATCCATTGATATTGTCAGTAATACAATTACCAACCGTTTTATTGCAAAGGCTATAATAAGACTATATGAGAGTGTGAGACATGGTGAGGGGCTTGGTTTACCATTAAAGAGGGAAGGTATCTTTCCACCTATGGCAGTTGAGATGATTATTGTGGGTGAAGAGACAGGGCGTTTGGAAGAGATGCTTCTTGAGGTAGCAGATACTTTTGAAACTCATTTAAAGGAAAATGCAAAGAGGTTTCTATCTATAATGGAACCGTTATTGATAATTTTTATGGGAATGGTTGTAGGTTTTATAGTTGTATCAATGCTGCTTGCTATTTTTAGTGTAAACGAGATACCATTTTAAGAAAGGAGATGTTTATGAAAGGGTGGCTTTTAAAAATCCAAAATCCAAAATCCAAAATCAAAAATAATGAGAGGGGTTTTACTCTGATAGAGCTATTAATAGTACTCATAATCCTTGGTCTGCTCGCTGCGCTGGTAGTGCCGAGATTTTTTGGTCATGTTGGAAAATCTAAACTCAAGGTAGCAAAAATGCAGATAGAACTCTTTGGCACTGCTCTGGATGCGATGCGTTTGGATATAGGGAGATATCCTGCAACCGATGAGGGTTTGGCATTGTTACGGACGAATACAGGAAATGTGGATAGGTGGAGGGGTCCATATATACCCAAAGATATACCACTTGATCCATGGAGAAGACCCTATGCATACATTTCTCCAAGTGAATATGGAGAATATGAGATCATATCCTATGGTGCCGATGGTGCGGCTGGTGGCATAGGGGAAGACCAAGATATTGTCAACTGGAAAGACATTGAGGAATAATAAGATTTACGAATTAAGAATTGCAAATCTAAAATTTAAAATTGCAAAACATGAATCGATTAGGGGTTTTACTATGGTGGAACTCCTTGTAGTTCTGTTCCTCATAGGGCTGATGCTTTTGATTGCTGTGCCCTCTCTCCTGCATACCGTAGAATCTCTTAAATTCAAGGCAACTGCCCGTCAGATAGTCTCAACACTTAAGTTTGCCAGAAATACCGCAGTATTTAAACAGAGGTATCAGGTTGTTGGTTTTGATATAGATAATAATCTCTACTTCTTAGGGGGACAGGGAATTGCTGGGTATGAAGATACTCTTTCAAAGAGTATAAAAACTTTTAAGCTCCCTTCAGATGTTTCTATTAAATCCATGGAGATGGCGGAAGATAGGATTGAGTCAGGAAAAGGTAATATCCTGTTTTATCCTGATGGGAGTTCCAGCAGCGGGGCAATCATAGTAAAAAATAAGAAGACTGATGAAGGTTTTAGAATTGAAGTAGATGTCTTTACCGGTCTTACACATGTAACCTTTGATAGTGTTAGTTAATAGTGGCAGTTTAAGTTGAAAAATGCTCCCCCTAACACTGTCACTGAAACTGACATTGTATGAACAACGATAAGGGTTTTAGTCTTATAGAGGTATTGGTTGCTATTACTATACTGGGGATTACCCTCGGAATCATCATGCCCCTCTTCTCTGGGGCAATGAGGTCGGTACGTGCATCAGAAGAATATTCTCAAGCAATTCTCTTGGCGAAAAAGGGTATGGAAGATACAGTTCTCATGGAGGATATCCACTTGGGAACAGAGGAGGGGAGTTTTGGTAATGGTTATACATGGAAGAGAACTATAAGCCCTTTTGAGATATCTGAAGAAGAAGAATATTTAAATGAGAACCTTCCCTTTAATCTATATGATGTTGAAGTAAAAGTGGAATGGATGAGTGCGAGTGTGGAGAAGGCTATGAGTCTTAGGAGTGTAATCCTCAGAGAGGCTGCTGAGGAATAGGTTACAAGAAGAAAGATGTAAGAAGCAAGATACAAGATTTTTTCTTGTTTCTTGCCTCTGACCTCTTGCTTCTTATGGAGTATATGCCTAAAAGGTTTCACAGAATATTTGCCGAAGATAAAGGATTCACATTATTGGAGATACTCGTCTCAATATTCATATTGAGTATGGTTGGCGTTCTGATATTACAGGGATTAAGGCTTGGTTATAAGGTGTGGGAGAAGGGAGAATCAAAGGTTGCCCACCAACAAAGGGTGAGAATTGCATTAGATACAATTTCTAAACAACTAAGCTCTGTTTATCCCTTTTTTGTAAAGAATGAAGATGGAAGCCTCTCTCCTGTGTTCAAGGTAGAGCCAAAAATGATACAGTTTATAACGAGCAGACCTATAGGGCAAAGCAATCGCGAAGGGCTATTTTTTGTAAGCTATAGTTTGAGAAATGTTCCTTATTCAGAAAAGAAGACACTATTTGCCTATCAGAAACCTATTTACATGATTGAGGATTTTAAAAATTTTGATATAAATGATGGCGAGTCGATTAATTTAATCTTTGATATATTTGACATAGAATGGAGCTATTCATCATGGGAAGATGGGGGATTAGAAGGGTCTTTAGAGATACAGAAAGAGAGAGAAAAATCCCTGCCCAAAGAAGTTATGCTGACACTGAAGCACAGTGAAGGTGAGCATAGCTATCTTACAAATGTTATAATTCCCCTTATGATGGCAAGCAAGAAGCCACTAAAAGAGAGGACATAAAAAGGTGTCAGTGCAAGTGACAGTGTTTAAAAAAAATAAAAGCAGTATCATCGCGGGTGTCAGTAAAAAAGTACTTACACTGAAAACTGACACTGACACTTTAAATGAGAAAGGTGTTGCGCTCATCCTGATTTTGTGGGTTGTCATCTTTCTGGGTGTTATTGTGAATACCTTTGCATGGATGGTTCGCACTGAGGTTCAGGCAGTTGGTAATTTTAAGGAAGAGATAAATGCTTATTACCTTGCCAGAGGTGGTTTTCAGCGGACTATCATGGAGTTGTTAAAGAGTCAAGGAAGCACTGACAGGGAGCCTCTAAAAGAAGGGTTAAAGTTGGATGGCAGGGTTAACATGGTCCATTTTCAAGATGGACATGCAGAGGTTAGAATAATTGATGAAAGTGGGAAGATAGATATAAATGTGGCAAGTAGAGATGATATTATCAGGGTTCTTACTGCTCTGGATATTGAGGTTGAAGATAAGGATGTAATAGCAGATTCTATACTTGACTGGATTGATGAGAATAACTTTCATAGACTCAACGGGGCTGAGGACGATTATTACAGGTTGCTTCCTAAACCATATCGTGCGAAAAATGAACCACTTGTCACAGTGGATGAACTCTTGTGGGTCAGGGGTATTACCCCGAAAATATTCTATAATACTGTGATAGACCGAAGTTCTGACCCTGAACTTGTTTCATGGGAAGCAGAAGCTCAGAGTGTAGTGGAGGAAAATCTATCAGGAGAAGAAGAAATATTCAGGGCAGGGATGGAGAGTGTCTTTACAGTGTTTACCGGTTCTAATAAAATAAATATTAATACTGCACCTTTACCCCTCCTTTTATCTATCCCTACTATTGACGAGGTCAAGGCTGAAAAAATAATCACTATAAGGGAAGAAAGCCCCTTTCGTGATATGAGTGACTTAATAAGGGCAGTTACATTACCCCCTGAATTTGGAAAATTTATTAGTTTTTCTTCCTCAGGGATATATACTATAGAGGTTGTAGGAAAATTAAATGGAAGCCATGTAAGGCGGTCCTTTAAATCGGTAATCAAAATCAAGGGGAAGACTGATTATGAGATACTTTATTGGAAGGAAGGATAAATATATAGCAAAATTAAAGTGTTTAGATTATAATATGCCAATTTTATGATACTAACAAAGTCAGCATTAGGGATAAGCTTTTGGGATGATAGGGTTGACCTCCTCTACTTAAAGCGTTCTTTTGGCAAGACCACTGTGGTAAATAGTCTCTCTGTACCTTTTGTATACGGGATGAAGATGGAGGAGTTTGAAATGGGTGTATCAGACTTTGTGAAGGCAAATCGACTTCAAAGGATAATGCCCTATGTTGCCCTTCCACGAAGGGATGTTATACTTCTTAATATTGAATTACCTGTTAAAGTTGAAGAGAATTTGAGTGAAGTAATAGGTTATGAGTTGGATAATTATACACCTTTTTCCGTGGATACCGCCTATTTTGATTTTCAAAATTTGGGACATACTTTGGATGGGAGTAAAGTCAGAATACTTCTTGTTGCTATAGAAAAAAGTCGTCTCAAATATTATCATGATATCCTTAAAGGGGTTGGGCTTGAGCCTATTTCTATGGAGGTAAGCTCCACTGCCATTGCCAGAATAATTCCATCTGATAGCCTCACTGGTGGTAAGAATATCGTCCTTTACGTTGGGGCTAATATCTGCGAGCTCTCCTTTCATAATGAAAAGAATATGGAATATTCAAGGGATTTTGATAGACCTCATCCGAAAGTTAGTTTAGGAAAGGAGCAAATTGCAGATACAATTTTAAAGGAATACAGAAGGATATCCCCTTTAAGTGTTGGTGAACATGAAATAGGGGAAATAAAGAAGATAATTGTATTAGGAGATGGAACTTCTGATGAGGAGTTTCTAAAGAAAATTTCTGATGCTACAGGTAAGGAAGCAGTAAGGGTTGAAACTTTTAAAGATATAGATATAAAAGACAGCTCTGGTATTCAATTTCAGATGGCCGCTCTTGGCTGCGGTCTAAGAGGACTTAATGAAAATATTGCTGCAATGAATCTCCTTCCTGTGAAGGTAAATGTAGATAAGTCATCCAGAGTTCTACGACTTACAGCGATAATATTATTCATTTTTTTAGTATCTCTATGGGGGGGAGGGATTGTCTTACGAATAAAGAAGGAGACTAACACTCTAAGCCAGATTAAAGAAAAGATAATGCTTATGGAAAGACAAGCTATAGCTCTTGAAAAACTTAAAAAAGAGGCCATTGTTATGGAAGAGCGTCTTCCTCAGCTTAATAATTTCAGTAAAAGGAGAGTGCTCTTTCTTTCTGTTCTTAAGGAGCTTACTGATGTTATTCCATCGGATACTTACCTGACCATGCTTAAATATCATGATAATGAGATAGAAATTGTTGGGCGTTCAGTATCGGCAGTTACCCTTCTCTCTCTCCTTGAGGCATCACCTGTTTTTAAAGATGTGGAATTCTCTGCTACAGTGAAAAGAAAAGAGGTGGTTGGTGGAAGGGGGTCCATCCCTTTTATTGGTGAGGGCGTATATTTAGAAAACTTTAGTATTAAAGCAAAATTAGAGAGTTTGTAAGTGAAGATTACAAAGGGAACCAAAAGAGTTATAATATACGGCGGGGTATTGACAGGCATCGTTGCCTGCTACACTTTACTCTTTGAGCCTATCATGAAATATGAGTCAAAAATGATGAAAGATATCTCACTTAAGACAGAACTCTTAAATCGTTATAAAACTACCCTTGAGGGCAGAACTGATATTGAGGCGAGATCAAGAAGGGCAAAGACCATAATAGAGAGGACAAAGAACCGTATCTTTTTTGCAAAAACTCATGCTCTGGCTGCAGCTCAGCTTCAGTCCATCATACAGAACAGCGCAGGAAGATATAATGTGATGATTAAGAGTATTAACATAAAAAAAACGGAGAAGCCTGTCCAGTCAAATCTTAAAACAAGAGTTGGTGGTTATAACACGATATCCCTTCAGCTTGTCACCTATAGTAATATCAAAGGACTCATTGATTTCCTTTATGATCTTGAAACAGCTGCAAAGTTTATTAATATAAACTCAGTTACTATAAAAGGCGAAATTGTAAAAGAGGCATCAAGGCTTGATGCAATTCTTATTGTTGAGGGACTTGCTGAGGTGGAAAGCTAAACTAAACACTTTTTATGAAAAAAGTCTTTATTATAGTAAACATTTTTTTATTGTTTCTGATCTTTTTTGAGGGATGGCAGTTTTTAAAAGTATGGTCAGCTGAATCAGCCCTCTCCTTCATAAAGCAAGGGGCTGTTAGTCTTCCCGTTTTACCCACAACTGAAGGGAGGGGGAGAGGTAAATCCGATAAAAAAAATGATTCCCTGCGAGAGGGTATGGTATTATCGGAGACGAGCTTTGAAAAAGAGGGAGAGAAATTATTGCCCTTAAATGAATTTTTTGCAGGGGTTATTGAAAAAAACCTTTTTCACACACAAAGGAGAGAGGGGGCTGAGGAGATTAAGGTGGAATCGCAAACATCACCATTATCAAAGCCGAAAGCAAAACCAATTATCATGGAAGGGATTGTTATCATCGGGAATTATAAGGCTGTAATTATTAAAGATACTGTACCCCATGTCAAGGGGGGACGTCTAACAAGGAGGGTACGGATAGGTGATACCATTGAAGACCAAAAAGTCATTGCTATAATGGAGGATAGGATTGTTGTCAAAGATGAGGAGGGTGAAAGGGTCATAAAGATGCATGACTCTGATAGACCTCTGCGACCACAAATAACCGAGAATACTGGGGGGGCTCCAGCACAGACGGTGCCATTAGAAATACCTCTACTGTCTCCACCTCCGGCATCTTAAACATAAAGAAAGGGGGAAAAATTTAATGAGCCACTGAGGCACAGAGAGACAAAGTGACAGAGAGTGATTGAGTCAAAACAGAAGATTTTTCTCTGACACTATGATTCTCGGACTCCTTAATACTAAAAGATTCTGTGGCAAATTATGATTTCTTTAATATGAACAAAAAAAAGACTACCCAATTGAATTGTACATTTTTATTTTGTATCTTGTTTCTTGTATCTTGCCTCTTGCTTTTTACTCCTGTGGAGTTTTATGCACAGGAAAAACCCTTACAATTACAGGTCAATCCTCCTCAAAAAAATATAGAAGATAAACTTGGTAAAACTTCTGCCAAAAACATAGTCCTTAATTTTGATAATGCTGATATTTATGAAATTATAACTCTCGTATGTGATTTTTTAAAAATGGATTATATTATAGACCCAAGGGTTAGGGGAATGGTAAATATTCACACCACAGGAGAGATAACGCCGGACAACCTCTTTGACATCTTTACCACGATACTCAAGGTATCAGGGGCTGCAATAATCAAGGAAGGGGATATATATCATATAGTTCCAGCTACAGAGGCAAAGGGGATGCTTCTTATACCCAGGACAGACCAGGAGATACCTCCACCTGGTGATGAGATAATATTTCAGGTAATCCAGCTTATGTATGTTCAGGCAAAGGAATTTATTAACATTATAAGACCCTTTACAACACAAGGTGCAGTACTAACTTCCTATGACAGGGGGAACACTATTTTACTCATTGACTTTGCGAGTAATGTGAATAAGGTGTTAGAGATAATAAAGGTTATGGATGTAAGTATTTTTAGTGGTGTAGAGATGAAGCTCTTTCCTATGAAGGAGGCTGATGTTGAGGATATAACAAAGGAGATGGAGAAACTCTTTGCATCGCTGAATGTATCTACCAAATCCGCTATATCGGTAGGGATAAATTTTATCTCCATTCCGAGACTGAATTCTCTTTTAGTTATGACATCCATACCTCAGATTATGGGGGAGGTGGAGAGGTGGATTGAGGTGTTGGATAAAGTGGAGAGCGGGGAAGAGATAAAGACATATATCTATCAGGTGAGGAATGGCATTGCCACCGATCTTACTGATATCTTGAATGAGATATTTGGAAGGAAAGGAATGGTATCAAAAAGGGCAGATGAGCTTAAAAAAAGAGCTGAGGCAGAAAAGAAACCAGCAGGTGAGCAAAAGGAGAGGACTGTCGCAACAGAAAGACAACCTGCAGCTTCAGGAATTGGTGACAGTGCAGTGGAATTCATACCATATTCTATTACCAATACAATAATAATCAAGGCGGCTCTAAAGGATTATAAGATGATAAAAGAAATGCTTGATGACCTTGATATTGCTCCCCGTCAGGTAATGATAGGGGTGTTTATTGCAGAGGTATCCCTGAATGACGATACAAGATTTGGGATAGATTATGCCCTGCGGAATGGAAAATTAGGCGAAGGGATATATAGTACTGCTGTTGGGACATCACTCGGTCTCTCTAAGGCTGGCACCATAGCAGCGGGTGGACTTACCGCATCTGTAATAAGGGACGATTTCAGTGCTACCTTTAATGCACTGGCAAGCGAAGGCAGACTTAACATTCTTGCCTCTCCACATATTCTTGCCAGAGATGGCAAAGAAGCAAGCATCAATATAGGCGATGAAGTCCCCATCATAACAAGTAGAACTATTACTGATGTTAGAGAATCTATAGCTATTGAGAGGAGAAATACTGGTGTTTTACTTAAGGTAACGCCTCATATTAATACTACAGGGTTGGTAACATTTGACCTTACCCTTGAGCTCAGCAATGCTGCATCGGCTGTACTGGCTGGTTCAACTGATATCAGGATATTTCAGCGCAAGGCAAATAACAGTATGGTGGTGCAGGATGGACAATCTGTACTTATAGGCGGGCTTATAAACGAACAGGAAGAGGATAGTATAACTAAGGTCCCTTTCCTTGGAGATATATTTCTTATAAAACACCTCTTCAGATATAAGTCAAAGACTAAAAAGAAAAATGAGCTGATTCTTCTTATTACACCGAGGGTGATTAGAAACTCTCAAGAGGCACGGGACATTACTACTGAATTCAGTGAAATGGTCAAGGGACTTCAGGATAAGATTAAAGGGCGTATAAAAGAGTAAATTTAAAAAGTGTCATTGTCAGTGAATAGTGTCAGTAAAAGACACTCACACTTATTATGCAAATACTATATGGACGACGTGCAGAGGATGGGAAAGAGATAGCATTATCTCAGGTAAAAAAAGATTTCTGTGAGATTGAATATACAGATTTTCCTGAAACCCCATTCATAACTGACAAAATCTCCATGAGGTTTTTGAAGAATAAACTAATCTACCTCCTCTATGTGCGTGACAATGTATTATATGTGGCCGCTTCCAATCCAGAGGACTATGATGTCCTTGATGCGATAAAAATTGCAACCGGATTTGAGGTAAAAGCTCTCAAGGCAAGGGATGATGATATCTCAAGGGCAATAGAACAACACTATAAGGTAGGGCAGTCCAGTGTGGATGAGATTATTGGAGATATAGCACCCCATGACCTTGATGGAGGGATAAATGATGAGGATATTGATCACTTAAGAGATATGGCATCTGAGGCACCTGTAGTGAGGCTGGTTAACCATATTATGAGTACTGCTATAGGGTGCAGGGCAAGCGATATACACATTGAGCCCTTTGAAAAGATACTAAAGGTAAGGTATAGAATAGATGACATTCTCCATGAGAGAGAGGTTCTTCCCAGATCGCTTCAGGCAGCTGTTGTATCTAGGGTTAAGATACTTGCCAATCTTAACATCGCTGAGAGGCGGCTTCCCCAGGATGGAAAGATCAATGCCAGATTAGGAGGTAAGGATATAGATTTAAGGGTTGCCACCGTCCCTACTGTTCATGGAGAGGGGATTGTGATAAGAATACTTGATAGGGGTGGCCTTGTATTAGACTTGAGGGAACTTGGACTGATAGGAGAGAACAAAAGAAAATTTGAGTATATGATTACAAAGCCCCATGGGATGATTCTTGTTACCGGACCTACAGGAAGCGGGAAAACTACGACACTCTATGCTGCCCTTGAAAAATTGAATACCTCTGATAGAAAGATTATTACTATAGAAGACCCTGTAGAATACCAGCTTGAGGGCATCAATCAGATACAGGTAAAACCACAAATAGGACTAACCTTTGCTAATGGGCTGAGGAATATTGTAAGACAGGATCCTGATATTATTCTCGTTGGAGAGATAAGGGACAGGGAGACTGCTGAAATAGCTATACATGCTGCATTAACTGGACATCTTGTTTTCAGCACACTGCACACAAATGATGCCGCAGGCGCTATAACCCGTCTTGTTGAAATGGGGCTTACCGATTATCTCCTCGCCTCTACCCTTATTGGAGTGGTAGCACAGAGATTGTTCAGGAGAATTTGTGCGAATTGCAAGAAGGCTGTTGCACCAAATGAATTGGAGATGAATGAACTTAAAGGGATTATGAGGGGAGATATTAAAGATGTAAAAATATATAAGGGTGAGGGTTGTAAAGAATGTGTATCAACAGGTTACTGGGGACGTATTGCGGCATTTGAAATATTAGTAGTAGATGACAATATAAGGGCTCTTATACTCAAAAGTCCTGGGGCAAATACAATAAAGTCTGCTGCTGTAAACAGTGGTATGACCACTCTAAAAGAGGATAGCCTTAGAATGGTTATAGATGGTACTACAACCATGGAGGAAGTGATAAGGGTAATACAAGAGGGTTGATATGTGCAATATTTCACAGCCCCTATGTAATAATACACACGCCATACTTTATCAGCCAACTTTTTGCTTTGCCAAGTTAGTGGTAGATAGGTAAGGGTTAATATTTCAAATGGTTATAAGTATTAGATTCTATAAGTTTTTATACAGGCGTTAGAATAGAAATTTAATATTTATGGCATAAAAAATGCTTAATTATATTAGGGGTAGGTTATATAATAGACTAAAAGTGTCAAGGTGTTGGAAAATCAGAGTTTCTTCTAATTTGACACTTTGAATCTGTGACTTTTATTTTGTATGGGGTTGGCATGATTAGAAGATACCTGCATATCTTTGGCTCAAATTTATATCCTATAAGGATTATATTACTCATTTCTTTAGTAGTAGTTGATTTTTTCCTTTTAATACTCATGTATACACCAATTGTAGACGCAACAGGTGGGGCATTTCCATTTACAAAGCATGGAGGTGTCACAGGTAATGGAGTAGACCGCTCTACAACAGGGAGTTGGCCTCCTGCCACAGGTGCAGGCACATATCAAAAAGGTGAATGCTTGCACTGTCATGAAATACATGGAAGCTTTGGCGGTAGTGAGCCTTATCCTAATGTTAATATCTATCCATCATTTATGAATTCTCAGGAGGCTGAGGGTCCAGACCCATATCTTCTCTTTGCTGATAACAACGAAAAACTATGCTTGACATGCCATGAAACATTTCAATTTACAGGTAAGCCGGCAGGATGGGGGGAATATGGATTTTTTCAGGGGAAGACTGTTTATGAAAACTCAACCCATGGTGCCTTCTCATTAAATTCAAATATGCTCTGGCCGGGTATAAGTGGTGCCACTGACCATCCAAGAAAAGCCCGACCTTCTACGCTCAATGGTGTAGCTCAAAAAGGTATATGTTTGAACTGTCATACTCCTCATGGTATCCTTGGCAGTGCAGGTAATGCCTATGATACAGATGCAGTTCCTGAAATAAAACAACTGACATCAAGCAACCCTTCTGTTACAAAGGATT
>MHDO01000150.1 GCA_001805005.1 Nitrospinae bacterium RIFCSPLOWO2_12_39_16
ACAGGGAATACTATGTAGTTCAGGGTGATTTCTATACAAAAGGTAAGACCGGCGAGAAGGGTTCACAGGCTTTTGATGTAGAGAAGGCAAGGGCAGAGCAGCCGACCTATGTAAAGTTTAACGCTATGGCAACACCGGGTAACTTAAAGGCAAATGTCGGTGAGACAGTCCGATTATATGTAGGAAATGGAGGACCAAATCTTACATCTGCATTCCATGTAATAGGCGAGATATTTGATACAGTATATCAGTTGGGTGCTGTAGGTTCTGAGCCTGCAAAGAATGTCCAGACCACAGTAATTCCACCAGGCGGTGCAGCTATTGTTGAATTCAAGGTAGATGTCCCGGCAGCCTATATCCTTGTTGACCATGCAATATTCAGGGCTATAGACAAGGGTGCAGTAGGAATACTTGAAGTTACAGGGAATGAGAATCCTGATGTCTATAAGGCTTTAAAATCAGGCGGTGCTGATGCCGGTCATTAATAGTTTCCTGAATTGCTATAGATTTAGTTAAAATGAGTGCCCCACTTATTACAGGTGGGGCATTTTTTTATATAGGATACCTGATAGGGACTCAATTGCATCTTTGTCCTGATGAAGCAGAGGGCATCTATCAGCAAATCAACGGAAGGGTTAGTATAAATAATAGCCATGTTAGCAGAAGCATATATAGTTACAAAAAATAATGACAAGGATAACCTTCTCAGTATAAAAGATTTTATACGAAGAAAGGCAGGCGATTCTATAAGATTACAGAAATCTGACAATCTAAATCTTCATGAGCATCGTAATAATCATAGCGAGGAGTCTATTATGTTTGATGATGCTATACAGTATTATAAAAATAATGACTATGACCTTGCTGTTGACAGATTAATGAAAATTCTTGATATGAATTCCAAAAATGTTAGGGCATCATGGATGTTGTGTTACATGACTGCAATCAGGGAGGATTTTGAAGGGGCAATCATATGGGGAAACCGATGCATAGAGATAGACCCCCTTTTTAAAGAAGCATATTATATCCTTTCACTGATTCATCTTCAAAGAAATGAATACAACGATGCTTTGGAAAAGCTTAAGAAGGCAATCTACATAGACCCAAATTTTGCACTTGCTTATTTTACCATTGGAAATATATATACACTTATGTATCTTCATTCACAGGCAATGGACTGCTTTGAAAAGGCAAATGACCTATTGTCATCCGATCCATTCAGTAAAGGTGTTTTTCAGATTGAGTATTTTACTGTTAAAGAGCTTTTTAGTTTGATTGATTTGAAGTTCCGCACACTATAATTCACATAATTCTTTAAGTTTTTCTTTTGACATAAATATTGAATTTAATGTAATCTTTATAAATAGGTTACACAGAATTCCTTAAAGATATGAATATAATAGAGGCGATTGAGAATAGAAGGAGTATAAGGGCTTTTAAGCCTGACACTATCCCATATGAAATATTAAAGAAGGTCTTAAAGACTGCCGGCAGGAGTCCTTCATATACAAACACACAGCCATGGGAAATTGCAGTTGTAAGCGAAAAAAAAAGGGATGAATTAAGTTGTGAGCTCTATGAAACAGCCTCATCTGATACACCAATTACGCCTGATATACAAAAACCCCTGATTTGGCCAGTGGAGTTGGATAAAAGGGCAAAAGAACATGGTGAGAGAAGGTTTAATGTCCTTGGAATAGGAAGAGAGGATACAGAGAAGAGAAAAAATCTAAGGCTTTCAAATTTTAAATTCTATGACGCTCCTGCTGTTATATTTATCTTTATGGATAAAAGCCTTGGTGAGTGGTCTATAATGGACATCGGCATGTTTGCCCAGACTATAATGATATCTGCACTTGAATATGGTTTAGGGACATGCCCTCAGGCTGCTCTGACAGACTATCCACATATAGTGAGAAGGCATCTTAATATTCCGGATTCAAAAAAATTGGTTCTTGGCATATCTATAGGGTATCCTGATAAAGATGCACTGATAAATACTTATAGAAGTATAAGAGTTGAGATGGATGAGTTTGTGAAGTGGTTTTAATCATCCTTTAGTAGCTCATCAATCGCCTCGTTTGCCAGTTCATCAGCCCTTTCATTTTCAGGATGGCTGTTGTGTCCCTTTATCCATTTCCACTCAATCTTATGCCTTTTTGACAGAATAATCAATTCCTCCCACAATTCCCTGTTCTTTACAGGCGTCTTATCAGTTGTCTTCCATCCTTTCTTTAGCCATGAATTGACCCACTTTGTCATCCCATGGATAAGATAATTTGAATCCGAGACTATTGTAACATGACACGGTTCTTTCAATGTCTTCAATCCCATAATTGCAGCGGTCAGTTCCATTTTATTATTAGTGGTATTTTTCTCTGCACCCTTAATCTCTTTTATGCTGTTATTATACTTCAAAATGATACCATATCCACCTGGTCCTGGATTACCTCTACACGCCCCATCTGAATAAATAAAGACCTGTTTCATATAAAATAGGAAATCTAATCTTGAATTTATTAATATAACCGTTATAATCATAACAATTATGGGAAAAAATATAAAGATGAAAAAATTAACCTGTCCTGAATGCGGCTATAAAATAAAGGAATTTAGGAATCCATTTCCCACTGTAGATATTATTATTGAATGTGAAACATCAAAAGGGGAGAGAGGAATTATTCTGATATTCAGGAAAAAAGAGCCAAAGTTGTGGGCAATACCCGGCGGTTTTGTTGACTATGGTGAATCTTTGGAAGATGCCGCCGTGAGAGAGGCATTTGAAGAGACATCACTAAAGGTTAAGCTTATAAGGCAATTGCATTCATATTCTGATCCGAAAAGGGATAAAAGGCAGCACAATATATCAACAGTATTTATTGCAAAGGCTAAAGGAATTCCAAAGGCAGCAGATGATGCTGAAAAAATTGGTATATTTAATAAGGACAATCTGCCCAATGAAATTGCATTTGACCATGCTGTTATTCTAAATGATTATTTTAAGAAAAAATATTAACTAATGAGAGAGGTTTCCCTTACCCTTCTCACAATAGAAGGCAGAATATCCATTATATAATTCACATCTTCCATTGTATTTCCCCTTCCAAGACTAAACCTTATTGAACCATAAATAGTTTCTAAAGGAATACCCATAGCAAGAAGGACATGGGAAGGCTCAATGGTACCTGATGAACAAGCTGAGCCTGTGGATACAGCCACTCCAGACAGGTCAAGATTTATGGCAAGCGCCTCTCCCTCTGCAGATTCAAAGCTGATATTGAGTGTATTGGGGAGTCTATTTACAGGATGTCCGTTCAATTTAATGTCAGGTATCTTTTCCATTATTAAACTCTGAAGTTTATCCCTTAAAGCGGCTATACGGACTGATTCTTTTTCCATGTCAGACACAGCAATCTCACATGCCTTTCCAAATCCTATAATCCCCGCCACATTTTCAGTCCCAGCCCTCCTCTTCATCTCCTGACTCCCGCCGCTAATCAGGGGATACATATTTTTCATACCCCTTCTGATATAAATTGCACCAATACCCTTAGGACCATTTAGCTTATGCGCGGATAGGGACATGAGGTCAACCCCGAGTTTATTTACATTTAAAGGTACCTTTCCAAGACTCTGAACAGCATCTGTATGCACTACAACCCCTCTACTCTTTGCAATACTGCTTATCTCACTGATAGGCTCAATTGTCCCTACCTCATTATTAGAGTGGTGGATTGATATTAATATCGTATCCTTTTCTATTGCCTTTTCTACATCGGAGGGTTTTGCAATTCCATATTCATCCACAGGAAGATATGTTATACGAAAGCCGTCTTTTTCAAGGTATCTGCATGTCTCCAAAACTGCAGGGTGCTCAATAGGGGAGGTGATTATATGTCCACCGCTACTTTTTCTGTTAGCCCATGAGTAGCCCTTTATTGCAAAATTATCTGACTCGCTCCCTCCGCTTGTAAATATGATTTCTGACGAATCGGCACCAATGGCGGCAGCAACTTTTTCTCTTGCCTCATCAACCTTTACCCTCGCCTTTCTGCCAAACTGGTGAATACTTGAGGGGTTGCCAAAGTCTTCCTTTAAATAAGGCATCATTGCATCCAACACCTCAGGGTGTATCGGTGTTGTTGCATTATTATCAAGATATATCTTTCGTGACATCTTTTAATGTATAGGAAATTATAAAATTAACCACAGGTAAACACAGATGAACACTGATAGAATAAAGAAAAAAAGTTTTTATCTGTGTTAATCTGTGTCCATCTGTGGTTTCATTAAGTTTTTTGTTCCTGTCTCTTTCAGCTCAATTATCTCTTTTTCAATGATTGATACCCTGTTGATTATGCATTTAATAGCTTTTGCAACAGGGTCTGATATATCTCCGTAGTCAATGTCCACAAAACTATCAGGAGGCTGTGCCCCTGTATACACAACCTTTCCGGGGATACCGAGGACAGTTGAATCAGGCGGCACCTCATTAACAACAACAGAGCCAGCACCAATCCTGCTGTTTGACCCTATAGTCACGGGCCCCAATATAGTTGCCCCAGCCCCGACAATAACATTATCCTTTAGTGTTGGATGTCTTTTACCTTTATCAAGGCTGACACCGCCAAGTGTTACACCCTGAAATATCGTGCAGTTTTCTCCAATCTCTGTAGTCTCTCCAATCACCACACCCATGCCGTGGTCTATGAAAAAACCTCCACCGATTTTTGCAGCAGGATGAATTTCTATACCGGTAAAAAATCTTCCGATGTTTGAGATAAATCTGCCTAAGAATAAAAGGCGGTTTCTCCAGAGCCAATGGCTGATGCGGTAAAATAGGAGGGCATGAAAACCCGGATAGCAGAATATTATTTCTAATATACTTCTTGCCGCAGGGTCCCTTTGAAATATTACTTTTATATCCCGACTTATTTGCGTAAACATAGGCTGCAGAGAGCAGATAACACAAGCCCCTTTGTCCACTCTACTCTTTACCCCCTTAAAAGAAAATCCTTTTTAGCCACAGATTTACACAGATGATAGCAGTGTTAGCGTCAGTGATTGGTGTTAGCAACAACTTTCTTCACTGACACTAAAAACTAACACTTACCTATATTCTTATCTTAGCAAGGCTCTCATCATCAATCGCCTTTACAACAATGGCTGACGGAGTATTATCAGACTTTCTCCTGAAATTGACTGGTATCTCCTTATTCTTAGGTGCATCGCTGTATCTTAATGTAATCTTGGAAGCAATTGGTATCAGCTCATTTTTAATTG
>MHDO01000151.1 GCA_001805005.1 Nitrospinae bacterium RIFCSPLOWO2_12_39_16
ATAGAGTTTGCCGTTACTCTCCAATACAATAGTTGTTTCTGCATCAAATGGATTTACTGTGCCATGGAGTGAGCCGAGCTGGAGATGATAATTAGTTACAATCTTATTTGACATCTCTTTTACTGATTCACGCACCTTTTGAAGTCCCTCTGCAGATACATTCTGGGCAGTTATTACCTTTCCTGTAATAATATCTATCATCCTTGAGTCTATCTCTATAAGCTCTCCCAGCTGTGTTACGCTTCCTGCTATAAATATATCTACGCCCATTATCTCACCAATCTTCTGAGCAGCATCTAAAGCCCCTGTCTGGCTCAATGACTGTTCCTCAATAATTTTTTTAAGCTGTTCCCTTTCTACAACTTCAAAATAACTTAAATTTACAAGAGAGGTAGTTAAAAATTCAGCAATTGCATCCCCAAATCCACCTGCCCTTGCCTTTTCACTTGCCTCTTTGAATGTAAATACTGCAACCCTTGCCTTCTTTGTTACACCTGCAATCTCTGCTGTTACAGATTTAAGTTCACTCATTGGGCTTGAGAGTTTTTCAGCATCTACAGCTTTAATTCCATAAGTATATGCAAGCCCCTCTTTTATATTTTTATCTTTATACGCAGTTTCTTTTACACTACCTATTTCTATAAGCTGGTCTGACTTAGAATCTTTTCTATGGATGTTATAATGGTCCATATCAAGCTCTGTATTTTTATCCCAGGATACTGTTATCTCTCCATCACTGTAGGATAGCTTTAAACCCTTTGGAGCAGATGGCGGATTAAACATAACCCCCTTTTCCTCTTTTTTAGCAATGGGCAATGTAAATTTAAAAATCTGTATATTTTTTACCTGAGAGTCCATTATATATATCTTATCAAAGTTATCAATGTAAATACCTTTTGGCTCCATGAATTGTCCTCTGCCGCTCCCCTTGCTTCCTATTGCATTTATAAATTTTCCATCAATTGTAAATCTCTGGATACGGTAGTTATTAGGGTCCGCTACAAATATATTGCCACTGGTGTCAACATCTGCTTTTGCGGGACTTTCAAATTGTCCATTACCCTTTCCGCTCTGACCAAATTTGTTTATAAAATTTCCCTCTATATCAAACTTCATAATGGCATTTTTCTTTGAATCAACAACAAATATAAATTTATCCTGATATATTGAGATGCCTGTAGGTGACAGGAATTCGTTGTCTTTGCTGCCGTATTTCCCGAAGGCTCTTGTGAATATGCCGTCCTTGCTGAATATCTGAACGCGATAGTTCCCTGTATCTGCCACATAAATTCTTCCATGATTATCTACTGCCAGACCCTCCGGATATTTAAAGAATCCCGGGTCCTTACCTCTTGAGCCAAAGGAGAATAAAAGATTTCCCATGTGGTCAAGAACAAGCACACGACTGTTTCCCGTGTCTGCAACTACTATATTTCCACTTGGTAACACCTTTACATCTCCGGGCTTTGAAATCTTTTGCTTTTCATCTCCTTCTAATTTTACAAAGCTGTCCTGAAGCGGATAATAAAACTTGAGGTCATTCCCCCCTCTGTCACTTATTATTATTCTCCCGTCTTTTTCTACAACAATACTTGATGGCTCTCTTAATAGTTTTGATTCCTTTGGTGTTATTGCCCCGAGATATTCAAGCACCTCCTGTG
This sequence comes from Nitrospinae bacterium RIFCSPLOWO2_12_39_16, assembly GCA_001805005.1. GTDB lineage: Bacteria > Nitrospinota > Nitrospinia > UBA9942 > UBA9942 > UBA9942. The sequence goes on from MHDO01000151.1 coordinate 1,662, forward strand.
CTTGCGTATAGGCAGGTATAAAGGCAAAAAAACAAAAAACAGCTATTACTCTTTTATAAAAGTTCATAAATTAAACTAATATTTTGCCACTGACTAACACAGACTTAGAGAAAAAATATTTTTTAGTCTGTGAAAGTCTGTGGCTAAAATTTTTATTAAGAAATTAAAAAAACTTCAATTCGTCTTTAAGCTTCCTAATAATAATCAGGGCATCAGCCCCAGATACAGGATTCTGAGGCCTAAACTCTCCTGTAGTTAAATCCTCTGCCTGCATTATCCCCCTTGCGTTGCACACTTCAATGGCATTGAAAAACCATTGGTCGGCTCTCACATCAGGAAAGTGTGGCTGGCTTCCTATAAATTTTGTAGATAGAGATTCATCACCTGATACCTTAATCAGAATATCCTCTATCATTACAGCATATTCAACCTTTGTTATATTCTGATTTGGATGGAATGTGTGGTCAGGATATGCCTCAAGACCCCTTATTCCAAGCCCTATCACTGTTTCCACATCAGTTCTTAATACATGATTCTCAATATCCGTTGCAGGGGCAGCTTTTGCAATCTTATCAGCCTCAAATTTCTGAGGGCTCGTGGGGGATTTAAAACTCGTATCAAAGGTCTTTACACCACGCTTTTTAAATAGTTTTTCAAGCTCAAGCTCCTGAACGAATAATGCTGAGAGGTCAGCCCTTGTTATCCTGTCAATCAGTGCAATCTGAAGCCCTATCCTTGTCCCCGGGGCAGCCCTCTGTATCTTCTGGACCAATTCCCATTCCTTATTTGCATCAGCCACAAGCTCTTTATTTATCTCAAGAACTTTTTTGAACATATCACCTGCTTTGCCTACACCCTCCATAGTCTGGCTGAGCTTATATGCAATACCCATATAGTAATACGGTGCAGGTGCGCCGACATCGTTTCCTATGGCTGATCTGAACTCTGTTTCGCTTTTTGAAAGCCAACCTTCCTTCCTCTCCATTGAATAGAGCCTCAACATTCCTGTATGAGCCTCCACCTTATGTTCCTTTGTTTTTGCTAAATCTTTTGCCTTCTCCATGCTGTCAAACGCCTTCTTGAAATCCTTTTTATAGCCATAGACCAGACCTGTTCCAACATAGGCTGGTGAATATTTTGGGTCTAATCCCAATGCCAGATTAAATTCCCTCAATGCACCATCGTAATCCTCTTTCTGGAGGAGCTTATTGCCGCTGAACACATGATGGTCTGGTGTATCAAGGACCGACTCTGCCTTTCTCTTTGGAGCCTCACAGGCAGTTATAAGCCCGAATAAAAGTAGAAGCAGTCCACCTGAAAATATTCGGTTAAAAATTTTATTTTTCATAAAACCTCCGTTTTAAAGAACAATCATTACTCTGCACTTCTCTATGAATGTCATATTCTCTGCATTTGCCCTGATTTTTCCTGCATCTGCATTGCTTATGACAATATCAGCCTTTGCCTGTCCTGCTGTTTTAATGCCCTTTACAACAATAGGAGTGGCGGTTACCCTCTGATTACTTTGGGCTGCTGTAACATCCTTGCTGTATCCTGCCATCCCCTGCTCAATAGCCCATTCCCTGTTTACATAGGCAGAGCCATATACCTCACGGCCGTCTTCGTCAATAATCTTGGGAGCCATAGCCGGCTTCACACCAAGCCCCCTTGCATCAACTATTAATCCTGAGAAGGTCTGCCCACCCTGTCCAAATGGGACAGATGGAGACTGCGGAGGTGTTCCGGGCGGAACTATCTGGTCAAACATAAGACCGGTAAAATTACCCTGCATAGGAAAGGCATACCACTGCTCTATTGTGCCGTCGCTTAGATATGTAGGCTCCCCTTCTTCCTTTAAACCCCTTACCATTCCCTCTACCTTTGTCCTTATTACATCGCTTTGTAATATAAAATTGTTTACTGTGGTCTCGGATGTAACTTGAACCTCTTTTATTAATTCAAGAGCCTTTCTATAGGCATCAGCCTTTGTTACCCTCAGCTGTTGCACCCTGCTCATCCCTGTGGATTGTGCACCCGGCTGCGGCGGGGCCATGCCTTTCACCCTTAAAATTTGTTTGCTATAATCAATACCTCCTGTCCCTGTCGGTGACGGGACAAAAACCCCATCGCCATTTGTAGAAAAGGAACTGCTGGCAAAGACAAAGGCTGTTATCAATGACAGCCCAAGAATAAAAATGCTCTTTCTCATAAAACCTCCCTTCATGAGTTAGTGAGTTATGGAGTTAAGGAGTTAACTCATCAACTCTTAAACTCCTAAATTCTTTAACTCTATTTCATTGCCCTTACTATATCACCAGCCTGGAATCCCATGCCTGATGTAATGCTTCCCTCTGAAACCCTGTCACTCTGGTGGCTGGTTATCATTATCTCCCCAATTTGTTTCTCTCTCTTGCCGATAACCCTTCCTGTCTCAGGGTCAACCAAATCTGCCCCTGCCCTGTAAACGCCAAGTTTAGAGCCTTTTGCCAATTTTGATTTTTCTCCTGCCCTGAAGATTACAGTGCTTCCCTCCATCAGGAGTATCCTTCCTTGGAAAGGTCTTTTATTCAGCTCATTAATCATCTCCTCAAGTGCCTTTGAGAGTGCATCCCTTAATGCCCCGTCTCTTAAACCAACATCGGCAGTTGATGCAGAGCCGAAGCCAAGAATTCCACCGGTCTTCTTTTTATATTCACCTGCACCTGATTTTGCAACAAGGGATTTTCCTGACGCGATATCTACCAACGCATAATCTACCTGAACCCTTGCAACCTGTGTCTTTGACTGGGCAATCAACGTGTCAGAGCCTTCTTCTACTTCAGAATAGGCTGTAATAGCCCCTGACACCCTGTAATCAATTGATTCAAACCCTTCTGTTGCGCTCTTTTTACCAGTCTTTACAGCGCCTGTTTGCTGGAGCTCAATCATCTTATCCTGTTCCTTCATCTCATCTTCTGTAAGGGATATAGGCTCAAGACCTGCTGATTTTATCAGTGTCCTTAAGATATCAGTTGCTGACTCTCCAATGCCAAGAACCTTTGAGGGTGTCTTGTTTTTAAATGTGATTATGCCTACTGTATATTCTGGTCCGGCATATTTTGCACCTGCCTCTTCAAGCTTCTGACTCTGTTTGGTAACGGAGACATCCTTTTTTACCGCCCCTGTTGTTGTTGCCTCACATCCAATCAAACCATATAATACAAAAGATGAAATTAAGATATATGTAAATGTTTTTTTTGAAAATATTCTCATGTTAATTTTCCTCCTTTAGATAAATGTTAAAATTGACGATCCACTTTCATACTGTACCCCCGAAATTTGAAATTCAGGCATCACCTCCTTATAATATAAGATATATCTAATCTAACAATATTTATCTTACTTACTACGGACTACCGGGCCTACTGGTAGTGTAAAGAATATTCTGTTTAGCATTTCATTTGTCTCTACTTTTAATGGGGCTTTAAGCACCTTTGAGACAGCCTTCTCTGCTACTGCACCAAGCAGTGCACCTCCAAATGAATCTTCAGATTTACTTTCTATTGTAACCCATGGAATCTCTTCTTTCTGCGTCGCCTCTTTTATAGCACCTACTGCAGATAATGCACTGCCAACTCCGCCTGTCTTTGTCTCACTCTTTATACCGATTCCATTATGCCAGACTGTTTCTCCTGTTTTGGTGTTTACAAGCTTAAATTTTGCCCTTGCCTTCTTTATATTAATAAAACCTGTAATCTGTGTATCAAAATTCATTAATGTTCCATATATGACACCGTCTACACCAAGAAGCTCTCCAAGCTTTTGAGGAGTTGTCATGTCAAGCTGAGCCCCAAGTGTAACCCCCATCTGGTCTCTTAACAACTGGTCTGTATCCTTTATTGGCTTATTAGCGTAGAAGTAGCCGAGCAATTTTTTATCAAATTCAGTTCTTACATATTGAGGTGCCTCTACATCGTTTGTCTGATTGACCATAGGAAGGACTGCCACTGTCCTGATAGGGTTATTCGGGTCTGCATGTCTGACAGGCACCATTGCACAGGCACTTAAAGAAATTATGATAATTAAGCTAATAGATAATAAGATATAACGGATATTATTCTTTCTCATTTTCACTACCTCCCATATTGATTGTTTATTTCTTCTCAACAAAGGCATTTGAAACATCAACCCTGTAGCCACCTATTGTGACAATTCCCCTTGTATTGACTAATGAGTTGTCTGTAACAGGGTCTCTCCACCAACTTTCCATACGGGCTTCCGATTTATCTTTTGGAGAATAATAAACTCCCTCATTATGATTACCCTCAAAGAAATATATACGGCTTCCAAGTTGAAGCTCCGACGCACCGGCTGATCTTACGGCTTTAAAAAACTTACTCCACACCTTTTGACCATCATGATACATGAGAAATTCACCTTCAGGGTTTGTTGCCGTAGGCCGGGTAATCATTTTTCCGACTCTTCCATTCTGATCTCTGTCGCCGGAAAACACCAGATATTCATCCGGCTCAAAAAAGGAAGATGTTTCAGGTATAGCTGGAGTTGGTGAAGGAGGTTGAACCTGAGCTGATGGTGATGGAGGAGGTGGTGGTGTCGGCATAGTCTTTGCCGGTGCTGCCCCACCTAAACTTACCTCTACTGTATTTGCACTTGCACCTATTACCTTTACAGGAATGCCTCCAAAGTTCTTCCTCGCAATCTCGTCTGATAGCTGTTGGGCATTACCCTTCATTTCTACATCAAGGACTGCTGTCCCTGCCTCAAGACTCCTCTGATAGATTGCCTGAACACCCCTTATCTGTCCCTGAATTATATCCTTAAACTTTACAAAATCGGAATATTCACTGATACCCCTTACTGTCAACTGAATTAAACCGCCGCCAGATACCTCACCGCTCCACTTTGCAACAATCTGGTCAATAATCTTTCCTGACGCCTCTCTTGCTGCCTTTTCCAATGCCTCTGTCCCGCCTGTCACTTCAGAGATATTCCTGCTTACACCATGCCCCCTTGCCGACCCTAAGACTGCCCCATTATCAACTCTTAAGGCAGAGGCTGTAATATCTGCTATATATGAACCTACTTTACTGCCTGTATTTCGTGGTCCCTCTTTTGCCAGTGCCTTACCTTTGACGATTACCTCAGCACCAAGCTGTCTGCCGATACTTATTGCACCTGTATCTGTCAAATCAGCAATTCTATAAGCATTGGATACTTCTATCTTTCCTGTAGCTACTGATGAATCCACGACATTAAATCCCTTATTCAGAAATTCCTCCTTTAATGCTGTCTCAGAGGCAGCCATATCATAATGCTGTCCCTTAAATTCACTCTTCCCATACCACCAAAATACATAAAACTCCTGCCCTATGTTCTGTTCGGCAATCATAAAGAGAACCCTCGGCTTCTGAACCCTCTGCATGAGAATTCCAAGAGCGCCTAAGTCATTCTTCAGGTCTCCGAGCTTAACAGTTGCAGAAATAGTAACCTGATATAATTCAGGTGATGGAGATTCACTTACCACCTTATAATTCTGGATATAACCCTGACTCTTTGTCAGGATGCTGTCCCTTATAAGCTGATAATTCTCAACAACAGTCTCTGATGAGACCATTGTCCCGACTGCCTGCTCCACAGCCTTTCTCAGTGCATCATTTACTGCTGTATCCCTTGCTATTGCCTTATCGCCCTGTAAGACTGCGGCTACACCGGTAGCGGTTACATCCTGCGTTTGGGCGTAGCTGATGGAAGATAGGAATAAAATGGATAAAATGAAAAACAAAATACCTCTCTTCATATATAAACCTCCTTTATGAATACGGATTTTAATTATTAAGGAAAGCGATACTAATTTACTTTCAGAAACTAAAAAAGTCAAGCAAATTTCATCACTATGCAAAACAATAATTATAAGTGGTTTAAGAAAAGTTTTTGCAGTATACTTATCATTAATTTACAGGGGTAATATGTTAAAGGAACTACGCATAAAAAACTATGCCATCATAGATGAGCTGAGTATAGATTTTAAGGCTGGACTCAATATACTGACAGGTGAAACAGGTGCAGGAAAATCAATTATAATTGAATCTCTCGGACTGATACTTGGCGAAAGGGCATCTGATGAATCTATCAGAAGCGGAGAAGATTCGGCTGCGGTTGAGGCGGTTTATGATATATCAAAGATAAAAAATATAAAAGAGAAACTGTCTGAATCTGGAATTGAAACAGAAAATAATGAGCTGATAATAAGGAGGCAGATTTCCCGCTCAGGAAAGAACAGGAGTTATATAAATAACAGTGCAGTCAATCTCTCTTTATTAAAAGATATAGGCGATATGCTGGTGGATATCCATGGCCAGCATGAGCATCAGACCCTCCTCCACCCTGAAAACCACTCTATTGTCCTTGATTTATTTGGCAATATACTTCCCTTGAGAGAAAAATGCAGGGAGAACTATTCAAACCTCCAGAACCTCCAAAGGGAGGTAAATGAACTGATAAATAAAGAAAGGGAAAGGGTGCAGAAGATAGACCTCTTAAATTTTCAGAAGGAAGAGATAGATAAGGCTGAACTGAATACAGATGAAGATGAGGAACTAAAAAGGGAAAAAAATCTCATCCAGAATGCGGAAAGACTGCACAGATATGCAACAGAGTCTTATGATATTTTATATTCATCAGAAGGCTCTGTAACTGAAAAGTTAAATACTGTTATTACAGCCATCGGAGAGCTAAGCAGGATTGATTCATCAACAGAAAAAATTTTAAATGACGGCAGAGAGGTTCTTTTTCAGATAGAGGATTTGGCTTCCAGAATAAGAGATTATTCAGATAAAATTGAATTTAATCCAAACCGCTTATCCGAAATAGATGACAGGCTTGCAGAGATAACAGCCTTAAAGAGAAAATACGGTGCGAATATTGAGGATATTTTAAATTATAGAAAAAAGATTGATGAAGACCTTGAAATCTTATCCAAGAGTCAGGAGAGAATGGATAGACTGACTACTGAAATAGAAAAACTCAAAAAAGAGATGGAAGATACTTTAATGAAATTGGCAAGAGAAAGGGAAAAGGCTTCAGATAGATTTGAATCCATGATAGAAAAAGAGCTGAAAGAACTAAAGATGGAAAAGGTAAGATTTAAAGTAGAATTTTTCTATGAAGAAGATGACAGCAGCTTCATAAAATACAAAGGTAAACCTGTAAAGTTCTTTCCTGAAGGGATAGGCAAAATAGAATTTTTCTTCTCTCCAAATATAGGCGAGGACTTAAAACCACTTTCAAAAATCGCATCAGGCGGCGAACTTTCAAGGGTCATGCTGTCAATAAAAAATATACTGACAAATAAAGACTCTATCCCTGTGTTGATTTTTGACGAGGTGGATGCAGGGATAGGCGGGGGTGTAGCTGAGGTGGTTGGGGAAAAATTGAAGAAGGTTTCAAAAGGGAGACAGGTTTTTTGTATTACTCATCTCCCCCAGATTGCAAGCCGTGCAGACACCCATTTTCAGATTGCAAAGAAGACTTCCAATGGCAGAACAATCACATCAATAAAAGAACTAAAAGGTGAAGAGAGGGTTGAAGAAATTGCAAGAATGGCAGGTGGAAAGATAATTACAGATACTGTCAGGAGGCACGCAGAGGAAATGATTATGAAAGGTGATAAGATAAATTGACTATAAAGGCAAATGCCTGTAAAATTCTCCCATAAATTTTTCTTTGCGAGGGACAATGAGTTTACTCTTCCCCTAAATCCCCGGCAATAAGCCTGAATTGCTCCAATGCCGATTCAAGGTCTTCTGCTATCTCGCGGGCGATGACATCAGGCTCAGGTAGGTTTTCGGACTCCTCAAGGCTCTCGTCCTTAAGCCAGA
>MHDO01000152.1 GCA_001805005.1 Nitrospinae bacterium RIFCSPLOWO2_12_39_16
TTTAATGCGCGTTCTGCCTCTAATTCCGGACCGGGTTGACGATATTGTTTCCCTTCCGACGTGCCATTGAAATGTGCTTCAGTGTCAAGAAAATCCGCATCAACAAGACAAGAAAATACCATGCGAATATCCAGCATCGTGCTAACAGTGCTGTTTAATTCGTTGCCTAATAGCGTGTTTTTAATACTTGGGGTTATTCCATCAGTGAGCAGTCGGGATTTTATGACATCAAGATTTGTTTCACTTAACCGCAACTGTAGTGGATGATTCATTTCAAGTTGTTTCGGGTTGATACCACTTAGATGATTTTTGCTGAGATGCTGCAAACCGATGTGATGTCCTTCTATAGCTAATGCGGCTGCTATTGCTTTATATTCACTTATCGCCGACCATGCGCCAAAAGACCAATGATCAATTCCTTTTTCTTCACCTTTAAGCCTTGCCTGAAACAAATCGCCATATTTGCCGAGATCATGAAGAAGTCCAGCCAAAACTGCCTCATCTGCCAAAGGCGTATCTGCAAGTAATTCACCTGCCAACTTGCTGACTGAGGATAGATGATCAGATAGGTGATGCTTAATACCTGCTTTATTACGGCTATGCGCATATAAATCAGTCATTCAGAATCCCCCCCAATTGCCCCATCCCCGCCAGCCTTCCCCATTCCCCGCACCCGAATTCCGCGGCAAAAGACCCAGCCAGTTCAGCAGTCCCCTTTAGATGCTCCTCAAGAGTATGCCATTTGTCTAATGGCTTTCCTTTAACGCTATGTGCGTAAAATTTTTGCAACATTTTTCAAAAAATATTTAATAGAATGTTATTTTTATAAGATAGGCGGTCTGATTACAGGCTACAGGCTTCCAAGAAGCCTCTTGATTTCAGCTAAAAAAGCTTTTCCCTCTTCAATTTTCAGCGATGCAGTTGGCTCAACGATTTCTTCCTGAATATCATAATCAGCTATCTCGCGTATCTTCCTTGCATCTATAAGCATCCTGTGGTATTTTGAATTAATTTTTCCGGGCTTTGCAAAGTAATATCCAAATGCTGATTCAACGGCTGAATGCTTGATAACATCAATCCCTTCTGATTTCAAAAGCGCCTGCGCTGCATAATACATTGAATAATAGATTTTGCTTGCGGCATCTGACGGATAGCTGTCATCCATCAGTTTCTCCGCCACTTCAAGCGCATGTTCAGCCTTTTCAATCAGTTTTTTTACTTCCTCGGTCATGCTGAAATCCCCTCTTTTTCAACATGCCTATAAAAGGAAAAACCCCTTTTAAGGGCGTTGTAAAAGTGAGATTCAGAGAATACCTTGAGGGATATGATAGGCTTAAAATCATGATCCCACATAACCTGATACACTATATCTTCAAGATGTTTTTCAATTTCAGGGGTTTTTTCATCTACTAATGCAATAGCATCAAGGTCTGAATCCTCTGCTGCTTCACCTCTCACCCTTGAACCAAAAACTATGAGACGCTTCACATGGTCTGCTAAATCCGATGTGAGTCTTCTTTTAATTTCGAATATCAAATCCCTGTCTCTATCATCCATAACATCTCCTCCTTATCTGCAGAATACTGACATTCAGCCCCAAAAACAGTTTAGCCTTAAAATAATCTCAAGGCAAGGTCATTTTTCGTCCTTATTTTTTTACCAAAATTTTAGGCGCATGGAACACCTTATATAGATAAGAAATATACTTTCCCAAATCATACCTCAACCTCGCCAGATATACCCACTCCCCGCATCCGATAATCCCCCATCAAGTTCTCTCCAATAAAAAACACAAGCTTCCCTATGACAAAACAGATGGTTAAATCTACACCTCCCAGTAAAAACTGTCAATTCTTTCTTATGTCCATTTTTCCAATTGACATAGTTACTATTATAGTCTATATTATAGCGAAAGGAGGGCGGCATGAAAACTTTAACGGCACTTGATTTAAGGAAAAAACTCGGCTCTGTTCTTGACGATGTATCAATGAAAGGCGAGGAGGTAATCATATCAAGGGCAAATAAGCCCCTTGCCGTAATAATCTCCATAGAAGAATATGAGGAAAAAGTCCAGAAAAAACACAGGGAGAAAAAACTCGTTGATGTAGCGGCAGAAATGGACAGATGGAAAAAGAAGCATCTTAAAGAAACCAGGATAGATACTGTAAAAGCCATCAGGAAAATCAGAGAGGGCAGATGATAGTCCTTGATGCCTCCGTTGTCCTTAAGTGGATATTTGGAGATGAAGACAGGGAAGAAAAGGCAAGGCTTTTCAGGGAAAACCACACTTCAGGCAAAGATACCATAGCTGTCCATAATCTCTTTTTCTATGAGATAGCAAATGTCTTTTCAACTAAAACAAGGCTGAGTTATAATGACGCTTCCGATGCCTTTTCCCTTATATGGGATTTTGATTTTGATGTCTTTGGTTTCGGACAAAATGAATATCTTAGCTCAATATACCTTTCAAAGCGTTATGGCATAACCCTCTATGATGCATCTTATATAGAACTTGCACAGAGATTGAAATGCAGATTCATTACTGCCGACAGAAAACTCTATGAAAAGGTAAAGGGGATAAGTGGAATTGAACTTCTGTAATATACCCCAATCATGCCACACAACTTCAACCCTAAATTCAATCCGATTTTACCCAACTTAAGCCAACTTGCTTAATAATGAATCATTTGATACAATTCAAAAAATCCAATGAAATATCTATTTAAAATCACAACATTCCTCTTTTTATCAATCTTCTACCTTGCAGATTCAGTTTACCCCCACACCTATTTCCAACGGTTACCGATGCCCATTCGAAACGACTCAACTTCCGCAGGAATAGGTGTGGGGGTTGACCTGCCGGAGGAATCTCTCTATTACGATATTAGTTTTTTGTGGTTTAAAAAGGCTGCTGAAGGAAAAATAACATTTAAGAAAAATAATAATGATAGTAATTATACTGCTGTATTAGAGGCGGAGACACTTGGGTTTATAGGCTTCATCACAAGTTATCGCAAATATTTATACATCTCACATCTCAGATATGATGAGAATCTTAATAGATTAATATCCACAAAATTTGAAAGGATTGAGATTGTAGGAAATAAGATATGGCAGTCTGCCACTCTTATAGACTATGAAAGCAATAAGATAAACTGGAAGTCTTCTTTCATGCAAAAACTCTTAAAGGAGACTGTTGAAGAGATACCTTCTGATACAATCTATGATGATATTCTTTCTGCACTATTTAATTTCAGATTTGGATTCCTCGGGAATATTGAGAAAGGAAAAGATTATATTGTTAAAGGAATTCCTGATAAGGGGATTGTGAACTATTCCATTCATGTGTCCTCACATGGAGAGGAGATTCCTGTAAGGAAAAGATTGGGTATAGAAAAAGAGGACGGTTATATGCTTCTGGTAAAAATCCCCAGAGCGATATTCAAATCAAAAGGGATTGTCTGGATATGGTTTACCAAAGACCTGCTTCCTATAACAGCAACAGTTGAAGATGCTGTTATATTCGGCGATATAACAGGCGTATTAAATAACAATAGGCAACCCAATCTCTCATTACTATAATTATTGGAGGATATATGGGATTAATGGATGGTAAAAAGGGTATTGTATTTGGTGTGGCAAATGAGAGGAGTATTGCATGGGCATGTGCCAAACAATTGGCAGATGCAGGGGCTGAGGTTGCATTTACATATCAAAATGAAATCTTAGAAAAAAGGGTAAGACCATTGGCAGAGAGTGTTGGTGCAAAAATTATTGAGCCGTGTGATGTAAGCAAAAATGAGCAGGTTGAGTCAGTTTTTAAAAAAATCAGCGATAGTTTTCAGGGGCTTGATTTCATGATACATTCCCTTGCATTTGCAAATAAAGATGAACTTTCAGGGAGATATATTAATACAAGCAGAGAAGGGTTTTTACTGGCAATGGATGTGAGTGTCTATTCCCTCACTCTATTGTGCAGGCATGCCGAACCTCTTATGAATGGAAGAAATGGGAGCATTGTTACATTGACATATTATGGGGCAGAAAAGGTAATACCAAATTATAATGTTATGGGGGTGGCAAAGGCAGGGCTTGAGGCGAGTGTCCGCTATCTGTCATCCGATATGGGACAGAATGGCATCAGGGTAAATGCAATATCTGCAGGACCAATAAAGACACTTGCCGCATCAGGTATTGCAGGGCTTAGAACTATGCTGGAACATTGCGGTGAAAAATCACCATTAAAAAGGAATATTACAGCCGAAGAAGTTGGTAAGACAGCACTCTATCTATGCAGTGACCTCTCAAGTGGTGTAACTGGCGAGATTATATATGTTGATGCAGGATATAATATAATCGGCATGTAACCCCACACACACCTATCCCATGTGATGCCCTGCTGATGTAATCATTCCATTTATTATAAGTCCAATCATTATCAGGAATATTATAATAAATACTGCAATCGCTGTCTTTCTTTCCCCGAGCTTTATTGAACTGTTTCTGTCAAAAAAAGGTAAAAGGATTAGTGGTGTAAATATTATAAAAGGGGCAAATATCAGAGAATATACCCAGATATTTTCTAATGAATATAGCCACAGGAACATCCATGGCGGTTTTGTAACCTCAATCCCTTCTACTGGCTCCCCCCCAAGCGAAGGCTCTATTATAAGGGCAAAGATAGAAATAATTAAAAGTGTAAATAGTCCATATTTTATCAACTGCCTTATATGGGAAGTAAAATCTACCATTCTTTCTTCTCCTCCTGACGGCAGCGGAGAAATTCTATGTATTTTTATAAGAAAAACATGGACTGATAACAAGAAGATAGTAAGAATTGGCAGAATTGAGATGTGAAGTGTATAAAACCTCCCCAATATATTGACTCTTGAAAATTCTGAAGAAAATATATTTCCAATAGCTCCAAGTTTTTCCATCGCCCACAGATGATGATGTAGTGCCTCATAACCCTCCTGGTCCCACTTTAAGACAGTCCCGGTAAATATAAATCCTCCTGCTAATGAAAGAAGTAATACACCGCTAAGCCAGGTAAATTCCCTCGGTTTTTTATATGATGCGGTTAAAAATACTCTGATTAGATGCAGCGATACTGTTACAGTAATTATCTGAACTGCCCAATAGTGTATCCCTCTTATAAACCACCCAAGATATACTTCATCCTTTATATATGAGATACTCTTATTGGCATCTGAGACAGCAGGATTATAGAATTGAGTAAGAATAAAACCACTTATAAATAGAATAACAAGAGATATTAGTGTAATGCCTCCAAGTGTATAGGGTATTTTGTTGGCATGGGAAGGAATTTGATAGTGAAAAGAATTTATTCCTAATGACTCTTTAAATTTATCAACCATCTCTATCCCTCTCTCTCCAATAAAATGAAACTAACCCCCAAACAACTGCATTAAATCCTGCAAAAACAACTGCAACATTATAACCCTGCTTCTCGCCAATCTGGATTGCATTAAACGAGCCTGTCTTTACTATTTTTGTGTGCCCATGTCCCTCATGTGAAACAGGAGGTAATGCAACTGCCTTCTCCTCTATGCCTTTGTCCTTTGGTTCTGCAACAGTTTCAGTACTCTTATCCACATGTTTTTCCTTTCCATGCGGATAGGCATCTTCTGCCCATATACATGCCATACAAAAAACTAACATCATTAGAAGTATTTTATAACTCTTCATATATCATCTTTCCTATTTTGAGTCAGGATGGCATTCTATACATCTGTTATCTTCAAAAGGTTTATGAAGAATTGTATGAAGAAGATTCTTGTTTTTAGAGAAATGAGACTCGTGACAGGAGGTACAATTCCCCTCCTTTAAAGGAATATTTCCGTGCCGCTGTATAAAACCTTTATCTGTTTTTTCATGACAATTTGAGCATAGTGTCAGGTTATCAGACAGCAGCAGATTTTCCTCTTTTGCATAGTGGGGATGGTGGCATTTCAGACACTCGCCTTCATCAACTGGCTTATGAATAAAACTGCCAGGGGTCGCCAGTTTATCAGCAATATCTTTATGACAGGAGAGACAGAGGACTTTCACAGACCTCTTTAAATAGCCCTTTATCTTGCCTCCATGAGAATTATGACATACCATACATTTACCCTCTGATAAAGGGATATGGGTATGTTTCATGGCGGCAAGCCCTACCTTTGTATCTTTATGACAGCCATAACAGAGTTCCGGTTCGTCATCTATCAATTGGTTATTTCTATTGCTGGCATGCGAGTCATGGCAGCTATAGCAATTCCCATCTTTATATGGACCATGCACAGCATCCTTTCCCCATTCCTTTTCCATATTGGTATGGCAGTTAAAACAAAGGTCCTCCTTTTTTTGCGTCAGCATCCCGTCTATATTAGAGCCATGAGGTTTATGACACTTTGCACAATCCCCATTTTTTAGCGGAGTATGGGTGCTAAATTTCTCAGATTTTTTCTTTATTTCATTATGGCACATATAGCAGATATTCCCTTTCTCTGCAATAAGGCTATTTTCAAAGTCCGAGGCATGAGGGGAGTGGCATGCAATACATTTTCCTTCAGCAACAGGAGTGTGCGAAACCGTATTTTTAAAATTATCTTCTTTGTGACATTTGTAGCAAAGCATTCCGCCTGCATATTTCAGCCCCTTCTCTTGTTCGGAGGCATGGGGGTCGTGACAATCGGAACAATTGTTTTTAGTCAAAGCCGTATGAATATATTTTTTCTTATGTTCTTTTTTTTGTTTTTCATGACAGCTATAGCATAGTTCTTTTTCAGGGCTTCTCAATCCATTCTTATAATCTGATGCATGCGGACTATGACAAGACAGACATCTGCCATCTTTGACTGGGGCGTGGATATGTGCTTTTTGAAAGGACTCTTTCTTATCAGAATGACATTTATAACATAGGGCATCTCCTTCTATCTTCATCCCCAGAGGTAATTTTGAGTCTGAGGGATTATGACAGGAACCGCAATCTAATTCGGCAAACGGCTTGTGAATATTCTCTCTTAACAGCTTTTCATTTGACGAAGAATGTGATGCATGGCAACTTGTACAATCACTATCTTCAAAAGGGTAATCCTTATGGGCTGCTTTTAACTCTATATTCACCTTGTGACAGTCCAGACATAATTGTCTAACAGGCATGGTGAGCCCGTGGGGACTATCCGATGAGTGAGGGTCATGACACTTTATACATCCCTCTTCCTGGGGTTTATGAATCTTTTTTTTCTGATAATCCTCTTTACTGTGACAGTTAAAACAAAGGTCATTCCCAGCTATGCGTAATAATTTCTTTGTCTTTGATGAGTGTGGACTATGGCAGATTAAACAGTCTTTCTTTTTTAACGGGTCGTGCAGGTTTTTCTTTTCAAGCCTGACTTTATCTTTTTCATGGCAGTTATAACACAGGGCAGACCCTTGATTTTTTAAATAAAGTGCACCTATGGCACCATGAGGGATGTGGCACCCTTCACAAAGCTTCTGCGTTACAGGAATATGCTGACTCTCATCGCTGGAAAATTTCTTGTATTCTTTCTGATGGCAGTCAACACATGTCCTCCTTACAATGGCCACCTTTGGAGGTATGCAACTGTAAGACGCAAGGAGCAGGAGACAAGAAGCAAGAAGCAAGAAGCCAGACTTTTTGCTTCTTGTATCTTGTTTCTTACATCTTGTTTCTTGCATCTTGTTTCTTACCTCTTGTTTCTTACTTCTTGCCTCTTGCATTAAGACCTCTCATAAAAGATTCATTTATTCTAATCTTTGAAACTGCCCTTAATTTCATAATATAATCAGACATAAGCTGTTCATACTTTTTTTTACTCAAGGATTCAATAATGCTATCTCTAACAGATTCAAAATCTCTCAATTTCCCTTCCTCTTTCCCAGTGAGCTTAATAATAATAAAATCTTTTTCAAAATTAAAAGGCCCATATATCTCCCCTACCTCCATCTCATTTAGCCCATCTTTAATATCAGGAGGCATCATATTAACATATAACCAGCCTGTATCTTCCCCTTTTGAGACAGCTGAAGTATTAGATATATCAGAGGCAGTTATATCAAAATCAGCACCCTTTTTTAACTCGCCAATAATCCTCTCCGCCTTTTCTTTTTCCTTAATCTTAATTGTGCTCATTCTGATTTTTTCAGGTTCTTTAAAGAGCTTTTTGTTATCATCATAATATCTTCTGATTTCCTCATCATCAACTTTAATTGCAGCAGCGATAATTTTATTTTTAAAAAACCTGTTTAAGACA
The DNA here is from genome assembly GCA_001805005.1 of Nitrospinae bacterium RIFCSPLOWO2_12_39_16. Lineage (GTDB taxonomy): Bacteria > Nitrospinota > Nitrospinia > UBA9942 > UBA9942 > UBA9942. The sequence continues at coordinate 8,280 of MHDO01000152.1, forward strand.
GCCTCCTTTGTAATTAAGAGCGAATATCTAAAGTCTTCATTTTTCTCATAATTTCTTCTATCAGCTTCCCTGTCAAGAAGCCTCTGGTTAATTATACTGTCTATAACTAATTTTTTTAATCTATCCATCTCATCTTCATCTCTTCCCAAAGGTGCTGACCTCAAGCGAGCCAGAACTTCATCCCTTTTGATATCTTCCCCTTCTACAGTCGCCGCAATCCCTTTTCCCCCATCAAATTCCTCATCCCTTTTGATGCTTTTCAGTATATCTTCATTGATGGTAATTTTTGCCGTTTCTATTAATTTTGTCAGGTATTCCCTGTTTTTTTCTCGTTCTTTCTCACTAAAGATTAACCTCTCTGTTCTTTTTTTCTCCTTGTCGGAAATTGTTTCAGCTGGCACTCTTCTCTCCTCTAATTTGATTATATGAAAACCATGCGCTGTATTGATTAACCCGCTTATTTCCCCTTCTTTCATGCCAAAGGCTGCATCCGCTATCTCCTTTGGCAATTCATCTCTCCTTTTAAAACCCACATCACCGCCTTTTTTCTTTACCCCATCAGAGTCTTCTGATTCCTTCTCTACGAGATTGGTAAAATCAGCTCCTTTTTTTAATTCGCCAACAATCTTCTCTCCCTTCTCCCTTTCTTTTGTAAAGAAATGACGCAATCTCACTGATTCGTAAAGGATCATATAACGATTCTTTATTTCTTCATCTGTTACCTTGACCTTATCAATAACTTCTTCTTTTTTTAGCATATATAGAGAGAGATTGAGTCTGTAGAGTTTATAATCCCCTGTAAATTCAGGTGTCTTATCAAGACCTATCTTAATCGCCTCCTGAACAATCAGCTTATCATCTATCATCTCATTTAGTATTTTGAGATAGTCAACATTCGCTATATCTATATGCATCTTATCCCCTATATCCTTTATTGTATGAAACCCTTCAAGTCTTTTTTTGAAATCATATTCTGTAATTGTATCATCATTTACTTTTGCAACATACCTATCTCCCTGTAGCCAGAATGTCCCTCTACTACAACCGCTCAAAAAACAAGAAACAAGAAGCAAAAAAAAAGCTGAAAGCCTTAAACTTTGAGCTTTGAACCTTGAACTGTCTCTTGCCTTTATGCCCTTGCATCTTGCATCTTGCATCTTGTTCACTTTATTGTCTCAATTATCTCCGAAACTACTCTTTTTGTAAGGGCGCTTATTGACCTTACCCGACCAAAGCCAAACACAGTAATATAATCGTCACCACTCTTCTTGTGCCTGACCATCCATAATATCTTCCCGCTTCTGATATCAATTAATTTAACGCGGATAACTACTACAGGGGTTGTCAACCTGCCTCCCCAATCTCCACCTGTAAATTCTTCTACAACACCGATGAAAACTGCATCAATTTTTAATCTCATCCCTAATTTTTTTAACTGTTCCATATCCATCATTTGAACAGATTTTACTTTTTCGCTAATTAGAAACTTTTCTATATTACCCTTCTCCTCTATTTGAAATATATCGCTTTTAAATAATATGGTATTAAATGTATTTGTAACAATCTCTCCTGCCTGCCGTTTTTCACTTTCATTTACAAATGGGAGCACCCCAACCCTCTTTATTTCAAATAGTCCTTTTTCTCTATTAAGATCAGAATAAATTATAACAGAAGAAGAACATCCATGAAATAATAATGGCAATATAAGGATTGCTATCAAAAACAAAAAACTGATTAATTTACAGATTTTGCCAACACCATTCCTGCCCCTGCTTTTGCAGGGGTAAACTTGTCCCTGCGAAAGCAGAGAGCAGAAATTTATTTCCTTATACTGATTTTTGTTTTTCACTCCCTTAATAACGGTTGGGTAACTTTAATCCCGAAGTGGAAATTCTTTTTATTAGCAATCAGTGAGTTTTATAAAATGTGTTAATACTTTCCAAAAAATGTCGCAAATACCTTTTTTACTACTTCGTTGCTTAATTCAATCTCACCTTTTTGCTCAATTCCAAATATTGATCTCATTAAACTGCTGCCTTTTTGAGAATGAAAACCCCGCCATAATGTCAGCCCGGAATTTGACTCTACCAGTCGAAGAGATAGGGAAACAACGGCATACTGTGAGCCTCCCCCACGGTTTTGACCGTATGACTCCACTGAACCAATAAAAATCGCCTGTACCCCAAGCTTCTCAGAAATTCTCTTGATGCCCTCAATGTCCAATGCAACAAGTTCTCCCTCTCTGAACCCCATTTCCCTAAAAACATCAACTACCACCTTATTAACTTCTCCATCTTCCGCCACTTCAAAAACACCGCTTTCAAGTATATTCATTACAATCATACTCTTAAGTTTCTCGCCAGCATACTTGTCATCCGTCAGATTATTAAGAGGAAGCACTGCAACCTTTTTAATATACTGAAAGTTTACATTAGTCCTGATATATTGTTTCGGAGATGTACCGCATCCACTATGAACAACTAAAAATCCAAATAAGGGAATCAATAAAATATATTTTATATACCATTTCTTAATTTCAACATCACCCCTTTCTTCATCAATTTTATTAAATAAATTGTATTAATGTATCACTTTTTTATAATTTATTGAAATATTTTCTACCGTTTTTCTTGAATTTCTTCATCTGCGGATTAATAAAGCTATACTATATAAATTACTGCGGTCTCCTGTGCTGTTGTGAGTCAAAGTCGTAGTATAGCTTGAAGAAATATACAGATATCTGCTTATATTCCAGTAAATACTGCCTCCCATTGTCTCTGCGCCTGTTTGTGAAACATTGTAATTAATATTCATTTGCAAACTGCCCGGCAGCCGTGTATTTATAGAGTAATTCTGCTTCGTCTCAGGAAGATGCTGAATATTGGCAGACAAATTTACAAACCGTGATGGAGTTATATTTACCGTTGATGTTAGAGCTTCAGATTGAGAACTGCTCGTTTCTCTCCCGGTATCAGATGTGGAAGATGAAAATGCGCCATTAATGAGGATGTTTATGCTATTTTTCGGTATTAAGGTTAAATTTCCGTTAACTGAATTAGTTGCCGTTTTTGTTCCACTGATAAGGTCATCTGTTTTGCTTGATGTAAAACCTGTTCCAAGGTCAATACCAGAATACAATCTAAAGAACATATTTATATTTTCAGAAGTTGTTTCCGAAGTTTTATCATCCCCCGAAAGGGATTCAAAACGGCCAAGGGCAATTGATCCATTTATAGTTTCCATTGGGTTTGTGCTTAATGAAAATGTATAATTATTTGAACCGATACTTTTGCTTGATGTTGATTCAGTTTTCTGACTTTGATAGTTTAGAAAAAATGAGGCATATTTAGACATTGCATAGGACAATACTATCCCCTGATTGATATTCGTATCTTTGCGGTCAATAGGAGACTGTTTTGATTCATCATAATTTATATTGTATGAAATACCCGTCTTCTCCGTTGGTCTTAGGCTCAGATTCATCCCGCCATATTGTCTATCAGTAATTGTCTCAACTGTAACGCTGGTCTTTTTAGAGATTGACCCTATCGCCTCTATCTCCGTAACACTTATCTTCTGGGCTGAAGAATCATAAGTTGTATTTACCGCCTTAAAAAAGAGTGCATTTATAGGCACTGAAAAAACCAGTTTAAATCGTTTATTAACCTCATCATAGGAACTGTCCGATACAGTTGCAAAGCTCCAGATAAGCCCTGAGAGGTCATTACTATAATAAATATTCCATCCGAAATTCATATTTGCTATATTGCTATCCAATGTATCTATATATATATAAATAGTGTTTATTGTATCTGTATTTTTTAATTTCAAACCTATATTTCTATAAGAACCGTTTAAGTCAATTCCTGTATCCGAAGATTTATTATCATCAATTAAAGATGGGTAATCGGACAACTGCCCGTCGCCAGGCAAGGTATCTATCGCATAAAGCCCATTGCTTGCATCTTTTTTATCAGGAAAGGTCTGAGGCACACCAGATAAACTTATACTTGTAGAGGTTGAGTTTGTTACACCAACATTTGTGCTAATATTCAACCTGTTATCAAAAAAGGAGTTATTATAACTGACGGTCCCCAGATGTGTCGGGTTCTCTTGTTTTATCTGTGAGACAAAATCATTCAATGTTGAACTGCTATAATTATACAACAAATTAAGACGTTTGATTGTGTAATCTGTGCTGGCACTCATATATGACTGTCTTGAATTAACAAGAGAAAATCTGTCTTTTGATTGCAATTCATTATAATTAAATCTCAATGAGGGAAAACCAGCAGGGGCTGTTGAGAAAATGGCATTTTTTGAGGTAGTATTTATACTGTTACCTGTTGCAAGAAAACGATCATTTACCTGATACCCAATATTTGAATTAAAATATTTATTATTCATATCCAAAAATAAAGAGGGGGCAATTGTGCTGTTTTCAGTTGAATCCACCTTGTTCTGAGATGCTCTTATATCCCCAGACAACCCCATTGTCCCTGTAATTTTTTTATTAAAAACAAATGAATAAACCTGAGATAAAGTCGACTTGGTGGTCATCTTTCCTGCAAATTCATTCTCGCTCATTGTATAAATTACATCTCCATTCAAAGATAGACCATCTGCAAAACTTCTATTTAAGGAACCTATCAAATATAAAATCGTTATTCCTGTTATAGTACCAACTCTTTTTATTATTCTCACTCAACCTATCCTGCCTCTCCTCATGAACAAAAACCTGAAAGTGCCACAGAGATACAGAACTCTGTGCCTAATTTAAATATGCCGAAATATTATTTTACTGAAACAATTCCATAAGGCTTTTTCCCTACTATAATTATCTTTTCTACAACTTCGGAGACAGGATTTATAAGTATCACCCTGTTGGAACTATAATCAGTGATATAAAGATGGTTTCTTCCTTCATCAATTGCTAGTCCTATCGGCTTACTTCCGGCATTTATGCTTCTCGTAATGACTGCAGACGACGGAATTAAAAAAGAAACCTGTCCAACACCATAATTTGAAAGATAAATTCTGTTGTATTTTTCAGAATAAATTCCCTTTCGCGGATTAATACCTGCCTGTATTCTCCCCTTAATAGTTTTTGTAACGGTATCTATAATTGTAATACTATCTGATTCGGCATTCAGGACATAAATGTTATTTCTTACAACTACAACATCTACAGGTGTTCTGTCAACATTTATGGTAGCCTTTACTTCATCTGTTATAGAATCAATAACTGAAATGGAGTTTGACCCGCTGTTGGCTACATATACTTCCTGCCTTTCTGGATTGGCGGATACTCCAAGCGGAGCATTGCCAACCCTTACACTCTTTATCTGAGATTTCATAAATGTATCTATAGCAGTAACATCATTAGACCCCCGATTCGTAATATATAGTTTTCCATGATTTCTCCTGTCGCTGTATGGAATCATAGCCATTTCAACAGGTTCAATTCCTGAACTAAATTGTATCCTGTCCCGGACAAAGTCCTGCGATGTATCAATAATTGATATGCTATTTGACCTGGAATTTAAAACATACAACCTCTCTTGTTCCTGGCTTAAAACAAGACTTGTAGGATTCTTTTCTACACCTATTACACCAACTACTCTATTTTCAAACCTATCAACAACCGATACATAATTTGAACCGCTGTTTGCAACATATAAAAGCAGTGTCTTTGGAGAAACTCTTTGAGATTCAATAGTTATTGAAGGGCTAAAAAGATAGTTATTTGAGACAGATTTATCAGGTTCCCATGTTAAAAATATAGCCCTACTCTCACTGCTTCCTATACTTATAATATCCCCTTTGAGTTCTACCTCTCCATTCGGTTGAGGCAGTGCCAGTGTATGAAATTTTTCATTTCTCCTTACACTGGCATTGGAGATACGTATCATAACCCTGTCATACTCTCCTTCCATTATATTTGATTCAGTTAACAGAACCTGATCCTTTGCTATATCAAGGGACCTTATTACAAATGGTTTTTCTGATAATTTAATCCATCCCCCATCCCTTTGTTTGATTTCAATCTTCTCAATTGTAAAATTTATATCCTGCTGGTTAGAATTTGGAAGATAAAGGTAAAAAACCAATGTCCCCTCTGACACCTCTTCTCTTTCAATCTTCATCCCTGTACAAGAGATAAGGATAAGAAGTAAGAAGCAAAAAACCAGAGGACAGAGGACAGAAGACAGAAGACAGACTTCTGACTTCTGTCTTCTGACTTCTAACTTCTGGCTTCTGACTTCTAACTTCTGGCTTCTATTCATTTTTTATTTCTTTCACCTTATCCTTTTGTAACCGCTCCATATGACACCTGTAGCATTCCCTTAAAGGAAAGGCTATTTTACCATGACACCTGCCGCAATACTCTCCACTTAAAATTTTCCACATGGTCATCTCAGGATTACCACCCTTCTTTTGAACAAAAATACCCGGATGACAAATTTTACAACTTAACCAATATGTATGAATACTGTGAGGAAAGATGACATCCGTCATAAATTCATTCTTAGCCTTGATTGATATAAGAAGGTCAATGGGATCATCATCTTCTTGCAAACCATCAATTGATGAAAGCGGAGAAATTATACCACTCCTCACAGCCCCTGCCCAGTCAATTAAATCGTATTTGTCCCTTGGTAGAAGTGTAAGAGGAATAGCCCTTTGCTGGAGGAGAGATTGTGCTGTCACCTCATTCGCAGTTTTATACTTATATTCGTAAAACTGCTCTATGTAGCTATTTAAGGAGTTAGAGGAAGGGTTATCCTGATTTTCAACTGCATAAGATGGTGATATTAAAAAACAGATACTTAATTTACCACAGAGGACACAGAGAAAGAGGAAAGAACAAAGACCCGACCTTAGCCGCGAAGGACACAAAGGTAAAAATAATTTTAGGGTTTTTAATCTCTGTGCTCTCCGTGCCATTTGTGTTTAAATTTTCTATACAAGAGCAAAAAATTGATTTTATCGCAGATAACTTTGATTTAAACAGATTTTCACCAATCTAAAAATCGCTCTCCCCCCATCCAAATTGTAATTTTTCATTTCTCTTTGCAAACTTTTCCTTTTCTTTCTTTGAGAAAGCAATTGTCTGGTTTGAGGTTTTAAATATGTTTCCTGCTTTATCCACAGCCTTAAAAGCATACATTATCTTTCCACCACCTGCTGTCACTTCTCTGTTTTCAGATATTAAAGGTATAATTAGCTTTTTAGCTACATTCCCTCTTCCGCTTAAATTCTTTATAATTTTTGAGTCCTCGCCCAATATTACAAATTCCCACTTCTCCATCATTTCATTTTCTTCGTAGTCAAGGTTAAAAATTACCACATCATTATCATCAGTTGCTTCAGCCTCTATTTTTACTGCCGGTGGTGTTGCATCCAGTATTATCTTCTTTTGAAAAACCCCTGCATTTCCTGCAGTATCCCATACCGTAAGGTTAAGATAATATATTCCATCATCATTTCTACTTCCTGCATTATTCTCACCTCTCCACATAAGCTGCATAGGTAATGCACCAAATCCCCTCTCTCCTCTCACAAATTTATTTTCTTTATCCACTATTTCAACTTCCCACTTTTCTATAACCTCATTTGTTTTAAGGGTAAATATAATTGAATCCTTTTTTACAAGCCCGGCAGTAACATCTTTGTCTGTTGAAACTGTTACTTCTGGCGATACTGTATCAACCTTTACCTCCCCTACTGAAGGAAAATGAGAAATCTTATCATCAGACAGCACAGCAATAATATCTACAGGATATAAGCCATCTGCATAGGGAACGGTAATCTCGCCATCATAATAATCACCATCTCCATCCTTCAAATCAAATTTCATTTCACCTATATAAGCCTGAACCTTCACTATTTTTTCTACAACAGATATAATTTTGACTGATACCTTTGCAGACTTCCCCCCTCTGACAATTGCGGGAGAAATCTTTAAGCTCCCTATCTCAAAAAGATTATCATCTCTATTTTTCAAGAGATATTCCCTTGGTATCCCACCCACAATATTGCTAACAGCTACCGATCCAAGCTGAACAATCAATTTCACTCTACCAATACCAAGCAAGCCGGCAAAATCGCTTCCAGCATAGGAAACGGTGTCCATCCATATTATTGAACAATCCCTTGTCCCAACAAGGCGAAGAGTTAATCCTACATATATTTCATTACTAACATTGGAATACTGGTCAATTGAACCTAAAACCACCGCATCAACTCCAAGCTCACGATTTAACTCAAGCGTTGTTATTCTGTCAATAAAACTCGTATTCCTAATTCTTCTCTTGGTCAAAAATTTATCCACATCTTCATATGGAACCAATTCAAACCCTCTTTTTTCAAGTTCTTTCTGAAGCAATGAATCTATAATTGCACGAGCATCTAAATTTCCAGAAATGTTTGCCATAGGAAGGACCACAATCCTATCTATTTTATGAACATCCTTTCCCACTTCTGCCTGAACAGCGGATGCAAAAAACAGTAAGCAGTAGGCAGTAAGCAGTAGGCAGTAAGCAGTAAACAAGAGATAAGTGGTCTTGCTTCTGGCTTCTGGCTTCTGACTTCTATCTTTTATCATCTCGTCTCTCCTATTGATTATGACACTGCTGGCATGTATCTCTCATCATTGTGCCAGCCCCCCCTGATGCTGTCGGTGCCCCAAATATTAAATTAGAATGATTTGGAGAACCATGCGACCTGTGACAGGTAAGACAAAACGGCTGTTCATCGCCGCCACTGTCAAGCCCATCCGGATTTATAGCACGCACCCGATTAAAACCAGTTATTGATGCAAAATTTGCCGGGACTGTATGCCCATTTCCAACCCCAACTGAAATCTTACCTACAGGATGACGAACCCATTGAGTATCTGTCCCGCTATCGCCTGTAACACTGCCACCCAACTTCCCACTTCCATAACCAATATCATCACCACCATACCCGTTAGAATTATAAAATTTTACATGACATTTACCACAAAAACCAGCTATTTGTTTAGTACTACTCCTAAATGTCATGTTAGATGTGGAATATTGGTTGGCAGGGTTACTCCCATCACAATTCCCATCTATAACCGCCTGTGCAATTGAGGATATACCATCCCATACTCCATTATTATAGGTTACTATTTTATATGAATCCGCTGGTGTGCTATCTCCCGGTTCTCTGAAAGAGGGGTCTAATGGTTCGGGCCTAAAATTTCTGTAATTACTATTTCCATGCTGGTCATGGCAGTATATACAGCTGAAAACAGGACCGTATTTTGTCTGTGCTGTAGTCCAGTCACTCCCTACATAACCCGGTGGCTTTATCCCTGTCAAATCAACTCCGATACTGTGCCGTTTATCTTCGTCAGGTGTTCCGCCTGTATTAAAATCACCTGCCGAAGCGTTATAAATAGGACTAAACAGGTCAGGTGCACCGATATTAATAGGATCTCCATCATGACAGTATTTACAAAGATTAACCACTGAATCTGCCCTAAGTAACTTTTCGTAAGTATTTATTCCTCCACTATAAATCAAAGATACACTACCCTGCGTGCCATGCATAACATGACACTGGGCACATGCAAGCGTAGTTTCAGCAGGAATACCTGATTTATGATAATCTCCGGCAAAGGAATCATTAGCAAACAGTAAGCAGTAGGCAGTAAGCAGTAAGCAATATATAGTTTTTTTCTGCCTACTCCATACTGCATACTGCCTACTTCTATTTGTTTCTTGTCTTTTCATCTTATTCCACCTTCTTAAACATACTAACCCTTCCCCTGCCTTTTTCTACTACATAAAAGTTCTCTCCCTTAAAATCAATGCCAAGGGGGTAATAGAGGTTTTCCCTGGAATTTCCATAAATACCAAATCCACTCAGTCTTTTTCCTTCATCATTAAAACCTGTCACCCGATGCTTAAAGGCATCAACTACCCATATCATACCGTCATCATCGACTTTTATTCCAGAAGGCATAGAAAAATTCTGTTCCCCTTCCCCAATATGCCCAAAACCTGCAAGGTATTCGCCTTTTGTATCAAATATCCTTACGACAGGGTCAGCACTCATTACCGACACATAAATCTTTCCACTCTTTGCTGCAATACCGCCAATTGATTTAAACAGATTTCTGCCGCCAAAGTTAAATTGATATTTCCCATCTTTATCAAATACACAAATCTTTAAAGAATTTCTATCAACAACAAGAAAACCTACCCCATCCATAACCGCCATCTTACCTGGTGTAAATCCCTCATAAGGAGGCTCAATGCTTCCAACCTTTTCTCCCCTGATATTAAAAATCTCTATATAATTTTTACCTTCTCCACTCATATAGATATAATTATTTGAAACAAAAATATCAATGGGGGATGATACCCCCTTTTCTTTTCCAAACCGAAAAACAGGCGTCCCATCAAGTTCAAAAATATAGATATTGTTCCCTCCATTATCAACAACATATAGTTCATCATCTTCTATAAAAATTGAGGATAATCCCTCAAATCTATATTCATCTGAAAATCTGTCAATAGCGCTGATAAAATAGAAACTCGAAGGTGCGGATTCTACCTTAGCTATAAGAATAATCAGAATTCCACATGTTAAAAAGAATCTTTTCATCATAAGTAATTAAGAACAAAAACCCGAACAAAAAATAAAATCATTAGACAGAATAAACAGGATTTTTTTATTTTTCTTTTCTTTAGTTATCTTGTAAATCTTGACTATATATTAAAGCAAAGAATATGCCAAAACAATTACTTTCCAATCAAAAACTCCACTCTTCTATTAATCTTTCTCCCCTCTTCAGTGTCATTATCGGCAATTGGTCTTGATTCTCCAAAGCTTATAGTGATAATTCTTGAGGGGGCAATACCCTTATTAGTGAGGTATGCCTTTACCGCATCTGTTCTCGCCTGTCCAAGTTGCAGATTATTAACTTCTGCCCCCATATTATCAGTATGCCCGGTGATATGCAATTTATATGTCGGTTTCTTTATCAGCAACTCGTATAATTTATCTAAAAATTCAAAGGAAGATTTTTTTATAATAACCTCCCCACTTTCAAATTCCAGATTTTTGAATACATCTGCCAATATATCTTCCTCCTGCTTTTCAATTTTTATCGGCTCAATTTCTTTCTCAACAGACTGTGGCTCAACTACTTTCTCAATAACAGGCTCAACCTTTATTGGTTCGGTTGCCTTACCCCCCTCGCTCAATCCCTCTCCACTTGTGGAAGAAGGGAGGGGTGAGGGGATAGATTCAACAGTTTCTGGCAGTTTACCCTTACTAATTTGCTGAACAACCTTTTCTTCTGGCATAACAAGCTCATATACCTGAACCCTTGCATTACCCGTATCACAAACATATATCTTGCCATTTTCACCTATTTTAACATCCGAGGGCCATGAAAGGTTTTCAGGGTTTCTGCCGGCCCCTCCAAACTCTGCTATTGGTTTACCATTCCTATCAAAGATTATTACAACAAACCTGTTTGTATCTACAACAAATAATCTCTCTCCATCTGTATCAATATTTGACGGCATACTAAAACCGCCGAACAAGCTTGATATAATGCCAAACATGAAAAGAAATTTACCATCTTCCTTATTATAAACTGATACACGAAATAGTGCCGGGTCAAGAAGATAAAACCTCTCTGAATCTGTAGTAATTGCCTTTGCGTTCAAAAACTCCCCTTCATTACTACCCTTTTTCCCAAACTGAAATAAAAATTTACCTGCACTATCAAAGACAATAATCCTGCTTAATCTTCCATCACCTATATAAATATAGCCATTTTCATCTATGTGCAGCGACTGGATAGATAAAAGTGTGAAATCTGGCACAGAAGAAAGGTCGAACTTCCTCAGATATTCTCCCCTATAGTTAAGGATATTTATCTCACCTGCATCAGATAAATAAATATTCCCATCCTTTGTTACAGAGAAAATCTGTATAGAATTTGCAAGTGGGATTTTAAAGACTGCTATACCATCTTCATTGATAATTATGATTTCTTTGCTCTTGCTGGCAACATAAAGCTCGCCCTGCTGATGGTCAATATGAAGTTTTGAAGGAGCTCCCCCTCCCATTGATTTTGCTGTGTAAGAGGTAATATGTCTTACATCAATCTTTGAGGCGGCTTCTATATCAACTGATGCAAATATCAATATAGCTATGACAAAAAATATTGAACGGGTTATATATATATACATTTAGAGCAAAAAAAAAGGGAAGCGTCCCCGCCTCCCCTTTTTGAAATTAAACCAAACTTCATTATCTGTTATGACACAACTGACATCCTTTTGTTGATGAAACAGCATTACCTGTCTGACTACCTGTCCCAACAGCGGATGTATAATCCCATCTTAGATTATCATTATAAGGACCGCCATGTGCAAAATGACAGGATAGACACATAACCCTATCGGTTGAATTATTTGTTTTGTAAAATACCCTATTAGACGATGAAGCACTTGCAACAGGAAGGTAGTAACCTGCTGTTGTAACATCATAATTAGTAGTATCTATGATAGTTACACCTGCCCCAGAAGTTGTTGAACCATCGCCAGCCAATGTGTTATTAACAGGATGCCTTTTCCAATCATCACCTGAGGCATTGGTCGTTACTATAGCCTCATGCCAGTTATCATGACACTGGGCACACCATCTTGAAATGCCATTTGACCCTCCACCATAGGAATTGCTATTTGCAGTATCATCAGCAGCTGATCCTGTAGTAGACGCAGTTTTGATTACCGGCCATATATTATTCTTATTTGATGCCCCGCCTATTGCAAGTATAGTATCCTGAAAGTTTGTCCCATTAATACCTCCAACCCAACTCGTATGGTCTGCATCAGTAAGTTCAACACCTGCATTACTTCCTGCATTTGTTGCACTCATCCTCAGATTTCTGAACTTATTTATAGCAGTATCGGCTGCATTGGCAGTTCCATGAGGGTCATGGCAAGATGTGCATGAGAAACCTGCTATTTGCGTACTATCTGCACTACCCGGCGGTATGACATTTGCGAGACCAATGGAATGCCCTCTTCCAAGCGCAGTACTGCCTCCATCTGTACTCAATGTAAAATCTGCATTAACCTCTGGAAAGAAGTTACCACCAGCACCTATACCAGTCAGGTGATCCGTCTGTGTCCATAGTGTGCCAGTTGCAAGGTGCACCTTTGGTGGTTTTACATTCTTTGGCGCAAATTGAACATCTCCATTAGGGCCTTGATCAGAATGACACTGCAGACAAAGCCTGTGAATATTTTCTCTGCTGGATACATCCGCCCTAAGCAAAACGAGTGAGCCGCCGGATGCACCACCAAGCGTATTAGTACCACCTCCCTGGCTGTTATGCATTGTATGACAGTTACCGCATGTCAAATCACCTGCACCTTTATGAACTGCAAAAACCGATGTATTTATTAATAAGAAACCAGTAATCAAAACAACAACTCCTAACCATTTTTTCATGTCTTTCATAATATTTTCCTCCTTTCTTTTCTTTATGTTTATTTTGTAATTTTATATTGCCTGTAACCCTTGCCTTGAATAATAAGCATATATCATGCCATTCCAAAAAATATTAATTTTCAAAATGAACAAAACCTAATTTAACCACAAAGACAGGAAAATCAAAGGCTTCAAGTTTATAAAGTAAAAATTTCATAAAAATAACTTTAGTGAAGCTGTAGATTTTGTGTAAAACTACACATTGTTTAGTTAAATTTCACACATTACCCCCCTTTTGTTAAGAGGGATTTAGAGTTATACATGACATTTTTTACAGGTTGACATATCCCATGAAGACTTCCCATTATGGCATTTTCCACAATATTCACCTTCTACATTCTTTTTCATTGTAACCAAATTTGCACCTTTTTTCTCTTTAAAAACAGATGGATGGCAATCTTTACATTTCAATTTACTATGCTTTGAATGGGAAAAGCGGGCAGGAGGCATATCTGCCTTTTTCCTGCTCGCCTTTTGATTTTCAAATACAATAACATCCTGCGGTTTTTTCTCCGCCGCAAATAGAGGAAAAATCCACACAATTGACACTACATAAAAAATTATAAAAATTTTTAAAGTAGTTTTCATCAATTAAAGCCCATACTACTTAGATACTGTCCTCAGAGTAATAGTATCGTCAGGTTTATTCTTCTTTGGAAAGGTATGGCATCTCTTACAATCTGCAAGAGGGAATGCAATCTTATTATGACACCTGCCGCACCACTTGCCGCCAGCCATTTCTATCATCTTTACATCATTCCCGCCTGCTACCGGCTCAAATATAGGTCCACCGACACTCGCGTGACAAACCTCACATTTTAACCACCATGTATGGATAAAATGGGGAAATATAACATTATCCATAAAATCGCTTTTGGTCTCAAATAATATATTCATATCAAGTATCGCTTCATCATCAGGTTTTGCATTTGAGTCTAAATCAAAACGGGGGTCAATCGTCTTATCCCTAACAACCTGTGCCCAATTAATCAACTTATACTTATCCAATGGAAGTCCTGAATCTGTAAGAGCAGTAGGATGCCATCCTGCCCCAATTTTTGCAAATGTAGATGCAACTCCTGATTTATTGATATCACCCGTTCCAGCCATTTCGCCCTTTGTATCAAGGTAAATAAGACTTTTTTTATCTTTTGGGTCAAGAGTCTTTGTAGAAGGTGTCTCTACTGTAGGAGTTGGAGGTGCTTTAGGCTGTTCTACTACTACTGGTGGAGCTGCCTTTTCAGCAGCCTTCTTTGATGGTTTTTTTTCAGCCGCGTCAACTGAAATACAAAATATTGCAATAAATATTGTAATTAATAATGATATTTTTTTTAAAATTTTATTAATCTTCATTGATTCCCTCCTTTCTATTTATTTATTTGGCAATCTTCTTTGAATACTGAACAACACCAGGCGACCAGCCAGGTTCCCATGAATGACATCTCTCACAATAAAGAGGCTCCCATGCTATAATACCATTGTGACACTTACCGCACTTTTCTCCATTCATAATCAGACTCATATTGATATCATTAGCACCTGCCTTTAATATAAAAATATCTTCATGACAAACCTTACACTTAAATCTTATACGGTGAAACCAGTGAGGAAACATGACATCATTAACCCCTGCCTTCCTCATACTTTCAGCCTTGCTATTCAGTATTATATCTCCATATTCGGCAAATGAAAATTCAGCTAAAAAAAGAAAAGAATATAATCCTAAAAGTAAACCAATTAAAATTCTAATTTTCATTTCACTCCCCCCCCTTTTTTTATTTTATGTGTATTTTCACACTCTATGAGTGTTATATTGCCCATCTTTCCTTTTTGAACTTTATGTATCCTTAAAAATAAAACAAAATATTTCAACAAATTACATAAGCAGTTCACCTCCCCATGTTTTACAAAACAGATAAGTAGATATATAAAAGCAATTAATATGCCATTAATTAGAGGAGTTATAAAGTCTATCAAGTTGAAAGTTAAAAGTTGCTTTATGACTTTATTAACTTTACAAACCTTATAACTATATTCTTTCTAATCTTAATCTGTAGCATCTGCTTTTAAATATCCAATCTTCTTCAACCTATATCTTAAGGCATATCTGCTCAGGCTTAGAAGTTTTGCAGCCCTGGATTGATTTCCCCCGGCTTTTTTGAGTGCTTGAATTAAAAGATTTTTTTCTACTTCTTCAAGTGGAACTCCACCTTCCGGAAGGACAAAACTTGATTGTTGCTGTTCTTCACCTTTTACAGGGACACCCTCTACCACTTCAATAGGTAGATGCTCAATTAATATCTCATCTTTGCTCTCAAGGATAATCGCCCTTTCAATCACATTTTTCAGTTCTCTCACATTTCCGGGCCAATGATATGAGAGAATAGCCTGTTCAGCCTTTGATGATAAACCTTTAACATCTTTCCTGAACTCCTGATTGAACTTATCTATAAAGTACTTAGCAAGAATTAGTATATCTCCTTTTCTCGCCCTCAGCGGCAGTATAAAAATCGGTATTACTCTGAGGCGGTAATATAAATCCTCTCTGAACCTCCCATTCTTAATCTCTTCTTTTAGATTCTTATTGGTTGCCGCTATAATCCTGACATCCACCTCAATATCCGAAGCCCCTCCAACCCTCTTAAACCGCTTATTCTCAATAAATTTTAACAGTTTCGTCTGTGTCATAAGTAGCATATCTCCGATTTCATCAAGAAGGACACTCCCGCCATCTGCAAGCTCAAATAGCCCTATTTTTTTCGCCTTTGCATCTGTAAATGCGCCTTTTTCATAGCCAAAAAGCTCACTCTCAACAAGTGTATCTGGCAATGCAGTGCAATTTATATCCATGAATGGTCTTGCTGACCGTCTGCTCGCATAATGTATAGCCCTTCCTACAAGGTCTTTACCTGTCCCGCTCTCCCCTTCTATTAAAACAGTAGTTGCATCGCTCTGAACTATCTTTTGAATCATGTCCAGAACATCTTTAATCTCTTTACTCTCCCCGATTATACTATCAATACTGTGGGTCTTCTTTTCCTTTTCAAGTCGCCATGTAACCTCCCTGTTGACCCTTTTAGACTCAATAGCCTTCTTTGCAATTATAGCGACCTCAGTGAGGTTAAAGGGCTTGCTGATATAATCATAAGCCCCAAGCTTCATGGCAGTTACTGCTGTATCAACTGAACCTGAGCCTGTAATCATAATTACAGGGATATCTTCATTTAAACCAATAATTTCCTTCAATATCTGAATTCCACCTATATCAGGCAAGAAGACATCAACAAATGCGATATCCGGCATATCTTCCCTTATAGAATTGATTGCCGATTCGCCATTTTCTGCAGTCTTGACTTCAAAGCCCTCTTTTGTCAGTTTTTCCTGCAATGTCCATGCAATAATATTTTCATCATCAACTATCAACGCCCTTGCCTTTTTCATAATAAAACCTCACTATCGTTATATTCGGCATCTTCCTCAACTATATTTAATGAATTCTCAAGGGGTAATACTATTACAAACTTACTACCTTTGTCAACAACACTTTCTACCTTAATTGTCCCCTTATGTTTTTCCACTATCCTTAAGCTGATTGGCAGTCCCAACCCGCTGCCATCCTTCTTTGTCGTAAAAAACGGGGTAAATATATTCTTTATAATTTCAGGAGAAATACCGCATCCTGTATCAGAAATCTCTATCTGAATGTATTCGCAGCCATTGGGTTTATCTGTTGATGTTGTAATTGTCAGCTTGCCATTTTCCTTCATAGATTCAACAGCATTGAGGCAGACATTGAGTAATACCTGCTGCATCTTCTCTCCATCAATCAAGATATTTGGAATATTACTAAGGCTTGTGTCAATAGATATTTTACCCTTTCTGCACTTGAATTCAAGCAGATTAATTGTATCTGTTATCAGTTTATTCAAATCGTGCATCTTTGGATTTACAACAATAGGCTTTGAGAACATGAGAAGGTCTTTTAGCATTGAATCCAACCTCTGAACCTCCTTAACTATCATATTAATAATCTCCTTTTTGGGGTCATCTGACGGAAGATCTTCATCAATCAGTTGAACTGCACCACTGATTCCAGTAATAGGGTTTTTTATCTCATGTGCCAAAACAGCCGATATCCTGCCGAGAGATGCGAGGTGGCTCTCCTGTTTCAGCCTGTCAAGCATTATATTAAAATGCCTTGCCATATATCCAATCTCATCATTTGACTTCAAACCAATCCTCTGGTTTTTATTGCCATGTTCAATCTCCTTTATTGTCTTAATAACTGCATTCAGCGGCTTAGAAACCAGATTATAAACAATCCAGCTTATTACAATTACCAAAATGATTACAGTAGCTACAGATATCCATAACATGATAATAAGGTGGTTATTTAGATGCTCAGCAAATTTTTCGTCGGATAAGGAAATTTTTAAAATACCACGAATCTTTTCTTTATCGCCATGACATTTATGACATGCAGGCTTATTTAAAACTGGCAGATAATAATCATAGAAAACCTTTCCGTTTTTATCATAGCCATAGAACTCTTTCTCCTTCCCTTCTCTCAAGACATCTTTTATCTTCTCATCGCTGACCACATCTGCCTTTCCCTCTTCTAAATTCATATACTCCTCTATGACATCATGGGAAAATTGGTAAATCTCCTTTACCTTATAAAATGTCTCAAAATCCTTAAATGCCTCTTTTCCGTTTGTTCTGATTACCTGTAAATTTTTTATCCCTGGAATTTTTTTAAATTTATGGATTAGATCTCGGACAATAAAAGGCCTTTTTCCCTCCATTTCTTTTTCTATCATTGTAGAAATAGAATTTGCATATACCTTCGTCTTGGTAAGCCAGTCGTCATGGAATATGTCCCTCTCCATTCTTTCTACGGTATATATCATGATGGAAAAAATTATGACAATAGCTATAATGATTGGCAATATTATTTTTACCTGCAGTCTGTTAAAAAAAATCATAATTTGCCTTGCCTCGTTAGAAAATCACGCCTACTCCGTTAGACAAATTATAGAAAAAACTTTCTAACGGGATTTGCTTTGGCATGATATTTGGATATATAACTTTAATTAAGCAATTATAATCTCCATTTATTTTAAAAGCAACAGCAAATAAACAACATTTACATCCCTGCCTGTCCTGTTTGCCAGCAGGTAGGTCTAATATATTATTACAATCTGTGTCTTTTAATACACATTAATGTTGCATATAGCACAAATTTTTTAAATATGGAAAAAAGAACCGTTTTTATTATAGATGATGAGGAGATTATAAGAAAGACCCTCTCTATCCATCTGACAAAGGGAAATTATTCGGTCATTCAGTCAGCTGGCGGCTCTGGGATATTTGAGGAGCTAAAAAATAACAATTATGAGCTTGTTATCAGTGATATCAGAATGCCTGAGGTTAATGGGCTGCAGATATTAGAATATGTCAAGAAGAATTATGCTAATATCCCTGTCCTAATCCTCACAGGTTTGATGGATTTCAATATTACCATTGAAGCCATGAAAATGGGTGCCTTTGATTTCCTTATAAAACCAATTACGAAAGAGCACCTCTTAAATACTGTCCAGAACGCACTTCATAATAGAGACCTCCTTATTCAGAATAAAAAATTAGAAAAAGAAAATCTTGAATATCGCACCATTCTGGAAAATAAGGTAGAAGAGAGAACAGAGCAGCTCAACAAAAAGACTGTTGAACTTGAAAATGCTTATGAAACACTGCAAAAAATGAATTTTCAGATGGTAAAGGTGCTTGCTGAGGCAATTGAAGCAAAAGATAAGTATACGAGGGGGCATTGTGACAGAATGCGTTTCATCTGCCTTAAGATTGGTGAATTACTTGGTATTTCAGGAGGGGAAAGGACTGACCTTGAATTTGCCGCCATCCTGCACGACCTTGGTAAAATTGGAATTGCCGATTCAATCTTAAACAAGATAGACACCCTTAATGAAAATGAGTTTGATATGATAAAAGAACACTCTTTAATTGGCGAGAAGATTATCTCGGAGATAAGCACATTTAAAAATGTAAGCATGATTATAAAACATCACCATGAAAATTATGATGGAAGCGGATATCCGGGAGGACTCAAAGGCAGCCAGATCCCCCTCCTCTCACGAATTATTGCAGTAGCGGATGTATTTGATGCGCTGACAAGTAAACGCCCATATCGTGAATCCCTCTCCATAGAGAGTGCCATTTCTGAGATAAAAAATATATCTGGGACAAAATTGGACCCGTCTATTGTCCAGCTTCTAATCAACAACAAAGAGTACACAAAACTAAAACCTAATCAGCCACAGAAACACAGTGACACAGAGGAAAAAAATAAATTATTAAAAAAATCTCTGTGTCTCCATGCCTATGGCAATTCTCTGTAATTTCTTATTGCTTGTATGGATCAGGAAAAAACAAACCTCATTTTTACCATCCGCAATAAACTTATCATTATCTTCCTTCTTGCTTCAATACTGCCATTTATTATATTAGGTTATACAACCTATAAAAAAGGTGAATCTATCTTAAGGGAAAAAATATTCAATCAATTGAGCAGTATTGCCGATAGCAAAGAAAAAAAGATCAGGACATGGTTTATAGAGAGGTTTAATGATACAGAGATGATTGCCCATAATAGATTTATGGAAATAAGTCTATCAAAACTTCTATTGATTAAAAAAGATTATGAGCATAGAGGGTTTCCACCAGAAATCTATTATGGGCGACTATCTAAATATACAGAGAGTGAGGAATACAGCAACATCGTCTCTTTCTTGAATATGACAATGAGTCAATTTGGTGTTTTTTCTGAGATATTCATTTTAGATACCACAGGACATGTAGTCCTCTCTACAGATGTCAAAAGACTTAATGAGGATGAATCAAGTAATGATTACTTTAAAATACCAATTTTACAAAAAGAGGTTTATATAAAGGATGTCTATTATTCTGATAGATTAAAACAGCCTATTATTACATTTTCAGATGTCATATACGATTACGGCGGAGAAGAACATGGTGTTGTCAACGGCGTCGTGGTTGCAAAAGTAAAGGTAAATGAGATATTGGAGCCATTGGTTGAAGATGCATCAGGAATGGGCGAAACAGGAGAAGAGATTCTTGTCAACAAGGATAATATTTCATTATTGAATCTCAAAGATTTTAAAGATAGTGCATTAAAATATAAACTGCCGGAAGAAACACCATCAACACTGGCTATTGCAGGAAAGAATGGTATCACTGAAGGGATAGACTATAGGAAAAGGCATGTCCTCGCAGCATATAGGTATATACCCGACCTGGACTGGGGATTGGTAGTCAAGATGGATATTGATGAGGCTTATGCACCAATTAATAAACTATTTAAGATAATTATTATATTCACAGCAATAGGTATCAGTTTTATCCTGTTCTTCATCTCACAGGTATCAAGGCGTGTAACAGCCCCCCTAATTGAAATGAAGTCAATTGCCAGAGAGATTTCACACGGCAATTATCAAAAGGGTAATGATTATAAACTTAAGAGGACAGACGAGATTGGAGGCCTTGCCCATTCAATCAGGGAGATGTCTATAAACCTGAATAAAAAACAGTCTGAGGTAGAAAACTACAAACAGAAATTGGAATCAAGGCTAAATGAAATATCTGAAAAGAATCTTAACCTTGAAAAGACATACCAAGAGCTTTATAAGACAAAAAACTATCTTGAAAAGATTATTGACCATTCAAAGGATATAATCATAACAACTGATATTAATGGAAATATTGTGGAATTTAACCCTGAGGCAGAGGAAAAGCTCGGATTCAGAAAAGATATGATAATAGGCAAGCCTGCTTCAATCCTTTACGAAAACCCAGATGAGAGAAAACAGATAATGGAGTTCGTCAATAAATTTGGTGCGGTCAGAAACAAAGAAGTCCGTCTGCTGTCAAAAACCGGAGATGTTCATCATGTAAGCCTTACCATATCACAACTAAAAAACGACTCCGGAGAGATTGACGGAACTATCGGAATATCTAAGGATATCTCGGAAGAAAGAATGCTTCAATATAAATTAATACAATCTGAAAAGATGGCTGGCATCGGGACACTCGCCTCTGGAATTGCCCATGAGATAAACAATCCCCTTGCAGGCATTCTTGGCATGGCAGAGGCTATTCTTGATGAAAATGACCACATCAGGATAAACTCATACGCAAAGGATATAGTCCATTATACCCTTGAAGCTACAGCCATCGTAAAAGAATTATTAACATATTCCCGACAGACACAAAATGAATCCATATCAACAATTGATATGGCAGTCATTCTTGAAAATTCCGTAAAGATGGCAAAACATTCAGCCGACTTCTCTTTAATCACCATCATCGCGGACATGAAGAGGGGGTGCTGGATAAATGCAAACGCAGGTGAAATGCAGCAGGTCTTTATAAATCTTATAATAAATGCAACACATGCAATGGAAGAAAAAGGGGGCAAGCTGATATTAAGCTGCTATAAGACAAATGATTCTATCAATGCAGTTGTTACTGACACAGGGATAGGGATTAAAAAAGAACATCTCAAACAGATTTATAATCCATTTTTCACTACAAAACCAGTGGGCAAGGGGACCGGCTTGGGGCTGTATGTGGTATATAAGATTGTTACAAAATACCATGGGCATATTGATTTGATTTCAGAGGAGGGAAAAGGGACATCTTTCGTTATAACACTCCCGATTGCCGAAGGCATAGCCGCCATTCAAGAAAACGGCTCTGAGGGCAAAGATGTAGCATATATGGTTGACGATGCTGATAATTCACAGATAAATCTATTTACTTAAGGAAATTATAAAATTAACCACAGGTTTTTTAAACCGTTTAAGCCGTTTAAACCGTTTAAACTGTTTGAACCGTTTTTAATGAATCTGTGTTAATCTGTGTCCATCTGTGGTTTCATTAGGTTTTGTTCTTGACTTTTTACGAGATAGTTATGATTGTGAAAGAAAATAGAGATATAACCAATAAAGAAAACCTGCTTATTGTAAGAGACCTGATACAGAAGAGGTCAGGAATATTCTTTCCTGAATCAAAAATCCTTACATTAGAAAAATCTATTTACTCAAATTATCTTGAGTCAATGGCAAATAACTTTAATGAATATATATTGTGCCTTTCTTCAAAGAACGGAGACAGTTATTTTAGAAAATTGATTTCCTTCCTGACAACAAATGAGACCTACTTCTTCAGGGGAAAGGCGGATTTTGATATATTGAAGAATATCATCTTTCCCGAGTTAATTAAAAGAAAATCATCCAATCATAGAACTATCTCTATCTGGAGTGCGGCTTGTTCAACAGGCGAAGAGCCCTATTCGCTGGCAATTATACTGAAAGAACTTATTCCAAAAATAGAAACATGGAAGATTAACATCATTGCTTCAGATATTGATGAGACGGCAATCAGCACCGCAAGGAAAGGGGAATACAGTCAATGGTCTTTCCGCGGGGTTGATACTGCTACTATGAATAAATATTTTTATAAAAAAGGTGATACATATAAAATAAAGGAAGATTATAAGACACTTATTCATTTTATAAATCATAATCTCATCTCAGACCCTCCCCCTGCAAATGAAAATGATAATCTTGCCTCCGCAGACAGTAAGCATGAATTTGATATTATTATCTGCAGAAATGTCACCATCTATTTTAAAAAAGAAACAACCATGAATCTCGCTTTGAAGTTCTATAATTCCCTTAATGAGGGTGGCTACCTTGTTGTAGGACATACCGAGTATTCAGCAGATAATTACAGTAAATTTATAAGCAGGGTTTTCCCGGTCGGTATCGTTTATCAAAAAGCAACCAATGGTGCAGCAAAAAATAAGACTACTCCAGAACTGATTAGCATAGAAAAAAAACAGGTTAAGGAAACTGACAAATTGCTGAACATTATTAAAAAGAGCACCCCATCATTGCCGAAAATATCTGACAATCTCAACTTACATGAGCATAGAAACAATTTAAGTGAAGAGAAAATCATATTCAATGAGGCTATAAAGTATTACACCAATAATAATTATGACTTCGCCATTGATAGATTCTTCAAAGTCCTTGACATCAATCCAAAAAATGTGAGAGCATCCTGGATGCTGTGCCATATATCAGCCAACAGGGGACATTTTGAAGATGCTATCAAATGGGGAACCCGCTGTATTGAGATAGACCCCCTTTTCAAAGAGGCATATTATTCACTCGCACTGATTAACCTTGAGAGGAAAGAGTATAATGAGGCTGTGGAGAAGCTGAAAAAGGTAATCTATATTGATCCGAATTTCACTCTCGGTTATTTTACACTTGGAAATATCTACACATTAATGTATCTACATTCCCAGGCAACAGATTGTTTTAAGATAGCAATCGATATTTTGTCAGTAAAGCCGTCTGACGAAATCGTTTTTCAGGCTGAACATCTGACGGTTAAAGAACTCTTAAACCTTATTGAATTGAAGTTCCGTGCATCATGAACAAAGACTTAATTTCCTATACATGAACTTTGTGATATTTTTTTTAAATAATGTCCGTTATGCAATTGATATATCGGTAGTTGAAGAGGTCATCCCTCTCCCCGCAATTACCCCAATTGCAAGGCTCCCATCATTTATCCGTGGAATCATCAATTTAAGAGGAAGTGCTATTCCTGTTATTGACCTGAAAGAGAGGCTCGGGATTGGCTCAAGTACTTATGAGCTGAATAATGATATTATTGTTGTCAGGGCACACAATAAAAAGGCAGGCTTTATCGTTGATGATACACTCTCTATAACGGATATCCCTGATAGCTTCTTTGCCCCTCCTCCTGATATAATCAGTGGAATTGATATCAGATATATATCTTCAACTGCCCAGATTGGTAAGGATTTGATAATCTCTCTAAATCTGGATAACATTTTAACCCTATCAGAAAAAGAGGAATTTGTAAAACTTGAGGTGTAATAAACCACTTAACACAGAGAAAATTAAAAATTAAAGATAAAAAGTAAAAAATGCATATTAAAATGCAAAAATCATTTCTTACGCTTCAATTCACAAACTCATCTTTAATTTTTGATTAGTCATTTTGCATTTTTATTTTTAACTTTTTATTTTTTTAACCTGTTACCTCTGTGATTAAAATTTTTATAATTTCATATGATAAAACACAAGACAAAAGGAAGTGTTGCTATGACAAATACGGATGTCTGGGAAAAAATCAGGAAAAGGGCTAAGGAGATTCAAAAGAAGTCAGAACTTCTGGAAAAGATATCTGATAGTGAAAAGAAAAAAATTTTCAGGGAACGGGCTGACAGGCTAAGCCAGATTAAAAAGGAATCTGATGATAGTAAAGATTTAATAAAAATTATCTCTTTTAATATCGGAAAAGAACTGTATGGAATTGATATAAGGTATCTTAACGAGGTCTATGAACTTGATAAAATCACCCCTATCCCCTGCACACCTCAGACAATATCAGGATTGATAAACTTGAGGGGGAGCATTTTAACTGTTCTAAATCTGAATTTATTACTCAACCCCTCAGCCGAGACAACTCAAAAAGAGTTATCTGATGAACTATCTTCCTTTCATCCTCCACTTGCAAAGAGGGAAAACAGGGGGATACATAAAATCCTTATACTCAGCAGTGGAGAAATAAAGGCAGGCATCAGGGTTGATAGTTTTAACGCTCTATATGAACTCCCAAAAGACAGCATTCAACCAGTATCATCAATCTTTTTCAAGAAAAATAAGATTATCAAACATGAGTTTTATGTAAACAATACCTCACTCTGGATTATTGATGTAGAAGAGCTATTAAATGATGAGAGATTAATTGTTAATGAAGATGTATAAACATAAGAAGCTCAAAGGGTTTGTTTTCAGCTTTCATTTGTTTCTTTCATGTCTTATGTTATAATCGGTTTCTAAATTTATTAAAGGGAGGAAAAATAGGATGAAAATTTTATTTTTTTTAAATTTCAGCAAATTGCAGAGACAGCTTGTTCTGACCGTAACACTTACACTTATTATCGGTTTCTGTATAACAACATTTTTATCTATTAAACATGATATGGCTAATATGGAAGAGGGGGAGCGGATAAAGATCGCCCTGTTTACATCCACAGTTTCCGATGTAATAAGGGAAGAGATGGTCACTGGCAATGCAGAGCTTGTTACAAACTGGCTAACAAATATCAAAAATTCCGGAAGTTTTAAGGTGGTTCGCCTTATGCGCACCGATAAGACAGAGGCATTCGCTGACAACCAGACAATAGACAAGGTAAACAATTATCTTAATTCCAAGGCATTTTCTCAAAAATTAGCTACAAAACAACAGAATGAAATCTTAATTACAAATAAAGATATGTTTGATAGGGCAGTTCAAGGTGCCGCTGAAGTTGCCTACAATGAAACAATAAATGGAGAGCCTGTCCACACCCGTTTGATCCCAATTGTCAGGGATGAGCGATGCGTTACCTGTCATGGATATGAAAATAACCCTGTCCGAGGTATCCTCCATGTTTCAGCATCAAGGACTGAACTTTTGAGTAATATAAAGAACGATGCTATTAACGGAATTATAGGTGCTGTAATTATAATTATAGCAATCAGTATTACTATGAGTTATCTTATTCAAAAGATAGTCATAAAACCTATAGCAGAGGTTATTTTTAAAATAACATCAGCCGTAACCCAGCAGGAGCAGGTTACTTCACAGCAAGCATCATCTGTTAACCAGATAACTACAACCGTAGAAGAACTGAATGCGTCATCAAAACAGGTATTTACAAAATCAGAATTCCTTGCACAACAGTCTAAAGAATCCCTCTCT
The DNA here is from genome assembly GCA_001805005.1 of Nitrospinae bacterium RIFCSPLOWO2_12_39_16. Taxonomy (GTDB): domain Bacteria; phylum Nitrospinota; class Nitrospinia; order UBA9942; family UBA9942; genus UBA9942. Next base: position 34,713 of record MHDO01000152.1, read on the forward strand.
ATTGCACAGGAAGGGCAGAAGGCAGTGGAAAAAAGCATTGCTGAAATGAATTTAATAAAAGATAAGGTGGGGACGATTGCAGAAGAGGTTCTCACCTTAAGTGAAAAGACAAATCAAATTGGCATGATTATAAATGTAGTTGAAGATATAGCCAATAAGACTGATATGCTTGCATTAAATGCCTCAATTGAGGCCGCAAAGGCAGGAGAGCATGGAAAGGGTTTTGCGGTAGTCGCATCTGAAGTGCGTTCCCTTGCAGACCAAAGCAAGAAGGCTACAGAGAAGATTTCTACCCTTATTCAGGAGATACAGTCATCTGTCAATTCCACAGTCCTTGCAACTGAAGAGGGGGCAAAAAAAGTAGATGCAGGGGTCAGCCATATTTTAAATGCAGGCTCAACCATTAATAACTCTATCAATACAATCCAGACAACTTCAGATTCAGCCAACGAAATCAGCATTGCATCAAGACAGGAATCCCTTGCAAATGATCAGGTAGCCGAGGCTATGACTCATATCAATAACGGAATGAAAGAGACAAGCAATGCAATAAAAGACCTGCATTTAATTGCACAGGATTTACAAGAACTGGTTGATAGACGGAAAATCAGTAGGCCTAAATTAGATCTGAAAAATAAATAAGGAAGGGTTCAAGTAAATACCCTTGCCGCTGGAACCTTACTTAAACAATATGCCATTCAGTAAAGAGGAATTTGAGAAGCTGTTTGAAATTTTTAAATTGGAGTGTGATGAGCATATACAGAAACTCAACAGCGGCATACTGACCCTTGAGGAAAATCCTGATAATATAGGACTCATTGGGGAAATTCTTCGGGATGCACACAGCCTTAAAGGTGCTGCCCGAATGATTGATTTTAAGTCAATAGAGGATATTTCCCACAACCTTGAAACAATTCTCGGAAAAATTAAAAAGGGTGAAATCAAACTTTCAACTGAAATCGCCAATCTAATCTTTAACAGCCTGGAAAACATTTCTGAAATCGTAAAAATCATATCACAGGGAGGCAGAGAAGATGAGGTTGATATCTCATCACTGATTGAACAGCTAAAGAAGGCATCAAAAGGTGAGCCATTTTCAAAGCCATCAGCCAAAAAAAATAAGCCAGATGAAACACCCCGCCTATCCCCCCTTTCTGAAGATGGGATAGATATGAATCTCTTCATGGAAGAGACAACTGATTCATATCAGAATCTTATAAACAGCCTCATCAAGATTGAGAAATCTCCTGACAATAAAAAGGCGATAGAGATTGCCTATAACCAAATACATGCCCTAAAGGGGAGTGCCCGCATGATAAAACACAGTAAAATGGATTCACTCTCACTTGCCATGGAACAGATATTATCAGGGGCTATGGACAAAAAAATTGTTATAACTCCTTCGTTGATAAGCACCCTCCTATCAGGTGCAGATTTCATAAAAATATTTATCCATCAAATCGGCAGCAAGATGAATCCTCCGTATAATTGGCAAAACTCTGATGAAGTTCTGCCTAAAGATATAGACCAAAACACATTTAGAGAACTTACTGATATTATCAATTCAGTTAATCCATATCTATCGACAGGCAGGCAACAGACGACTGAAACTTCATCAAAAATACCTAACATTAAAAAGGGGCATAAGCCTAATGGTGGGGCTTCTGCCATCCAGTCAAAAAGCACTGTTAGGGTAGCTTCCGAAAAGCTTGATAGACTTATGGAAGAGGCGGGCGAGCTTTTAATCATGAAGTTAAAGGCACAGCAGAGAGTCATCCATGTCCAGTCAATAATCAATGACTGTAATTTGACTAATCAGTCATTTAAAAAAAATAAAAGGGTAATTCGCCACCAGGCAAAATTGAAGAATGATAAAACCTCAGAGGTTACAGAGAAACGCATATTAACAGAATTTGAAAAAAAGATTTCAAATCTCTCTGACAGGCTTGATTCTCTCTACAAGACACTGTCTAATGACAGTCACCAGCTTTCACTTATCATCGAAAAACTTCAGGACGATATTAGAAAAACAAGGCTCCTCCCCTTCCATACAATCATGAGTGCATTTCCAAAGATGGTAAGGGATATATCTGTCAATGAAAATAAAAAGATAAAATTTGAATTCTCAGGCGGCGATATTGAGCTTGATAAATTTATCCTTGAAGAGATTAAATCCCCCCTTATGCATATGCTACGCAATTCCATTGACCATGGAATAGAACCGACGGAAGATAGAATAAAATTTGGTAAAACCGAGGAGGGAAATATAAAAATATTGCTGTCTCAGAAAGGGAATAATGTCATTATAGAAATAAATGATGACGGTAGTGGAATAAACATTGAACAACTAAAGAGTTCTGCTGTAAAAAAAGGATTATATACAGAAAAAGAGATGCAGCAGATGAAGGAGAGACAAATACTGAATATCATATTTCAACCAGGCTTTTCTACAAGTAAAATTATTACGGACATATCAGGCAGGGGAATTGGAATGGATGTAGTAAAGGCTACCATTGAACGGTTAAATGGAACAATTGACATTGAGACATCAAAAAATACAGGAACAAGATTCATTCTTACAATCCCTCTAACCCTCAGCATAACCCATGCTATTAAATTTTTAGTCAACAACGAAATTTATTACATCCCTATCGATATGATTGAAAGAATAATAATAGTTGACGAGAAAAATCTGTCTACCATTGAGAGGGGACTTGCGATACATTATAATGGTTCAATAATACCTTATGTCCGCATGCAGCAGATATTGGAGATACCGGTGTCTGAGTCTAAAGAGTCAGAGAGATTTGCGATTATCCTTAAAACAGGCAATACAATGGCAGCATTTGCTATAGATAAATTCCTTGGGGAGGAGGACATAACCATAAAAGGGCTGGGAAACTATATGAAGAGGGTTAGAAATATCTCAGGGATTACTATTATGAGCGATGGCAATATTGCACCACTTTTAAATGTAACCGATATGATTAATACAATCCAGCTCAGAGGAATAGCATCAACAAAGAGAAAAATAGAAAGTCCTGATGTAGAAAAACACCTTTCAATTCTTGTGATTGATGATTCAATTATGACAAGAACACTTGAAAAAAATATACTTGAATCTTATGGCTATGATGTAGTAACCGCCATTGACGGGCAGGATGCAATTTTAAAGCTGCATGAAAAGAATTTTGATGTTATTGTAAGCGATGTCCAGATGCCAAACATGGACGGCATTGAATTGACAGAGAAAATCAAACAGGATAACAGATACAGCAAAATTCCTGTCATACTTGTTACCGCCATGGAATCGGATGAAGATAAAAAAAGAGGAATGCAGGTAGGTGCAGACGCATACATAGTCAAAAGCTCATTTGACCAGTCAAACTTATTAACAACTATAAAACGGCTGACAAGTATATGAAGAAGGGGTCAAGGATACGAGGATTCAGGTGGAAAACACTTGAACCCATGGACCCTTGAATCCTTGAACCCTTTGTTTAATTTTCTATATGATTAGAGTATTGATTACAGAAGATTCGCCGACAATAGCAGAGATTATAAGGATGACCCTTATCAAGGATAAGGAGATACAGGTCATTGGGTGGGCGAAAAATGGCAAAGAGTGTATAGAGATGACTAATAAATTAAAACCGAATGTTATTACAATGGATATCCGCATGCCTGTAATGGACGGTTTTGAGGCAACCAAGCAGATAATGGCAAAAACTCCCACCCCGATATTGGTCTTTAGTGCCTCTATAAATGATGACTTAAATGTTACCTTTAATGCACTAAAATTCGGGGCATTGGATGTCCTTGAAAAGCCCAGAACACTGACAGCCGGCAAGTCATCAGATGATATGGCAGAGGAACTCATACAGCGAATTAAAATTGTATCAAGGGTCCGCCCCTTCAAAAAAACTTTTAAGCCAACTCCTCTGGAAAGTAAAAAACATCGTCCAAAAAGAATATCTATTTCTTCCGATGGAGACAGCATCTTAATTATCGGCGCCTCAACAGGTGGGCCGCCTGTATTAAATTATATCCTAAATAAGCTGCCTTCAAAATTTCCTTTGCCGATTCTGATTGCACAACATATAGCACGTGGATTTATTGAAGGACTGGTTACATGGCTTCAGGATGGATGCTCAATCAAAATTAAAATTGGCGAAAACAACGAAACCGTTGAAAAGGGTAAAGTCTATTTTGCACCTGACAATTATCATATGGGAATTACAGATAACAAAAAAATATTCCTGAGTAATGCCCCGCCAATTTCGGGACACCGTCCTTCAGTGAATTTTTTAATGGAATCCTCTGCATCCGTATATAGAGAGCACTGTATGGGTATAATACTTACAGGCATGGGAAGGGATGGTGCCATGGGGATGATGGCAATAAAAAAGGAAGGGGGTTTTACCCTTTCACAGGATATGGAGAGTAGTGCTATCTTCGGTATGCCAAAGGTTGCAATTGAGAGTGGTGCTGTTATGAAGGTGTGTAATATTGAGCAGATTCCTAACGAGATAATATGGTGGATTCAGAAAAAAAACCTAATAAGCCACAGAGACACAGAGGCACAGAGAAATAAAATAAGTTAAAGAAATCTCCGTGTCTCCGTGCCTCTGTGGCAAATTTTATATATTATGAATAATAAACGGGTATTGGTGATAGATGACAGCAAAACCCAGCTTGTCTCGCTGCAAATGTCCCTCCAGAAGTATGGGTATGATGTCATAACTGCAGGTAATGGCATGGAAGGGGTCAACCGTGCATTCAGAGACGCACCTGATATTGTTGTCTCCGATGTAATGATGCCAGAATTAAATGGCTATCAAGTATGCAGACTGCTAAAAAATAATAAGGAAACCTCCGATATCCCTATTATTCTGCTAACAAGTATGGACCAGCCGCAGGATAG
>MHDO01000153.1 GCA_001805005.1 Nitrospinae bacterium RIFCSPLOWO2_12_39_16
CTTCAGAAAAGAAATATACTGTTCAGGTTGGAACTTATATATACAAAAGTAGTATGGATGCTGTATCAAAGGATATAAGAGAAAAGGGTTTTTCCCCTTCCGAGAAAATGGGGGTATCACTAATTCCTACATATCAGGTTGATGTGGGCGAATTTCAGAATGCAGAAGAAGTAAGGAATATAGTCAAAAAGCTTGTAACCAATGATATAGAGGTGAAGTTCAAGATTATCTCACCCGGGTTGTATACACTCTCAGCCGGTGTATTTCATGATAAGCAAAGGGCTGAAGAGTTCAAGAATGCATTAGTTGAAAAAGGCTATCCTGCAAAGGCGGTTGAAGAGAAGAAAAAGAGGAAGGTATATATACTTAGGATGGGCGATTTTGATGATTACAAGGGAGCAAAAGATACCAGTAGTACACTTGCAGATAAGGGTATAAATTCTATTGTAGTTAAAATACCAGAACAAAAAACTAATTAGCCACAGGACTCTCACTGACTTTATAAGACAGGTATATGAAGGTAGAGGCAAAGCAAAAATCTTTACCTTTACCTATGCCTTTACCTCATCTTTTAAGTCTGTGTCTGTCAGTGGCTAAAATTGTTTTAAAAGAAATTTTGTAGTATTATTAATAGTAATACGCCGAAGTGGTGGAACTGGCAGACACGCATGTTTGAGGGGCATGTGGGGTAACCCATGGGGGTTCGAGTCCCCCCTTCGGCACCAGAATCCTTCCTTAAAATTCTTTATTTCTTTTAGATGCAAAAACAAGAAATCCTCCTGTGTATGCTGCTGCTGATAAGAAAAGTGCAATCTTAAATCCAAAAGTCAGGGCTATTAGTATCACAAGGACAGAACTTACCACAGAGGAGCATCCGTTAATACACCAAGCCCACGGTATTATTCTGGCATTATATCTCTCTAAGAGTTTTATGCCTGTCGGAAATGGTATTCCCATAAAAAATCCAAGGGGAAAGAGAAGGATAAATGAGAGAGTCTGCCGACAGATAATAGATTCAAATAATATTCTATTAAATAGATAGGGGAGAAAAATAGAGTATATGATAATCAAGCCGCATAAGATTATGAGGGAAAATTTGAATTTATGGATTATAATTTCATATTCCTTATACCTGAAATACTTGCCTGATAGATAACTCCCCGTGCCTGAGGAAATTAAGATAGTAAACAGGACAGTTGTTATTGAATAAACCGGATGACCTAAAAATAGTATAAACTTTTGTATCATACTTATTTCGGCAAACATAAAGCCTATTCCTATTAGAAGAAAATAGAGGAGGAAAGAAATATCCCTCATCTTAAATATTTCTAAGTTTATTTTTCTTAGAAATAATAAAGGAAGAATTATAAAAACAATGCTTACAACCAATGCCTGAATAAAAACAACAGGAATAAGATACCCTCCCTCAAGAAATGGCTGCCACTTTCTTCCAAATGTATTATATGTCTCAGCTATTGTGTTCCACTTAAAAAAGTGGTGGAAGAAGGGTCTGTCATCAGTAGAAGGTGTTACATCAAATATATAATTTTTGGAAAAATTATCCCTTTCATCAGAATTAGTTATTTTTGATAGCAAATTAAAATATAAAGGCTCCTGAAATCTATTGTAAATATTCGTCTCTTCCTTCTTTATGCCGGGATAATATTCAATATCAAAATGTCTCTCTTTACAAAAATCCTTAATCTTATTAATATCATCACTGTTTATTTCACCTTTTTTAATTATAATTGTGATTGTCCCCCATGTCCTTATGACAGATATATGTTTCTCGGGTGAACCAACCCCCATATCTTCCATTGCATTTATTGCCATTCCCACAATCCTCAGCTCGTGCCTCGGCGGTGGGAGGAGATATAGGGTAATTGCGAGGACGCCGTTTTCATTCAGGTGTTCAATATAGTCCTTGAATGCCTCAACTGTAAATCTGTAGTCCTCTGTCAAACCGTGAATCCCGGTAGATGCTGATGCAAGTGCATCAGAGGGTGAAATCTGAATGGTGTCATATCTCTTTTTTGACTGTCGTATAAATGTCCGCCCGTTTCCAAATTTAATATTGACTCTCCTTTTATCGTATATCCATCCAGAGAACTCCCCATAATCATGCTTTACAATATCTGTGAGGAGTGGATAGGATTCTGTAGATTCAATATATCTTGCCCCGTAGTAAATTGCAGAGAGTATATCCAGCCCCCCTTTTGGGTCAAATATGAGGATGTTATCGGGCTTAGTCAGATAATACGGTATAGAAGAGGGGAGGTAGTTTGTGAAATCTATTTCATCTTTATTGCCACTGAATCTCGTAATTGCGTTTAGGTCTCCACCATCTACAGTAAGCCCAATCTGTTCAGGCAGCTCCCCTTGAAATTTGAGGCTGAGACCCGGGGCAAATCTCACAGCCCCGCTCTTTATTACATCTACCCTTGATATGGAGTCCCATTTTGTTTTTATAGTTTTTGCATCAGGATAGCGGAGTGCAGAGGAGAGTCCTTTATATGGTGATATGGCAATCTCCATAAATGTTGGGGAGAAAATTATAATTGATAGTGGGATGGCAATGAGAAAGAAACGATATGGAACCCCCTTTTCTTTTTTTAGATAGAAAAAGGTTGATGCAAGTATCCCTGAAATTGACGCCACTGCAACAGCATTTGATGCACCAAACAGTAAAAATATAAATAGTGAAATCAGACACCCGCTCCCTGCCCCCAAAAGGTCAGAAAAATATATCCGATGCACCCTTTCAGTGAATTTAGATATGGCAATAGAGATTGTCATTCCTGAAAAAAAGAATGGTATGGAAAAGAGGATGTAATAAAATAAGATATAGATTATCTGCATAGAGTCCCATGCAACCTTAATGGGGTCAAAAGCTATCTGGTTTGAAATGATGTATGACAATGGCGAAGATATGGCAAAAAGGAGGGCATAATTTGATAAAAGGGTGTAAGTATCTCTCTTTAAGATAGATGGAAAGAGCATAAGGAATGTCCCGCTAATACCGTATCCGAGTAATGCCATGCTTACCACCATAAATGCAAAGTGATACCACTGTGCAATAGAAAAAATCCTTGTTAAGGATATTTCAAACAGGAGTGTTGAAAGAGAGGTAAGATATATCCCAATATATAAAATATTAGATTCTCTGGAGAGGTATTTCATGATGAATCATGGATTACAGATTATGTGAATGCAATTATACTATATAATCCACAATTCTTGATTATTATTGACGGGGATATTTGTTTGGTTTAATTTAAGAATATGTATAAAGAGAACCCAGAATCCAGAATCCAGAATTCAGAATTTAGAATTTTAAAAATCTTTATCCTATTGTCAATTGTCGGTCTTCTATCTCTGGTGTTTGTATTAAAATCAGTGGCTGAGAATCCAAAAAAGAGGTTTAGTGAGACAAGGCTGCTGATGGGGACAGTGGTTGAGGTTATTGTAGTTGGTGATAATGAAAAGGTTGCCAGAAAATCTATAAATGATGCCTTTTCTGCAATGGAGCGGATTGACAGACTTATGAGCAATTTCAAAGAGGATAGTGATATATCGAGAATAAACAGAGGTGCAGGGATGGAGGATGTAGTGGTGGATGGAGATGTGATAGAGGTTATAAAGAAATCTATATATTATAGTGAAATATCCGATGGTGCATTTGACATAACTATTGGTGGGGTGGAAGAACTATACAATTTTGAAGACGAGGGGAGGATTCCTGAGAAAAATAAATTTAATAACTCTGTCAGTCTTATCGGGTATAAAAATATCAGGATAAATGGGAATATGGTGCGTCTCCTGAAAAAAGGGGTGAAATTAGACCTCGGCGGGATTGCCAAAGGATATGCAATAGATAAGGGGATTGAGGCAATTAAGAAAAACGGAGTAGCAAATGCACTTGTTAATGCAGGCGGTGATATAAGAGCGATTGATGAGGGGGAGAATGGTCAATGGAAGATAGGTGTATTGCATCCACGGGAAAATGGTAAGCTTAAAGATACTCTGATACTGAAAGACCTTTCCGTGGCAACATCGGGGGATTATAGAAAATACTTTGTATCAGGCGGAAAGAGGTATCATCACATTTTAAATCCAAATACAGGACTGCCTACAGAAGGTGTTCAGAGTGTGACTATCATTGCACCCCTTGCAGTTGACTCTGATGCCCTTGCAACAGCAGTATTCGTCCTTGGGAAGAAAAGGGGGATGGAATTAATAGAGAAGTTAAAGGATGTTGAAGGGATTATAATAGATTCGGATGGCTTGGTAATATATTCATCTGGAGTCAAAAATTATATTCATAACTGAGAGTTAATATATTTAAACACTTGACAAAGTGCCGTAGATAAAATAAAGTTATAGTATACCGCGGGGTGGAGCAGTCTGGTAGCTCGTCGGGCTCATAACCCGAAGGTCGCAGGTTCAAATCCTGCCCCCGCTACCAAAGTCAAGTATCGCCAGAGATTTTAAAAAAAACAAGGCTTTTCGTGCTAGTTGGTGTTCAGTGGCCAGCATTTAAAAACCGAATGTTTTTTTATATTTTTACGGCTTACTGATTACTGTTTTTAAAAACTGCCCTGTATACGACCTTGGATTTTTTGCTACTTCCTCAGGGGTTCCATAGGCTACAATCTCACCGCCAGAATCACCACCCTCCGGACCAAGGTCTATAATATAGTCTGCCGTTTTTATTACATCAAGATTATGCTCAATTACCACTACAGTATTTCCTGCATCTGTCAGGCTGTTTAATACATCAAGGAGTTTCTGTATGTCTGCAAAGTGAAGCCCTGTCGTCGGCTCGTCCAGTATATACAATGTCCTCCCTGTGCTTCTCTTTGAAAGCTCTTTAGAAAGCTTCACCCTCTGTGCCTCACCGCCTGAAAGGGTTGTGGCAGCCTGACCGAGCTTTATGTAATCCAGCCCTACATCAGAAATAGTCTGGAGTTTGGATTTTATTGAAGGGATATTTTCGAAAAATATTAATGCCTCGCTGACTGTCATATCAAGAACATCTGCTATATTCTTCCCTTTATATTGTATATCAAGT
>MHDO01000154.1:0-696 GCA_001805005.1 Nitrospinae bacterium RIFCSPLOWO2_12_39_16
GGCGGCATGTTGATTGGGGGTTCTGATTTATCAGTGTCCTTTTTTGCAACTACAGGAATACCACCCTTAATCCTTTCAATCAACTCCTCTTTTGTATACCCTTCTCTTACATAAACCAATGCAGGTATCTCTTCACCAGATTGTGAATTAGGATTTCTGACACCCCCTTTGGCATCCTTGCCATGACAGATTATGCAACCTCTGTGATTGAACAGAAACCTCCCCTTTTCAATGTCTGATAAACCTTCATAGTTAATTTGATTTTCCTCCGTAGAGGTGAGATTAGAAATAACAACCTTAGATTTTTCGGAAGTATAATTTTTTATATAGAATGATGGTGACCATAGCAGCGAGCGAATTACGAGATAACCATATATACAGAAAAGTCCTCCCAAAACTGAGAATACAACCAAAACCAACCTTGGACCGCCGGGTTTAAAAGTTTTAGAAAAGAAATTCATTTTTTTCTCTCTTTGAGTTTTCTTTCGTAAAGTTTTTTCTTTCTAACCTGAGAATCATACTTAAGAAACTCATAAATAGTCTTGGCAGATTTAGGATCAATCCCTGAGCCAGGCTTCCTCATCATCATCTTTATATATCTCTCCCATTCCTCCGGTATGGCATAGGGAGAATTTATCGGTCTTGCCAGTGTATGACACTTTGAGCATTTTGATGCAAAAACCTTATATGCCTCCT
>MHDO01000154.1:706-11994 GCA_001805005.1 Nitrospinae bacterium RIFCSPLOWO2_12_39_16
TCCTGCATCACCTTTGGATATTTTGAAACATCTATCATGGTAGGACCTTTATCATACGGAAGTCCCTCTACTGTTACAGTAGATTTTTCAATAGTTGTTCCTGTCTCTTTTGCTGAAAGATTTTTATTAACAAATATTAGAGATACTATCACCATCAATATTATTTTGATCATTTTGTCCAGATATAGGAAATTATAAAAATTACCACGGATTTATCACGGATAACACGGATAAAAATTTTTTTCTTTTTAAATCTGCGTTAATCTGTGTAATCTGTGGTTTCATTAGATTTTTGTCCATAAATATACCCCTTTCTGCGTAAAATGAAAAGTGCAAAAATCTGGTAACATATAGTATAATCTGAAAACCTCTATGCTTAAGAAAAAGCAAGATATAAGCTTCTTCTTCAATCCTAAATCCATTGCAGTTATTGGGGCATCACCCATGCCGGGAAAACTATCCTATGTCATACTTGAGAATCTAAAAAAAGCAGGCTTTTTAGGAGCTATCTATCCTGTAAATCCAAAATATTCATCTATAAACAACCTCAGGTGCTACAAATCCATAACAGAAACAAACGACAATATTGATATAGCTGTAATTGTCCTCCCTGCCCCTGTAGTAGCAGAATCACTTAAAAGTGCAGGTAAAAAGGTTAAAGGTGCAATCATTGTCAGCGGTGGTTTTAAAGAAATAGGAGATGAGGGGGTAAGACTTGAAGAAGAGATAAAAAAGATTGCTGAAAAGAATGGAATCAGGATTATGGGGCCAAACTGTATGGGTATATACGATACCATATCCAGAGTAGATACATTTCTCATAACCTCCGATAGGATAGGAAGACCTAATAAAGGCGGTATATCTATAATTTCACAGAGCGGCTCATTTGCAGGAACAATCATGGACGAGCTTGCCTATGAAGGTATTGGAGTTGCCCGTGTTATAAGTTATGGAAATAGGGTTGATGTTGGTGAGACTGACTGCCTTGAATTCCTGGCTGGTGATGGTGCAACAAAAATCATAGCATTATATATAGAATCGGTAGATGATGGAAGAAGGTTTGTAGATGCGGCTTCCCGCTGCACAAGGAAAAAACCTGTTATTGCAGTAAAGGTTGGGAAAAGAGGAGCAGGTGTTTATGCCGCAAGGTCACATACCGGGGCAATGGCAGGGAGGCATGAGATATACAGCGCAGCATTTAAAAAGGCTGGAATAATAGAGGTGGCTGGTTATGAGGGACTTAAAGATGCATGCAGGGTCCTAAATGTTTACAAGTTGAGTAAAGGGAAAAGAGTTTTAATTATAACAGATGGCGGCGGCATTGGTGTAAGCATATCAGATGCCTGTGAAAATTCAGGGCTTGAGGTTACAGGACTTTCTGATGATGTTAGAAAAAGTCTCACCTCCAAGCTTCCTCATTTTTGTGCTGTAGGCAATCCGATAGACCTGACAGGAAGTGTTACAGATGAATATTATATCACTGCCCTTAAAGAGGGTTTAAAGGATAAATTTGATATTGTAATTGCAGCAGTCTTATGGGGACCTCCTCAGCTTACAGAAAGACTTGTGGATAAATTAATAGGATTTAAGACAAAACATAACATACCCATTGTTATATGTAGTCCTGGTGGAAAATTCACAAAAAAGATAAATAGTATATTTGAGGGAAAAGGTATTCCTGTATTTTCTACACCAGAGAGTGCTGTCAGAGCGGCAACGATATTAGCCAGTTAAATTACTCTCAAAAACGCCCCAACCACCTTCGTATCAAATTGAATCCCTGAACATCTCTTCAACTCCGCAATAATTTCATCCATCGGCTTTCTCTTTCTATAAGGCCTGTCTGCGCCCATAGCGTCAACTGTGTCAGCGACAGACAAAATCCTTGCAGAAAACGGAATAGCATCTCCCTTAAGCCCTTCGGGATACCCTGTGCCATCATAGAACTCGTGGTGGTATTTTACCCCGGGAATGATATCCTTAAGTTGTTTTATGGAGGCAAGTATCTCAGCGCCCTTTGCAGGGTGCTGTCTCATTATCGTAAGTTCTTCGTCTGTAAGTTTTCCGGGCTTGTCAAGGATTGACTCGTATGTGCCTATCTTGCCTACATCATGCAAAAGCCCTGCAAGCTCAATATCCTTCAGCGCCTTTCCGTTCAGCCCCATCTCTTTCGCTATCTTAATGGCATACCCTGTAACCCTTTCAGAATGACCTGCTGTCCACCTTGATTTTGCGTCTATGGCAGAAGACAGCGATTTTACCGTTCCGATAAAAAGCTCTTCAAGGTCTGAAACAAGCCGTGCGTTTTCAAGTGCCACACCGATTTGGGATGCAATCTTTTCAAGGGTTGAAAGGTCTTCGGGCGTAAATGCTGACGGCCTTTTTGAACCAACAGTTAATATGCCGTCAATCTCCCCTTTCACAATCAGGGGAATCCTTATGTGGGATAAAAAACCATCCTTCAAAAATCTCTCTTCAATAGGGCGGAGACCCTTAAGTTTTCCAATATCAGATATATACTCGGTTCTCCTCTTCTTTACCACCTCTTCTGTAGCAGATGAATCTTTAAATGGAATAAAGACTTCTTTTTGGACAATTGTTACACCAAAACCTGCCTTGTAGATAAAACCCTGCCTCTCCCTGTCAACAAGGACAACCGTTGCCCTGTCGCAAGGTATGACCTTCCCTATCAACCTTGTAGTGGTTTCCAATATCTCCTGAGCCTCAAGGGTAGAAAGTATGCTTTTATCTATCTCATGCATCACCTGAATTGTCTCAATCTTGTGGGAAAGTTCCATTGACTTATTAATGGAATCTGTGTAAAGACTTGCCTGTTCAAGGGCTGTAGAGACCTGATGTGAAATGCCCTGCATAATCTTCCTGTCTCTGTCAGTAAATTCCTTTGAGGTTTTATACATGCCTATAATCAAACCGAGATTATCTGTCTTGCCGATAAGCGGAATTATTGCAATGGTGTTGATGTCAGGCAGCCATGAGAATAGTTTTGAGTCGGGAGTTGGGAGTTCGGAGTAACTACTTTTATCTTTTACTCCCAACTCCGAACTTATAACTCCGAACTGTTTTATCACTGTCTCCTTCCCCTCCATTGCCTTTTTAACAAACTCTGTCTTCTCATCCAATGGCTCTGTCCTGAATATAGGTATCATCTCATGGCTAAGACCATAGCACTGTGCAGGTCTGAATGCATTTGCCTCCTTATCGTAGATATATGAAAGGCAGACATCACATTTCATAATCTCATGCCCGCAGCGCATAATCTGCTCCATAAGTTTGTCAACATCAGTTATATGTGCCGTTGTCTCTGCAATCATAAGAAGATGCGTTGTTATCTCCATCTCCTGCTTTATCTTTTCCTCTGCCATTTTTATCTCTGTAGTATCACGGATAATACAATATAAGAGAACTTTACCCGACAGATTGATTAGTTTGACAGAAATAAGGACATTCCTGATATTACCGGTTTTGGTTTTGTGCGTTCTTTCAAATGTATCCTGCCCCTCTCGTAAGACCTTTTCTGCGTGTGCCTTTATTTCTTCATAGATTTCTACAACTTCGTAATCGGGAATCCGCAATCGTGAAAACTCCTCCCGTGAATAACCAAGCTGATTGTGCATCTGGTCATTAAATTCAATAGGGAAAAGGGTTTCCGGGTCATAAATTACAACACCGGCTGGAGACTGCTCAAAAAGTATATGATAGCGGCTTTCTGCCTCTTTAATCTTTTCCGCTGCCTTCTTTGCCTCTGTTATATCTTCAAGTATATGAATGGAATAAAGATAGCCTCCGTTCACGTCCTTTATAGGATAAAATCTTACCTTAAATATCTTGTTTGTAACAGGGCAGGAAAACTCCTCCTCCTCCTCCTCCTCCTCCTCTTGCAATTCTAATGCCTTAAGACAGATTTTGAATGGCTTTTCCATTTTAGGAAAAACCTCAAAGTATGGCTTACCAATAATCTCTTTAAAGGATAGACTTGAGGCATTTGCATACGCCCTGTTAGCCCTTATAATTTTTAGTTCTTTATCATGAATGAAAAGAGGGTCAGTTATCCCGTCAAATGTTGCCTCCCACTCTGTCTTCGCCCTTGAAAGAAACTCATGAGAACTCTCAAGGTCTTCAAGCATAAAGAGTATTGCCCTTCCGCTTTCTTCAGTATCACGCTCCTTTTCCCTTGCCTTCTCAAGCTCAACCTTGAGTCTTGAGATTTCAGCCTCTAATTCGGTTATACGGTCTTTAAAGTTATCCATTGAAGTTGACTCCAATATAAAAGCGAGTTATAGTGTGAAAGCATGAAGCACTTAAACAGACGTAACAAAACATCTGATATGCTGTTTAAAATAGTTGAGTATGGAGTTAGCATAAATACACTGTTGCCGGAAAGCCTCATATCCTTTGAGAGCATTGATAGTTCTTGGAGGTCTTGCTCTTATACTCATAGCTGCTCTAATAATAACACCAGAAAAGGAGGATGAATAAATGGACACATTGACAATGGCAGTTATCTTTTTTGCAATAGTTGGCATAGCATCAGCCATTTTTTTCCATCTTGCAGAAAAAAAAGAGAGAAAACATTCTAAACACTCCTAAAACTTTTTGCTTTTTTAATAAACAGTAGCCGCAGGCTTCATGCCTGCGAATACACTATCCCTTTGACTCCATCTCGCCGATCCTTGTCTTCAGCTTCTCGACCTCATCCGTAAGTTCCTTTATCCGAAACTCCCTCTTGACGGCAACCTTCTCAAATCTTTTTAGGTAATCCAACTGCTCCTTAATCTTGTCCTCCGCTTTCTTTTTCTCTGTAATTTCACGGACTATGACAATGAACCCATCTTCTGCAGCCACTAAACGAGCCTCATAATCCTGAACATCCTCTGGCATAGGCAACCTGTATTCAAAGGTCTGAATATTGCCTGTTTTTATTGCCTGCTCCATAAAATGTGCTACCTGTTGAGCTACCTCCTGAGGCAGGACATCGGAAAACTTTTTTCCAAGAAACTTATCAGGAGACACATATAATTCCCTTTTTTCTCCTTTGAAGTCTAAAAAGATGCCATCCTTACTCAGCCTGAATATAATATCCGGCACTGCATTTAACAATGCCCTATATCTTTCTTCACTCTTTTTTAGCTCTCTCGTCTTCTCCTCAACCATCCCCTCAAGGTTTGAGGTGAATGAGTCTAACTGCACCGCCATCTCGTTCATGGCGTTTGCGAGCTGCTGTATCTCGTCTCCTGTCCTTATATCGAGCCTTGTCTTGAAATCTCCTCCAGCTATCTTGTCGGCACTGTTGCGAATTGCCTCTATTGGTCGGACAAAAAACCTTGAATAAAACCATGCAAATGAAACACCGATTACCATCAGCATCAAAGAACCTGCAATCATGATGAGCCATGCCTGTTTCCACGTCCTTTCTGACTCCTCATGCGATTCTCTATATTCTTCTTCGTCTATCTCCTGCCACCTTTTAAGTTTTTCTATGGCAGGGTATGCCCATTTATAGTCCATATCATCCATGAGCATAGCAGCCTCTTTATTGCCAACAGGCTCTGGAATTTCAAATATCTTTTGGGATATTTCTTTTATATTCTTCCATGCAGTCTTGACATCCTTGAGTATCTCTCTTTCTTCTTTTATCTCTGGTGTATCTTTCATGCGGGTAAGTATCTCCTCTACCTCCCTGAGCCTCCCTTCTACATCTACTGACGCCATTTTAAAATCAGCAATATATTTTTTCTCGCCTGTGATGATGTAGTCGTTTCCAGGCATAAGTATCCTGTTCAGAGCCAATTCAAGACTCATAACAGTCTGCGTCTCGTTTGATATCACCTCAACCCTGTGGATGCCTTTGTATATGGTATTCAGGTTGTAAATGGCAATAATTCCAATGACTAAGAGAAAGGGAAATACTATTGTAAAAAATGCAATGATGAGTTTTGTGCGGATTTTAAAAGACATGTCTGCTTCCTCTTAAAAACAAAAACCCCGGCCGCCGATGCTTCGGCGAAACCGGGGAATTTGAATTTCCAAAATCCGCAACAGACTTACAGTTAAGGCAAATGTCTGTCTGTCTGTCTGTCTGTCTGTCTGTGCAATGTGGATGCCATTTGTGTAATGGAATGCTATAAAGGAAGTTTTTTAGTAAAGGGATAAGTTATAAAATATCGTTTAATTTCAATATTTAATCTGCTCAAATATATGCTCAACTTTATACCTTATAACTTTCTGACCTTTTATTTTTTCTTTTGTCTTAAAGGGTATATCTCTATCAATAAAATCAAGCTGTATATTATCAGGTATAGATTTTATTGTTTCAGGGTGTTCAATTAACTGTCTTATAAAATCAAAGGCCATTCCGATATTTTTTTCAACATACTCTTTTCTTGTCATTATTTTATTCTCCTTTTAAATCTTTCTTTATACCATTCCCATCTATCCTTTATATCTTATTCAGCATATGTTAAGACATCATTAAGATTTTGAAGAAGTATATCATAAAACAAATATTATCAATATACTTTTCTAAAAAAATATAACCTTTTGTTACTAATCAGCTTTCTTGCTAAACACACACCCGCAGTAGTTCTGCCTCTTGAGTCCGTATTCTTTTCCCTTCTGAACACTTATCTTAAACCCATCCCTCTTTTTAAAATCTGCCTCATAAAAATTTATGCCATACTGCCCTGCCAGTTCTTTACCTATCCTGTTTATTACTGAAGCATTTTTATGGGGGCTTGTGGTGAGGATAGTTGTAAAATATTCAAATCCATTTTCTCGGGCAAAAATGACAGCCCTCTCAAGCCTCATCTTAACGCATATCTCACACCTTCCCTCCCCTTCCCTGTCATCCTCATGCCCCTTTGTAAGCTCAAACCATCTATCAGGGTCGTATTCCGCAGGAATAAATGTGAGCCCAATTTGATGAGAAAATTTTCTCATTTCATCAAGACGAAATATATACTCATCTTCGGGGTGGATATTCGGGTCATAGAAATACGCAGTAAGCTCAAAATCTTTTTTAAGCAAATCTATTGCATGTGGTGAGCATGGTGCACAGCAGATGTGTAGAAGGAGTCTTGGTTTTTGCATTTATAAATTCTCCAATTGACTTTAAACTTCCCATAAGGTATAAATAAATCATGCATTTTACAAATGAAATCAAAACCTCACTAAAACGGGAATGCTCCCTTTATTCCGGCGCCATCGCCTTTTATAAGAAGGCTATTAAGGAGTTTGAGAAAAAGTACAACCTTACCACACATGCCTTTTTGAAGAAGTTTGAGTCAGGCAAGATTGGTGATGATGCTGATTATTTTGACTGGTATGCCTTTGCAAAACTTCTTTCTGAATGGCAAAGGTCTCAATCTGCGATACGTTCAGTTGTCCAGTGATAGAAAAATTTATTGAAGACTTCGAAAAAACTATAAATTCAAGCCCAGTTGTCTTATCTTCCAACATCCAGAAACTTTTTTCCCCTGATACTAAAACCGTATATATAAAGGGTAATCTCATATTCATAGATTCTTCGTGCCTTGAAATAGCCATTTTCTTAAAAGAAGTTTATAGTTCCATAACGATTGACAAATACAGGTATCACTATATGAACTGGCAAAGAAAGATGGTTTTTCGCTATGATAATGCACAACATCATCCTGAAATATCATCCCATCCTCACCATAAACACATAAAAGATACTGTTATGGCATCATTCTTACCAAGTTTGAGGGATGTTCTAAACGAGATAAGCGCTTCAATGCTTAAAAAATAATCCTCAAAATGGTTTTTGTCAATACTGCCTTGCATTATCACACATTGACAGTGTAATCCCACATTGACAGTAGTTTGATAATTATTATATATTAAACTCAACCTATCATGAAACCAAAAAACTGGTTTGAGAGTTTGAACTGTGCCATTGAAGGGATACTCTATGTGGTAAAACACGAGAGACACATGAGGTATCACTTTATTATAGTAGGCATTGTCCTTCTCATCAGCCTATTCTTAAATCTGTCAACATTTGAGTTTGTCCTTATTGCTGTATCAATTACATTTGTCCTCTTTGCAGAGATTATAAATACCGCATTTGAAACAATTACAGATATGATAACCACAGAATATAATCCCCTCGTAAAGGCTGTTAAAGATATGGCGGCAGGCGCAGTGCTGATAGCTTCTATTGGTGCTGCTGCTATGGGCTACTGGATACTCTCAAAACACATATTTCCACCTATCAAATTATCCCTCATTCTGGTCAAGAGGTCTTCTGAATTAATCGCTGTAATCGCCCTTATTATTGTAATAATCCTTGTGGTTATTCTTAAATCAAAGCTTGGCAAGGGCAAGCCTCTGCACGGCGGGCTTCCAAGCGGACATGCTGCAATATCCTTCTCTATATGGACAGCAGTATCTCTCATTACTTTAGACCCTTTTATCGCAATTCTTACATTTATAATGGCATTTATGGTCAGCCACAGCAGATTGATTTTAGAGATACATACAATAAAAGAGGTGATTGCAGGGGCAATGCTTGGTATACTAGCTACAGTTGTTATATTCAAAGTATTTGAATAATACAGTAGGCAGTAAGCAGTAGACATCTGATAGTAAATACTCCTTACTGCTTACTATAAAAAAGGGGAGGGAATATGGATAGGAATCTTGCATTAGATGCGGTAAGGGTAACAGAGGCAGCAGCACTTTCATCAGCCCGACTGATGGGGAGAGGGGATGAGAAGTCAGCAGACCAGGCGGCTGTAAACGCCATGAGAAAGGCTTTCAATACAGTTAAGATTAGAGGGACAGTAGTAATTGGTGAAGGGGAGAGAGATGAGGCGCCTATGCTCTACATCGGTGAAAAGGTAGGCTCAGGTGATGGAGATGCCACAGAGGTGGATATTGCCCTTGACCCTCTTGAAGGAACTACACTCACAGCAAATGGCGGACCAAATGCAATATCAGTAATTGCAATGGGACCCAAGGGGAGTTTTTTACATGCACCCGATACATATATGGAAAAGATTGCAGTAGGACCAAAGGCAAAGGGTGTCATTGATTTAAACAAGTCCCCTACTGAAAATCTTAATGCTATTGCAAAGGCTATGAATTGCTATGTAGAAGACCTGACAGTTATAATCTTGAATAGGCCAAGGCATGAGAATCTCATAAAAGAGGTGAGGGCTTGCGGTGCAAGGATAAAGCTGATACCTGATGGTGATGTGTCTGCTGCCATAGCTACAGCAATAAAAGATTCAGGTGTGGATGTCCTGATGGGCATCGGTGGGGCGCCTGAGGGTGTCATTGCAGCGGCGGCGCTTCAGTGTGTCGGCGGCGATATGCAGGGGAGGCTCAAACCGAGGAATAATGACGAGATTGAAAGGGCAAAAAAGATGGGGGTAAAAGATATAAATAAGATATTTTCCATTGATGAACTTGCCAATAAGGATAATGCGATGTTTGCCGCTACAGGGGTAACAGATGGTGATATGTTAGAGGGTGTAAGGTTTTTCAGTGGCGGCGCTACTACCCATTCTATTGTCATGAGGTCAAAGACGAGAACCATTCGTTTTATTGAGGCTGAACACCACTTTGATTTCAAGGCCGATTTTGAATTCTGATTGACAATTGCCTTATTTCAACCTATATTGAAGTTATACTCTGAAAGAACAAAAACCTGATTAATCCGCAGATTACGCAGATTACACAGATTTTAAAAAAATATTTTGTTTTAATCTGCGATAATCTGAGAAATCTGCGGATATATAATTTTCCTATGCCTTCAGAAAAAAATCTTGCCCTATTAACCTTCGGGTGCCAGATGAATAAATACGACTCGGAAAAGATGGTCGGTCTGTTGGAAAATTCCGGCATAAGGTTAACCGAAAATTTAGATAATGCAGATGTAATCATATTGAATACATGCAGTATTAGAGATAAGGCCGAACATAAGGTATATAGCCAGCTCGGAAGACTATCCCCCCTTAAAAAGAAGAACCCCAATTTAATTATAGGGGTTGGTGGATGTGTTGCCCAGATTCAGGGAGAGAAGATTCTTCAGAGAGCGCCGCAGGTAGATTTAGTTTTTGGGACACTCAATATAAATAAACTCCCAAAACTTATAAAGGAAATTGAAGAGACTGGTGCAAGGATAGCCGATATTGATTCAAATTCTGATATAGATACCGACTCAGCAACCATTAAACGGAATGGGACTGTCCATGCATGGGTAAGCATAATGCACGGCTGTGACAATTACTGCACTTACTGTATTGTCCCTTATACGAGGGGAAGGGAAAAAAGCAGGACAAAAGAGGCAATCTTCGCCGAAATAAGAGGGCTTTCAGAAAAAGGCTTTAAGGAAGTCACACTCCTTGGACAGAATGTAAATTCTTATGGCAAAGATTTAGCAGATGACATAGATTTCCCCGACCTCCTTTCTTTAATTGATAAAATAGATGGCATTGAGAGGATAAGATACATGACCTCCCACCCAAAAGACCTCTCCGATAAGCTTATAAATGCGATGGCTGATTTACCAAAGGCCTGCGAATCTCTTCATCTGCCAATACAATCAGGATCTGATAATGTCTTATATAATATGAAGAGGGGTTACACATCGGAGGAATATCTTAAAAAGATTGATAAAGTAAAAGAGGCGATTCCGAAAATATCATTATCATCTGATATAATAATTGGATTTCCCGGCGAGACAGATGACGATTTTGAGAAGACAAGGGATATTATCAAAAGTGTGAGATATGATGGAATATTTTTATTCAAATATTCTCCACGACCTGAAACACCGGCATCCGAATTTTTAAATCAAATACCAAATGATGTAAAACAGACAAAATTTGAAGAGATAATGAAATTGCAGAATGAGATAACCTTGAGCAAGAATAAAGAATTGGAAGGCAGGGTTTTGGAGATACTTATAGAGGGAAGGGGTAAAAATGATAATAATAAACTCATGGGAAGAACAAGGACAAACAAGATTGTTACAATCCCCTCTTTAACAAAGGAGGGGGAGGGTGGATTTGAAAAAGAGGACTTAACGGGAAAATTAATCAATGTTAAAATAACAAAGGGAAATTTGTATGGTCTTGACGGAACCAGTGTCAGTGTTAGTAGTTAGCGTTAGTAACTGACACTGATAACTGTCACTAACACTAAATAAGGAAGGGAGGTGAAAAAGATGCTTGAAATGAAGGTAGACGGACTGGCATTAGACCCATTAACCAACATGCCTATCATCACACTTAAGGATGTAT
>MHDO01000155.1 GCA_001805005.1 Nitrospinae bacterium RIFCSPLOWO2_12_39_16
GTTTTACAGGGTGAACCTTTTCCTTTAAGATATTAATGAGCCTCTCCTCTATCTGAATCATGGTCATATCCCTTATTGTTGCAGAGGATGCAGTTGGATGTCCCCCCCCGCCGAATTCATGGGCAACTGCTGCAACATCCACTGCCTCTATCCTGCTTCTTGCCACGAGATGAATCCTGTCCTCCATCCTCACAAGGACAAAAAGGCAGTTCAGATTTTCCATATCCTTTAACTTATGAGTAAGGATTGCCAAATCTCCTATATAGCTATCAGATGATGCAGTGGCTAAAGCAACCGGTAAGCCGTTTATATCATGTATCTCAAGTCCATGAATCAGGTCATTTAAAAGGGAGAACTGTTCAGGGGAGAGTTCCCTGTATATAAAATCTGAGACTACATTGAGGTTTGCACCAATTGATAAAAGATAAGCAGAAGCCTCCAAATCCTCTGGTCTTGTGGATGTAAATGTAAGGGAGCCAGTGTCTTCATATATGCCGAGTGCCATGATAGTTGCCTCTGCCGGGGTGAGGGGAATGCCCTTTTCCTTTAGGAGTTCCACAAATATTGTGGTTGTAGAGCCTCTCTCTCTTACAACTGTTACCTCAGATTCTATATCCTGAGGTGTATTTGGATGATGGTCATATACATGGACTGATACATTTTTTCTTTTGACGACACTTTCAAATGAACCAATCCTTCCTGCAAGTCTTGTATCTACAATGATTAAGGTTGTTATCTCGTTAAGGGATATATTTTTAATTTTGTCAAACTGGAAGGAATAGTCAGAGGCTTTTAAAAAATCCCTCACATTTTTCTCCTGCGCCCCCGGAAATACAATTCTTGCATCAGGATAGAGCTTCTTTGCAGCAAGCATTGATGCAAGGCAGTCAAAATCCGCATTGAAATGTGTAGTTATTACTTTCATAAGAGTGTCATCGTAAGGGGGCTTTGCCCCAAAGCAATCTTAAAAGATTAATCTAAAAATAAGTAAATACTGACTTTGAATTGGCTTTATCTTATCTTATTTTAACAATTCCCGTCAAAAAAATCATTTGGACAGATTTACTTATGGAAGGAATTATCAGAGATTGATTCATCTGCATGGGGAGAGGATATGGTTGGTTATGAAGTGAGAGGCTAACTTTATTTAGAAGTAGCTAATTTTTCAAGGGGGAGATTTTCAATGGATATATTGACAAGTTCTGAAAGTGCAAGCCGTTCACTGGCATCAAGAATTTCTATTCCAACAATATGTCCCTTCTCATCCAGATCAATTGTTACCCCTTCTTCTATATCAGTTGAATCGGCAATTTTTACTTCTCTAAATCTAATATACAATGCATCCACATCTTTACTATATTCTATTTTCATATATTCCCTTCTTAAAATGCTTTTTCCTTACTGTAACCGTAATAACCAGTATATTGTCATATTCCTCTCTAAATGTAACCCTCAAAAATCTGTTATTTATAAATCTATATGCATTTTTTCTCCCTTTTATACTCGGCTCTACATACTCTGGTTCATGTATCGTTATCTTTGCCTCTTCTTCTGTAACATTACGCTCTTTCATTCTTCTTCTTGCATGACGGTCAAATCTGATAATTTTCATAGTAATAACATATTTAACCTTGTTAAACCATATCACAGCATAGGGGATATGTCAATTTTGTGGACAAATCATTCAGGTGATTAGAGGTCGTATATTGGGAAAGGAGGTGCATGGGTAAGAGGTGAGGGATATATAATTTGTCTTATTTTCGTGATACAGGTTTTAGGGGTCGTTTTATAACTTCAAGCAAAAGGCTTGAGGTATTAAATAGTCTTTATCAAATGGAGGTGTAAATATGAAAAAGGTAGGCATATTTTTTTAGTGCTGTTTATATTATTTTTAAGTTTCACTGCAGGATGCAGTAGTGGAAGTTCATCTTCATCATGTAATAGCCGAAAAAGATGAATCCCAAAATTAAAGATGTCAGGACTGGGAAAATTTTTCTTTTGTAATTATAGTTATAATAATAGATTAGAAACAGATGGAAGATGATAAGAATTGGGAAGGCCGTCAGCCTTGACCAGATAGCCATCCAGCCAAATAAGAGAATCATAAAGATATCCATATTTGTTTTGTATCGCTCAGTCAACATAAAATATAAGGATAGAGAGCAAAAAAATGCTGTGGTAGAGATTGGTCTGATAAGGGTAGTAAAATAAATCATATAGCTGTTTAAAGCAATTGATAGGGTATAAATCCATAATCCTCTTTTTGAAACACCTAAATATTTACAGGAAAGATAACCAAGTATAAAACTCCCTATTCCAATCCAAGGTTTACATTGATCTTTTTCATTAGAAATATAAGTCCCATTATAAGCCACATCATTGTGGCTACCTCTGCATCCCCAAAGTTGTTTTCAAACATACCTGCCACATGGAAGCCGGCAACTGCCCCAAGACCACCGATGATGATAGGTTCTACAAATCTTTCATTCTGGCTTCTGGCTTCTGGCTTCTGGCTTCTGACTTTTAAATATATTTTTACTCCCTCTCTGAAAAATACAATCCATATCCATAAAAATGCTGCCAATCCGAATATCCCATGTTCAGCAGCCTGGGTTAAGATAGTATTATGTGCATGGGCATCTGATCCATTACTAAATTTATGGCTATATTTACCCCTGTAATCGTTTATTGCCTTACTATAATTATCCATCCCCACTCCAAGAGGATGTTCTATTATCATATCTATTGTGCCTTTCCATATATAAAGCCTTTCAATATTGGTTGATATATTAAATATACTCTTAAAACGATTTAGAGAAGGTGACTGCAAGGAGTAAGCAGTAGGCAGTAGGGTGTAGGCAGTAAGAAATAAAAAAATTGAGCCAATTACAGAAAAGGCAATAATCTTCCTTTTTTTGTAGGGCAAGCCTTCAGGCTTGCTTATTTTCGCAGGGCTAAAGCCCTGCCCTACGAGTACTAAGACGATTATAAAAAACATGGCAAATAAAGACCCTATCCATGCGTTACGGGTCATGGATGAAATTAGACCTGCGAAAATCAGGATAGTAGGCAGTAGGCAGTAAACAGTGGGCAGGGAAAAAAACTGTTTATTTTTTACTATCTGCAGTATCCTGCTTAAAGATAAACTAAAGCCGATGGAGAAAATCAGTAATAAAAATCCGCCGAATGTCATATGATGGTCAAAAAAACCTGTAGATGCTATGCCACCTTCTACTGTCCACTGGACAACCTTTCTACCTTCAGGTCTTGCTATATCCAGACCGGGGAAGATATGCTGGAGGACTCCATAAATAGATGTGATAGATGTGACAATTAGAAGGATATAGATAAGTTTTCTTATCATCCTTATATCTTCAATAAAAGTGAGTATTGAAAAAAATGTCAGGATAATCCATAGTTTTTTAATTGATTTTAAACTGTGAGTAAAGTCAATTCCGAGTAGGGCTGCAATAATAACTGTGCCCAAAAACATTAGAATAGGGTAATTAAGAGGTGTTTTTGCAAATATTAGCCTTTTTTCTATAACCATCAGAATAACCCATGATAAAAGTATAATAAATAGCGATGCTTGGGCGGCTGATATAGAGAAAGGCATAAATAATACGAAAGAATAGAATCCAAAGTTTATAGTCTTTATGAGAAGAATAATAATTCTTTCTTTGTCCATACAATCTATAATATAATAATTGTTTAGAAAGAATGGAAATATATAACTTTTTTAAATAATTCTATCAGCTAAAAAGTGAAAAAATCCATAAAAATCTTATTTATTATCATATTGTTTTTATTGGTTTCAAAAATAACGGAAGCATCTTCTTTATATCTACCGATAAATAGCAGGATGAGTGAGCTGGTTGAAAAGATGTCCCTCCTCACCAATATGCCATCTGCCAAAAAACCTTACCCCCTTGAACTGATTTTTAAATATGCCGAAGGGATAAGGGATTCCCATCCAATCCTTTATGAAGAAATAGAAAAAGAGTTCATACGCCTTTATGGTAATACTATGAACAGGGAGAGGATTACCCTCAGCCTTAGGGGTTCAAATAATACAGCAAAACCAATTCCAAATAGTCATGGCCTTTCAACTGATAGTCCATATTTTATTGAAGCAACATATTTTTATAAACCGGGCAGACATATTCAGCTCTCTCTTGATGGAAGTCTTTATCAAAAAAATAACAATCCTAAGATTGCTGCTAACAATACCTACATTGCAACTGGATGGGATTATCTCCAATTTGATATAGGCTATCGTGACCACTGGTTTGACCCTTTTTATGATTCCTCAATGCTTATAAGCACCAATGCCATAAACTCCCCTTCCATTACCATCTCAAATCCCCTTCCGATTCCCTTGCTTAATACTAACTATGAAGTATTTTTATCATATCTTGAAGAGACAGACGGTATACTTTATAATGGGGAGAGGATATCAGGACATCCAAGGCTCTTAGGTATGCACCTTGATTTTCATCCATTAAGATGGTTTGAAATAGGACTCAACCGCACATTTCAATTTGGAGGGGGTGATAGACCCGGGAAATCCTTGGATGATATATGGAATGCCTTTATAGACCCTGTCAGATATGACAATCTGGCAGGCACTGATGAGCAGTTTGGAAATCAGGAGGCATCTATCACCTTTGCAGCTAATATTATTTTTTTAAAAAGTTTCCCTTTCAAGCTATATCACACCATTGCCGCTGAAGATACCCGTGAGCTTA
Source organism: Nitrospinae bacterium RIFCSPLOWO2_12_39_16 (assembly GCA_001805005.1). Lineage (GTDB taxonomy): Bacteria > Nitrospinota > Nitrospinia > UBA9942 > UBA9942 > UBA9942. Next base: position 4,749 of record MHDO01000155.1, read on the forward strand.
AGAATACAAGCTTCAGCAGCAATGCATATGTCTATGGGGTATATTTCCCTTACATAACAAAAAAAATGGGTCTTCGTATTGAGCATTCCTTTAGAGACCATAATTGGTATGTCCACAACCTTTATAACAATGGCTATAGAAATGATGGAAATTCAATGGGGCATTGGGTTGGTGATACTGTTAAAAAGAACTCATCTTATGATAATATGGCTGGAGATACAGTATTTTCAATGCTTACATGGCAGGAAAAGGCAGATAGGAAATTCAGCCTCTATTACCGTTATATAGATAACTATTATCTCTATAATTCAAAAATTATACGGGATGATAACTACAAAGCAGCTAATGAAATTGGAATAATTTATGTTAAGGATGCAAAAGATAGAGAATACGGTATTGAATTATATGGCGGGAGGACCCCACTCGGTAATGACTTTTATCTTGCCAGTATATTCATGAACCTTTTATAACATTATCAACAGTCTTTAAAATATCGTCAACGCCAATTTCTCCTATGCATCTGACTGGAATATCGCTATATTTACAACCCCAGTTACAGCA
>MHDO01000156.1 GCA_001805005.1 Nitrospinae bacterium RIFCSPLOWO2_12_39_16
AAAGGTCTGTCAGTGGCTCATAGTTTATACGAACCAATGTCCCAAAAACATCGGCATTTACCTTTGCCCCCTGCTGTCTGCCGCTGCGTATCCATGTGCTGCTGGTAAAGCTGTTTGCCCTGAGTCCATTCACGAGTGCAACATCGTATTTCAATCCACCAAATCTTCCGTATGCCATTACACCAATATCCCTCCATGTGCTTGGAATTATATTTAGCTCTACATCGGGTCTGCTAACACCATGATAAACCGTAGGCTCATGATACTCATTGACAAGACCTATAGGCATCAACATCAGACCTGTCCTTATATTAAAACCCTTACTTAAGAGAAAATCAAGATATGAAAATTCAGTATAGACCTCAGGCTCCCTAGAACCTGAATTTCCAATACCTGCATGTTCAAACTCAAGCTCAGTGTTCATTATAATCCAATCATTGAACTTATACCCTCCATATAGGATAAATCTATAGGCATCCGCAAAATCCTTTTTTGAAGAGTGTTGATAATTATTGTAGACTACCTCACCGTACCCTCCAAGGGATAATCCCTTTTCTATCCCATACACCTTTGATGCCGCAGGACCTAAACCCATAAAACTCTCATACTTTGGCTCTGCCACTGCACCAAGCTTTAATTTCTCCATCTCCTCTGTCAGTACCTCAATCTGTCTCTTCATCTCCTTAATTTCTGCCTCTTCTGCAAAAGAGACAGTAGAGATAAACATAAGAAGCAATAACACAACCAATGCAAAAAATACTCTAATCCTTTCCATTTAAAAACCTCCTTTTAGATTTAAAAAATCTTCCCCGCCCCCAACTACCCTCTCAGCATTACTCCCAGATAGACTATCAACAAACCACAGGCAAGGGCTATTATATGAAGTATGGCAAAGACCTTCCCAACCGGTTTAGGTCCACCTTCTACCTCACAACATACACCCTTGCTCGAAGGGGAGCGCCTCTTGAGTATGTATGGAGCGGAAAAATATATTGTAAACATCACTGCAACTGGCAGCATCTTCATCAAAAATATTGTCCCGTATGAACTTTCAAATAAAACTTCAGTATCCATCAACCCCCTGTAGTACATATTGAAAGTCCCTGTAGCGATGAATATAAAGATTGCTACCAATACAATACCTCTGACTCTACCCTGCACCTCTGACATTATAGGTATTGCTATCCCTGTATTCTGGCATCTCATTACCGGACCGAGGACGGTCAGTGTAAAAAGTATGGCACCTATCCAGTATACGGCCGATATGATATGCATCCATGTTGCAACTATGTGCACCTCATACATATACAAACACCTCCTTTCTATGATATTGATAATGAATATCACAATCAACATTAAATCATTTTAAAAAGGTTGTCAAGTATTTTTTAATTTTTTATTTAAAGAAGCAGTATTTTTCGAGGGTGGCTGCTACTGAAAAATCAATATGGATTATGCCACATTTCATCGCCTATATTTAAGGGCTGTTCGGGGAACAGACCCTACTGTTGGGTTCGTTCCCTGAACGAACCGCTCAACATTGAAAATCCTGTACATTCAAATTAAAGGTTATTGCGGTGAAGGCAGCGGCCCGTTTACTGCCTTCACCTTTGAGGAGGTAAATGTTTATTTGGCCCCTACACTTAAAACCTATGTTTATCATGGAGAACCTTATTTTCCGCACTCTCCATGTCATCCTTTCTCTGCCGCACCAACGGAGAGACACCGATACCACCCATCGCCTTTTGAATCTCCCTTTCCAGCCACTCCATAACAAAAGGATGAGGTGCAATACCGTTTGGATTCATATCGAAATGGAGGCCATCCAAAACCTCCCGATAAAATCCGCTCCCTGCAAGACGGTTTGGGATGATTATTACCCTTCCATCCCTGTTCCCTTCTTCTATAATCTGTTTTATCTCCATGAGCGAATCTTTCATTTTATCGGGCCAATCCTCCCGCAGTGCAGCCACCTTGATAGACTTGAATTTCTTTGTTGATGCCTTTTTCATATTCTCGGCATTACGCCCCATTACGGAAAGCCACTTCTTGTTCAATTCATCATCGCCGCTCCCATGGGAAATCAGCAATATGGTTTCCTTCTCCGGATTACGGCTCATCTCCTCTGCCCGTTTCAGCAGGGCAGAGGCAATATCCGGGTCTTTTTCATAACCGCCGAATGTGGTAAAGACTGCTGAGTTCCGCAATTGACGAAAATCGGCGATATGATGCCTGTGTATCTGCGGTTCACGGCTTAATCCGAGGATGTAATCCGATTCTGCCTTCATTGATTCCTGCAAGGCATACATCCTGCCGAATATTATCTTCTTAATGCCCCTTGACTCAAGCCGGGATACTGCCTCCTGAATGGTAGAATAATCCGCCATGCCGTAGGCAATCTCTATCGGATATTTATTTTTGAGAGGCTCGATTGTCTTATCCACTGTATCGTTCCATAGTTTATTGGAACCATGGGGCATAAGCACAACGCCAATTTCCCCGGGTTTTGCCAGGTTATATTGGTTAGCGGTTTTTTTGAGCCATAGCAGGATATTTTCATGCCCTATCAATTCTTCATGCAGCATTGTGAGGTCAAATTCGGAGAGCATGGCTTTTAGTCTGCCGAAAAAGGACATTGCACTGTCCGTCTTCATGCCGATACTCATAGGTATAACAAGTGTCCTCCCTTTTTTAGCGGCAGTATTGGTGATTATCTGCAAGGCTGTCTTACCCCCATCCTCTCTTGCCTTTTTCTCTGCATGAGGGTGGAAGAATACAGCCGCAGTTGTCTCTTTGAAATTCCAGAATCTGCGGACACGATTTAAGAGGGAATAGAACTCCTCTTTCATCTTTTCTGAATCTTCCAGTGTCTCAGCTCCAAACCCGGCTATTACAAGCCTTTCCTGCTCAGGGTCTTTAGAGATTGCCTGAATATGGTCAAATAAAATCTGGTCAAAGAGATAGCTCTCTTTTAGAGGGGGTGCAATAAGAGGATTAAAACCTGAGCCAAAGACCTCTTTTGCCTGTGCCGTGAGCAGCTTCTCCATTTTTCTAAAATGAGGGTCATGGGAGCTCACCATCAAAGGTATAACAACAACCTTTGCTGCGCCTTTATCTCTAAGCCCTTTTATCGCCGAATTAAAATATGGTGAGTATTTATCTTCTTCCCATCCGATAAAGGAGAGGGCAGCAGGGTATTCGCTGCTGAATCTTCTAAATACCTTCTCTATATCTTCGTTTCCCACCGCCCCGCGGTCCCCTGCCACAATGAGAAAACCGGTTTGTGATGCCTCCGCGGTTATGCCATATATTGCCATGTTAAAAAATATCAATAAGATAAGTATTTTGAACAAGAAACTATTTCTCATGATAAACCCCCTTTAAAAATTAACCCTTATACCGCTATAATAGAAAGAGCCGACAATTGGAATATCCGCATCCTTTCTATTGAATAGATTATCCACCCCTGCATATAGCTCAGCAGCCTTTCCTATATTTTTTGAAAGGCTTAAATAATAGATGTCGTAGTCCTTTTCAACAAGCGGAGTTGTGCTCCAGAGCAATCCCCCGATGTATTCCCACCACAGATTGACTTTAAGCCCAAGAGGTTTGATGTCATAGATACCTTTAGCAACTATTTTATTCTTTACCCTGTTTACCAGACGCTGATTGGTGTCCTTATCCTTCGCATCGAGATAAGAGTAGGATGCCTGAAGGAATAACCCATTATTAAACCCCGCCCCTCCTTCCAATTCCACACCCTGAATCTCAGCCTTCTTTATGTTTTTATACACGAAGCCTCTCCATCCTGCAGCAGGGGCATAAGCAGGGTCTTCAACTGTGGTTATCAGGTCGCTGACATCATTATAAAAATAGGCAGCCCTCCCTGAAAAGATGCCTTTCTCACCCTCTATTGCAGCTTCATAACTGTTAGATTTTTCCGATTTTATATTAGGATTTCCTGCGACACGGTATCTTGCAGCGGAATGCCTGAAATCATAATAGAGTTCCCTTGGTGTGGGGCTCTTGAAGCCGTGTCCATAGCCCACCTTGATTCGGAGTTCAGGGACAATCTTGTAGGTGGCTCCAATCTTCGGGCTTATCTCATTCTCAAACTTATCGCTGCTATCGTATCTTATTGCAGGGATTATGAGGAGGTTATCGAATGCCTGCCACTCATCCTGAACATATCCTGCCCGATAATTTAGCCTGGCCTCCGAGCCGGTCATGGTAATGCCGCCCCTCGTTGCCGTAAAATTCCCCTCCCCTGTATCGAGTCTTGTCCCTTTGAAAAATTCATGCCTATATTCACCGCCAAAGGTAAAGAGGTGGTTTGTAAATAGCTCCTTACTTATCTTTCCCTCTATTACCGGCGTCTGCCTCTCTGCCTCGGTAAAATCCGAAATGGCATTTGTAGAATCCTTTCTCGTCTCCTGGTTTTTTGAATAGATAGAGGTATATGCCCTCAATTGATATTCAAGTTCAGGTGAACTGTGGGAAAGGCCAAGGGAAAGGTCCTGCCTTTTATTATCATCTGTATAACGATAAAGGGCTGAACTTACCAATGCCCAGTCTTTTACATCCTCCTTCATATATCCGGCATCCAGTGTAAGCCTTGTGGCTTTTGTAAAATCATAGACAGACTTGAAGGATAGGTTTTTGTGTTCGCCGTCTCCTATAAGAGAAGCCCTGCCTTCATTAAAGACCGCATCCCTGTTTATAAGGGAGCCGGCAATAGAAAATCCAAGATTTCCAATTTTACCGCTGTCTATTCTGGTATTAATACTCCGTTGTCCCCCTTTGCCGCCTTCAAATATCCCATACTCCGGTGTCAGATCAAAGGAGAGATTTTCAGGCGGCTTTGTAATTATATTTATTACGCCGCCAAGCGCATCCGAGCCGTAGAGGGCGCTTGCAGGCCCTCTTATAATCTCTATACGCTCCACATTTTCAAGGGTAATCCTGTCTATCTCATAAGCGTTGCTTACTTCACCCGTAAGCCTTCTGCCGTCTATCAGAATAAGGGTCTGTTCAGGCTTGAAACCCCTTATACCCACGCTTGAATCCTCCCTTGCAAAGTATGGTTCCTTATAAATACCTGTGGCAAACCCGATTATATCCCTCAGCTTTTCAGCCCCCTTTGCCTTTATCTCCTCTTTTGTGATGACTTCTACAGATGCAGGGACATCCTCAATCTCAACCTCTGTCTTTGTAGCCGTTATCACAACATCCTTTACCTTAACCGATTCCTCCTCTGCCCAAACAGCCGTAATATGGCTCATAATTATAAGCTGGCAGATGATAAGTAAAGTTAAACCTCTCATCTTAAATCCTCCACCCTTGTTTTAAGGGTTACAGGGATTCGAGATCCTCTATTGTCTTTAGCACTCGGAGCGCTCCTGTAAAAATTATGAAATCGTCAATACCTTCTTTATCAATGATACGAGCTTATCAAAGTCTATCAGTCTGAATTCATAAGCGCTGATAATATTGTTAATCCTATGAGCTGTTAACTCGGATTCACTCATCTTTCATCACCTCCTTTCCCTCGATCTTCTGTATATACCCGCATTTCGGGCATTTAATCTCTACAGCCTTAACATCCCCTTTCATCAAGAGCCTCTTGCATTTCCTGCATCTGATCTCTTTCATGTAATTATCTATCATCATTTAACAAGCCTGTATGTAACCGGCAGCTCTATCTCTACATCCCTCTTTGCAGTATGCTTGAATGGACATACCCTTTTTACAAGGGAGACTGCATGCGCATCCAAAATTTCGTAACCCGACGACCTCTTAATGTGGTTTTTAATAAGCTTGCCTTCAGCGTCTAACTTTACAAACAAGACAACTGTCCCCTCAACTCCTCTCCTTATTGCAAGATAGGGATACCCCTTTATGCCCTCGATATTCCTTCTCATATCTTCGCCAATTGCCGACAGGTCAATTATCTCTTTATCTTTTTCCAGTGATACATCTTGCATTACTAAAGGAGGATATAAGAGGGAAGTCTTGTTCTTCTTGCCTATGGACAGAGGTTTCATCACCCCATTTATTTTCATTGTCTTTTGTATCTCTTTGAGATATGAGCGTTTCATCCTCTGTTATTATCTCTGACACCCCTTCTATTGAGTCCTTTGCAGTATCCTCAGATTGTCTTATCTTGGAAATTACAGGACTTTCTTCCGGCGTATAAGTCTCCTCTGTCGGAGAATGGGTTGTCTCTCCTGCTATTTTAGTCTCTAAAAAATCTTCAGCAGGTTTTATCACTTCTGCCGATTTTATATTTGATTTGTTTACAGGAACAATGCCCTTCCGTTCTCTTTTGACAATCTCTTTCTTCTCTATCTCTCTATTATCTACGGCTGACACAAGCCTTACCCTGACTTTATCGGATATCTCATATTTTGGTTTATCTATATCCTGATTTATGGATAAAAGTGCAATGTGAATAAAGGACGAAAATAAAAATGCGATATGGGTGATATTGACAGTCCTCATCTCTTCTTCTCCGTAACAATAGATATATTTTCAAGCCCCGCCATTTTTATCGCATCCATAACCTCTACGACACGACCGAACGGCACCGTTTTATCGGAGATAATAGCAATATCCTTTGAGCCGTTGTTTTTATGGAAAACCGATAACTCTCCAAACAGTTCCGACAACCCTATATTCCGGCCGTTAAGCAGAATATCCCCGTCTTTTTTTACAATGACCGATATCTCAGGCTCTCCCTCTATCCTCGCCGTTTCTGCTTCCGGCAAATCCAATGGGATAGACGGCTTTGAGAATATGGATGTGAGCAGGAAGAATATCAACAGCAGGAACACGACATCTATCATAGGTGTAAGGTCTATATCTGCCCGCCCTGAAGTATGCTCGTCAAACTCTATCATCTTTTCCTGCACAGAATATTTATTATCTCTGCCCCGTTGTGTTTCATCTGAAATGCAAACCTTTTAACCCTGTCTTCAAAAAAGTGATGGGATACAATGGCGGGGATAGCTACAAACAACCCTGCTACAGTTGTTATCAATGCCTCCCATATCCCGCCGGCAAGGATTGAGGGGTCTACCGACCCTTTCATGTATGCCACCTTCTTAAATGCCTCTACCATGCCAAGGACAGTGCCCAAGAGTCCTATGAGCGGCGCCATCCTGCCTATCAGCTCCAGTATGTGGAGATGCTCATTAAGTTTCTTTAACTCATAAGAACCCTTTAACGATACAGCCTCTTCAATTATCTGAATGCTGTTGTCCTTGTTCCTTATTGCCTCTGTTATAACCGCTGCAACAGCGCCGTTGTCTTCCTCTCCGAGCTTAATTGCCTTTTCGTGCTCACCCTTTAGCAGATAATCCTTAATTTCGGAGACGAGTTTTTTTCTGCCGGTCAACCTCGCATACCGATACGCCCTTTCTATGCTGAAAGTCAGGGTAAGCACCGAACAGAGTAAAAGCGGATACATAAGGGGTCCGCCTTTCTGAAAAAACTCAAACATTTATGGCTCACCTCCTTATTCTTTAATCTCACAAAGGCATCTCTTAAGGCTCGATATGCCGGAGGAGTGGCACATTAAAACAGGGACACCCATGCTATTCCCTTTGGCTATAGCCACCTTCCTGGCATCGTGGGATATTCTGTTCGTAAATATAATGATTGTATCCATCCCATTAAGCCTTTTTTCAAAAGAGGGGCAGCCCCTTGCAAAATGCCGCAAATCTATGTCATATCCATCGGCAGTCCTTTCATACTCCCTCTTCAATCTATCCATCCCTCCAATTAATGCAACGCACATAGAGCCTCCTATAAATGATATTGATTTTGATATTCACTATCAATAATAGATTATATTTAAAAAGCTGTCAAGTGTTTCTTAATAGTAATTTTAAAGAGGTTTGGAAATTTGAATTTTAATTTTTGATATTGTTTAGAATTTAGGATTTAGAATTTAGAATTTTTCACCTTTTGAGTCTATTAAACTGCCCCTTCGTAGAGTTTCTTTTCAATAAATATATTTACAATCCGCTCATCCAGTCTGTTGTCCTTTGCCTCAAGCTTAAGTATCTGGAGGGCTTTATCAATCGGGACAGCTACCTTGTAAGGTCTATCGGCAGCAGTCAGGGCATCAAATATATCTACCATCCCTACAATCCTTGCCTGCATCGTTATTTGCTTGTCTTTTAATCCATTTGGATACCCTGTCCCATTAAGCATCTCATGGTGGGTAGCAGCAATCAGAGGGACATTTTTCAAATTCTTTGTAAAGGGAATATTTCTTAAAATGTTATAGGTGTGAACTACATGAGACTGGATATTTTTATATTCTTCACCTGTAAGATTGCCTTTCCTTACGGAAAGGTTTGTATATTCAAATTCTGTCAAATAATTTTCTTCTCCGCCATTTGAATTAATATATTTTTTATTGGCAATCTTTTTTAATCTCTCTAAGTCACTATCCTTAAGAAATTCTGGTTTGTTTACGATATTAAGAAATTCAATATCTTCATCAAGTTCTTTCAGTGAAGAATTCAATTTTTCTTCAACTTCTGTCGGGTTATAACCTCCTTCAATTTCCCTCTTTAACAATTCATTTTTTATCTTCTCTTTTATAAACAGAAATCGGTTTCTGATTGCCTCCATCCTGTCATCATTTAATTTATTAGCCTTTTCCAATACCCATTCCCTTACACCGATTTTCCCGATATCATGCAGCCATCCTGCTATCCTAAGCTCTTCAATTTCAAGGGGGCTGAATTTTATATCCGAAAGAGGTCCATTATTTTCCTCATTTATTGCCTTTGCAACCTTTACTGAAAATTCAGAAACCCTCCGGGAGTGACCGGCAGTATGGGGGCTTCTTGCGTCTATGGCAGTAGCAGAATACTTTACAAGTGATTCAAAAAGGTTCTTAATATCTTCTATAAGCTTTGCATTTCTTATGGCTACAGCGGCCTGTGATGCCAGTGAGGATATTAAATCCTGAAGGTCTTGAGGATAAGGGATTATATTTTCCATCTCATCTATTGCATTTATCAATTGAAGTACGCCTATTATCTCCCCCTCATGGTCCTTCATTGGAATTACAAGCATGGATGTTGTCTTGTAATTGTTCCTGTTATCAAAATCACGGTTGAAACTGTATTCCTCTTTTCCTGACAGATGATAAACATCAGATATGTTTAATATAATGCCTGTCAATGCCACATAGCCTGCAATACTCTTCTTTGTAAGAGGTATCGGGAAAGGGTTGAATGCCTCTTTCTCCTTTTCACCAAGCCTCCTGTCAAGTGTATCATTCTGTGCCACCTCAAAGATAAGCCTGCCTTCTTCCTTCCTGTAGAGGCTCCCTGCATCAGAATTTGTAAATCCCCTCGCCTCTTTTACAATTGTCTCCAGGAGGATTCTGAGGTCTGTCTGGCTGGATAGGGCAATACCTATTCTATTAAGCCTCTTTATCCTTTCTTCTAATTCTCTATTATCAGAACACATCCTGTTACCTTACTCCTTCTTCTGTCTTCAATTTCTGAAGATTATTAACAATTATGTCTCTGAAACTATTCAACAATTGCCCTTCTTCTCCTGAATCTGCCTCAGCATCAGATTTCTCTTTAACCTCTATGGACTTATCTATATGAACACGAACCCTTCCAGAATTTATTCTGAATTCTCCCTTTTTTAATATATCAAAACTGCCGCTGATAGTAATTGGGACAACAGGTACAGCTGTTTTAAATATGAGAAAAAGACTTCCTCTTTTAAATTTTCCTATACTCCCGTCAAGCGTCCGCGTCCCCTCAGGAAATATGATAATTGACTTGCCGTTTTTTATCTCATCAACTGCCCGACTTAAACTCTCAAAAAACTTCTTTGGGCTGGTCCTGTTTATCCCGATATACCCTGCCCTTCTCATTGCCCATCCGATTATTGGAATTTTAAAGAGGTTTTCTTTTGCTATCCATAAGAATTTTGCAGGGAGGTATCCTTCAAGAATAAATATATCATACATTCCCTGATGATTTGAAATAAATATTTGAGATTTGTCTTTCAAGATGTTTTCAATCCCGCTGATCTCTACCTTAACCCCGCTTAATTTGCACATCCCCCTGCCCCACACTCTGGTAACGGAACGGACAGCATTAGGATTTTTACAAACTATGGAAACAATAATGGCAACTGTTCCCATTAACATAGAATATAAAATTCCTGCAATCCATTTGATAACTGATAGGAGCATGGCTATTTCCAGTTGAAAAATTATTAGAGTTAAAAATATCTTCATGGAATCCATAGGTTTTGAATTAAGCCAATCTAAACCCCAGATTCAGCCCGAGTAAATTAATGGTGCGAATAGAAAGGGCTCCACCGCATGGCTTATATCTTGGAAAGAGTGCCTTATCTATCAAAAGGGGCCTAAATCCCCTTTCTGCACAGCCTCTTGCAGCAGTTGAGCCGGCAGGTCCTGCCCCTACAACAATAACATCATAATTGCCCATAAGCATATCTTTTTGAGAACAATATATTAGATTCAATAACTACAGTCAAGCGTCAGGTGTGATTAACAATGCCGATGTTATTTTAAGCTGAAATTAGAGAACCGAAAACCGTGCAGGAAATACATAGCATCAGGGGAATTTCTGGGGTGGGATGAATTTATTTTGCAAATTTATTTACAGTCCAATCATTACAAAAAGTGATATTTCAAGACCCCCAAACACTGACTCATGGTAATAGTGTCCTCTTCTGCCATTTTACCCTCCTCTTAATATTAAAAATTTGGGTATTATGACATGCTTTATTTAGGACATTTCTATTTTGCCAGATTAGGACATTATCATTTTGCTGTTACAGTGAAAGTTTTTGGAAGTTTTTGGGGAAATTTAGGTTTATAAGTTACGGTGCGATAAAATACTTTTCAGAGGTCATTCTTTTGACGAAGTGCCAATAAGTTCTTTGAGTTTTCTTCCAATATCTTTTTCTTTCATTAGTGCCTCACCTACCAGAAATGCATCCACACCAATCTCTTTAAGATGCAATATATCATCCCTCTTTTCTATCCCGCTCTCACTTACAACAGTTATCCCTTCCGGTATATACTCTATCAACTTTTCAGTTGTCTTCATATCAACTTTAAAAGTATCAAGGTCCCTGTTGTTAATCCCTATCAAATCAGCATTTACTGACAGAGCATCATCCAGTTCTCTTTTTGTATGGACTTCTATCAGGGGGGACATCCCAAGCTCATTGCCGAGATGCATATAGTCCTTTAATTGATTTTTCTCCAATATGGCGGCAATGAGTAAAAATCCATCAGCACCATATACCCTTGACTCAAAAATTTGATATTCACTTATAATAAAATCCTTTCTTAATAGCGGGAGGGAAACAATCTTTTTTATGTCTGACAGATAATTAATATCACCCCGAAAAAATTTCTTATCGGTAAGGATAGATATTGCAGAAGCCCCATTCTCCTGATATATCTCAGCTATCTTTAAAGGATTGAAATCTTCTCTTATTATTCCCTTTGATGGAGATGCCTTTTTTACCTCTGCAATTATTTTAGTTGTCCTCTCCTTCTGACTCTCATCCTTTTTCAGTGCCTTCAAAAATCCCCTTGTCTCCTCCATATCTCTTATCTTTGATTTAAGTTCAGAGATAGGGGTTTTCCTTTTTAAATATTCTACTTCTTCTTTTTTATTTTTGATTATTTTTGAAAGCATAGAAATATCAGTGCCAGTGTCAGTTTTTTTACTGTCACTGACACTATTCACTAACACTAATTTATGATTCCCTATATTCATTTGTCAGCCTTCTTAAGCCATCAAGCTTCTTCATCGCCATCCCTGAATCTATTGATTCAGATGCAGCCTTCAATCCTTCTCTCAAGTCCTTTGACTTCCCCCCTGCCACAATTACAGCAGCAGCATTGAGAAGGACAATATCTCTATGGGGTCCATTTTTACCTTTCAATATATCAAGTGTAATTCTGGCATTTGTCTCCGAATCTCCTCCAAGCAGTTCCTCTTTCTTGCATCTTTCAAATCCAAAATCCTCAGGAAGGATTTCATAATTTTCTACCTCCCCATATTTAAGCTCTGATATAAATGTCTTTCCTGTAAGGGTTATCTCATCCAGCCCATCTGCACCATGGACAACAAATACATGGGTGCTTCCGAGATTCTGCAGAACCCTTGCGAGAGGTTCAGTTAATCTATAATCATAAACGCCGAGCACCTGTGAGTGTGCCCCTGCTGGATTTGTGAGTGGGCCCAATATATTGAATATTGTCCTAATACCTATTTCTCTCCTTGGACCTATTGCATGTTTCATTGCACCGTGCAGAAGCGGTGCAAAGAGAAAACCTATGCCTATTTCATCAAGACACCTCTCCACATGAGACACCTCTACCTCAATATTAACGCCGAGAGACCTTAACACATCAGCACTCCCTGACTTGCTTGATACAGACTTATTGCCATGCTTTGCAACTGTAAGCCCTGCACCCGATGTTACAAAAGCTGCTGTCGTTGATATATTGAATGTCCCCGATTCATCACCCCCTGTCCCACAGGTATCAACAATCATCTTAGCCTTTGTCTTTATATGCAGAGCCTTCTCTCTCATAACCCTCGCAGCACCTGTGATCTCTTCTATGGTTTCTCCCTTCATCCTCAAGGCAGTTATAAAGGCACCAATCTGGGCAGGACTTGCACCGCCACTCATAATCTCATCAAATGCGCTGACCATCTCAGCCTCAGTCAGATTCTTTTTCTCAATAACCTTTCCAATAGCCTCTCTAATCATCTCAAATCCCTCCTCTTATCCGTTTTGCTATATGTTATAACATAATTTATAGAAATTATATCCCAAAAATTGTCTAAAAAGGGATTATCAAAAATATATAGATATGCTCCTTACAAACAATTCAGTGTATTACTATCTCCATTCAGGATATGATTTAAAAGAACTTGAGAAATTAAAACTTGAGGTTAAGTCTTACAACCTATTGCCTTGAAATACCCTCTCCCATTTGGGGAGAGGGCAAGGGTGAGGGGAAAATATGACCCAGATTACAGAAGACACCTTTGAACAGGTCCTGCACCTCTTTAAAGAATCTCCTGAGATTGACCTTAGAGAAGCATCATTTATTGATCCTGCCGGTATGGTTGGTATTCTTGAATTGGGAGAACTTCTTCAATCAGAGGGCAGCAGGAAAACCGTTTACCTGCCAAAATCAGAAGAAGTCCTAAAATACCTTGAAAGAATGGACTTCTTTAAATTTGCAGACAGCTACTTCAATCTTGAGCCTCCTAAACCAAAAATATCAGGAAAATATTTACGAAGCTCCTATTCCGACGTCCTACTTGAAATCACACCGATAGAAAAATCGGATGACATCCATTTCATAGTAGGAAGGGTTAAAGACCGTGCAAATGCAATACTAAAAAGGCATCTTAATTACGATGAAAAGGCAATAAATGGCTTTATCGTAGCCCTTTCGGAGGTCTGCCAGAATATAATTGAGCACAGCGAAAACAGGGGATTTGTGGGGATTCAGAAGTATCATTTTCACCAAAAGATTAATAAGAATGTTGCTAAAATTGCAGTCATGGACTTAGGAATAGGCTTTAAAAAATCCCTGTCAGAGAGATTTCCATTGAAGAACGATTTTGAGGCAATAGAAAAGGCATTGCTTCACGGAGCTTCACGATATGTAGATAAAGGAAGGGGACACGGACTCGCCGCTGTCCGACGCTTTGTCAAACAATGGAACGGGAAAATATCCATCCGCTCAGGCACAGCAAAATTCTCCATAATCCCCAAATGGGCATGGGGAAAGGAGAAAGAAACTAAACTTGTCTATTTTTCAGGTTCACAAATAAACATAATGCTGATAGAGATTTAATTTCCTAAGCTATTTTTAATTCCTTTCTTATCTTTTCTACAAGCCACTGCCTTACGAGGGTTTGATATGGTATACCTTTTAAAGTGGCGATTTTTTTAATAGACAGCAGATACAGAGGGTCTATCTTTATTGAGACATTCCTCAGAGTTCTTTTCCTTTTTCCTTCCAGCATGTCTCTCTTGAGGCTATCCTCAAGGCTTAAATCAATATCCTCATCCACAATATCACTCAATACGCCATAGGTCTCATAATATTCTTCGTCAGATATTCTCTTTTTCATTATTTTTGTCTTCAAGAATTGCCTCCGATGATAATACATTGTATTACTCTATTGAACAAAAAATCAATCCATTTTTTTTAATGCATTTTTACCTTGACAAAGATTTTGAGTTATGATTCAATAGAATCAATTGAAATTAATTTTCCTTTCCTCGCTCCTCATGGGGAGAGGATGAAGGTGAGGGTGGTTACGTTGGGTTAAGAGAGATGCAGATAATGGAAGACTTATTGATCAAAAGGTAGATAGTGAGACTTAATTTGAGAGCGGAAAAGACAAATATATGAACAAGACAGATCAAATATTGACTATAAAAGAAGCGAGTGAATGGGCAACGGAGTATTTAGGCAAGACCGTAACTACCTCTAATATTTCTTACCTCATTCAATATGGGCGTATAAAGAAAATCGGGAGTAACGGCAGTTCCCAAGTTTTCAAACAAGAACTGCTCAACTATTATAAATCCTACAATGGCACAAGAGAGTTTTTGTGGAGGGAACAGTTAGGGAGTGATATTAACTGGGCTTTATCATTCGACCAATATAAAGAAGCAGAAACGACAAAGCATGTCCATAGACTTCATCCCTACAAGGGTAAATTTATTCCTCAACTCGTTGAATATTTTCTTGACAGTCATACTGATAATTTCAAGAAAAAAGTATATTTTAGAGAAGGCGATATTATTTTAGATCCATTTTCCGGCAGTGGAACGACAATGGTTCAAGCTTGCGAACTGGGAATGCACTCCATCGGAATTGATATCTCTGCCTTCAATACGCTTATAGGAAATTGTAAGGTTATAAAATATTACTTAGCTGATGTTCAAGCTGAAATCAGCCGTATAACAAAGGATCTCAGAGACTTTTTATCAGATTCGCACACACTTGAATTTGAAGAAAAACTTTTGCAAACGCTTTACGAATTCAATAATAAATATTTTCCCGTTCCCGAATACAAATATAAAGTAAATCGCAATCAAATTAACGAGGAGAAATACGGCGCAGAAAAGGAAAAGGAGTTCTTGCCCATCTTTAACAAGCTTGTTAAAGCATACAATATTAAGGTAAAGCAAGATAAGGACGAAACATTTTTAGAGAAGTGGTATTCTCATCATATAAGAGATGAAATCAAATTTGTGTTTAATGAAATTAAAAAGATTAAAAATGGTGACACTAAAAGAATCATCAGCCTTATTTTAAGCAGAACCATCCGCTCTTGCAGGGCAACCACACACGCAGACCTTGCAACGCTTGTTGAACCAATTACAGCAACCTATTATTGTGCAAAGCACGGTAAAGTCTGCAAGCCGCTTTTCTCAATTCTTAGATGGTGGGAAACATACACAAAAGACACCGTTAATCGCCTATTTCAATTTGACAGATTGAGAACTCAAACTTATCAGATCTGTTTAACCGGAGACAGCCGAACAATTGACATCTTCAGGGAATTAGAAAAGAAAAACCCTGCCTTTGCAGATTCAGTGAGAAAGAAAAAGATCAAGGGAATATTTTCAAGTCCGCCGTATGTCGGGCTGATTGACTACCACGAACAGCACGCCTACGCTTATGACCTGTTTGGCTTTGAACGGAATGACGATTTGGAAATCGGTCCGTTATACAAGGGGCAAGGGAAGGAAGCAAAACAAAGCTACATTCAAGGCATAACCGAAGTTCTCCTCAATTGCAAAAAATATCTGGCAGACAATTATGATATTTTTCTTGTAGCCAACGACAAATACAATATGTATCCAATAATTGCTGAAAATTCAGGGATGCAAATTGTAAATCAATTCAAAAGACCGGTGCTAAATCGCACTGAAAAAGATAAAGGGGCTTATTCGGAAATAATATTTCATTTAAAGGCAAGATAAATATGCCAATATCTAAAGATAAAATTGAAAAGATATCTCTTGAAATAATTAAAGTCTTATTCACCCGATTTGAAAAATTTCCTGAGGATGCTTCAAGTAACCGCAACGCCCCTTTCCATACATCTTTTTTGAATGCCTTTACAGATAAATTTCAAGGTAAAGTTTCTAATCTCCCATTCTTCATCAGTTTAAGCAGTTGGCTGCATGGATTGAACACTACATTAGGACAAACTTTTTTTGAAAATGTGGCGCATATATTAAGTGATGGCGAGAAGCGGGAATATACTTCTAAAAAACTTGGGAACTTACCTATTACAAAACAACAAAAAGAAAATATCAATGATTTAATAACTGCATTAAGCACATCTCAGGCATCGCCAAATCTCAATAATGAAAATCAAAAGCTATTCTTAAATAACAATACTGAACTGGTAAGCGCTATTGACTTTTCTGCAGATGTTTTTATTGAGGACGCTGCTCATATCACAGCCATAGAACTAAAAACGGTTAGACCAAACTCCGGTGAGATGAGAGGCGAAAAACAAAAAATACTTGAAGGAAAAGTAGCACTATTTAAGAAGTTTTCTGAAAAGACAATCAGATTTTTTATTGGTTTTCCCTTTGATCCTACAAATGAAGAATCTGAAACCGGCTATGATAAAGCCAGATTCCTTAGCTCTAATATAAATATGAATAAATTTTTTGCTCCCGATGAAATATTGATAGCAGGTGAGTTATGGGACTTTTTATCAGGAGAACCGAAAACAATGGAAATGTTATTACAGCTTATTAATGCGATAGCTACTACGGAGTTCCCAAATAAATACAACTTCTTAAATAACCAAGAAAATAAACGGCAAGACATTGGCTTATATATGCAACGGTTAGCTGATTGGAATCTTTATTCAGAACTAAATTTAGTAAACAATGAGGCTGCTATTAAAGGAAAAATCGGAACAGACAAAAAGCTTAATAGAATTTTCAATCAGTTAATATTCAAGGACGGCGAGTATAACATTGACAGGTATGACCGTTTGAGCGCATTTTTATGAGTTTAAAGTGGGGATACGATGATATGAATACCTCAAAATATTATTTACTCAATAAATATGGAGGTTAAATGGACAACGCTATTGCAAGTCTCGCTGTTCTAAAAGTTAATTGGGATTATCTTAAAAAGGATTATATTGAAAATTTTATCCCATTTATTGCTACTTTGATTAAGAAATACAATTATGGAGCAATTGATGTAAACACAATTTGTAATGATTTCAGAAAAGAATTTGGTCTTGTCATTCCATACCATCCGATGTGTACTATATTGGCACGTGCTCAAAAAAGGGGACTAATTGACAAAAGTTATGATACATTTAAACCAAATAAAAACAAAGTAGCTCAGTTTGATTTTGCAACAACCGCTGATGAACAGATTAGGAAACAAGAAAAGATTATCAAGGAATTTATTGATTTTGCAAAGAGAGAATATTCTGTTGAATTAACAAAGGAAGGAGCCGATGCTGCTTTCATATCATTTCTAAAAGACCATGATTTAGACATATTGTTTGCTTCTCATCAATCAACAGTTTTGCCCCCAATCAAGCCTTCAAATGAAAAGAAATTTCTAATTTATAAATTTATAAAGAATGCTCATGAATCAGAACCCCAAGTCTTTGAATTCATTGTTGACATAGCGGTAGGATACATTTTAGCAAGTGCAATACTTTATGACAAGTTCAATAAATTTGCAGGGAAATTAAGGAAAATTAATTTTTATTTTGATACCAGATGCATTCTTCGGTTAATAGGAGCAGAAGGGAAGGAAAAGAAAGATGCCTATATGGAATTTTTTAAAACACTTTTAGAAGAGAAAGGTAATTTATTTATATTCCAACATACATATGACGAAATAATGGGTATTTTAGAAGATGCGCTAAGACGGGTTGGAAGTCCTCTGTATGATCCATCCTTAGCAAGCCCAGTATTAAGATATTTTGTTGAAAATAATTATAAATCAAGTGATGTAGAAAGATTTATTGTTAACGCAGATAGCGTTTTGCAAGAAAATAAAATAATCAAGGTGGACGCTCCTGACCCCAATAAGTATAAATATTATCAAATAGATGAAGAAAAACTGTATGGTGCAATTGTTGAGATTTACAAAGAACAGAATCCAAGCTTTAAAGAATTAGAAAAACGCTCAGCGATACAAAGAGATGTTAAATCTATCGCAAGTATTTATAAGTTAAGAAAGGGAAGAAAACCAAAAACCATTAAGGAGGCAGATAGCATTTTTGCGACAACGAATTCTGGCTTATCTTATGCGAATAAGCGGTTTGAATCGTCCGAAATAGGGGAAGACCATAATATTCCAGCTTGCTTAACAGATATTTTTATAGGGACTTTAATATGGCTACAGTCACCTGCGAAAGTTTTATCTTTAAATGAGAAAAAAATAATTGCTGATTGTTACGCAGCACTACAACCAAATGATACCCTGATAAAAAAGTTTTTAAACGAAGTGGAAAAGTTGAAGGGTGAGAAAAAAATAAGCGATGATGAACATTATTTGCTTAGAACCCACAGGGTTGCAATGGAATTGCTGGAAGAAAAAACGATGGGTGATCCTAACAACTTTACTGATAAAACATCAGAAGAAATTCTCGAAGAAATCAGAGAGGGAATAAAAAAAGAAGGCGAAGAGAAATATTTGAAAGAGAAAGAACATCACGGCGAGACCTTGAGTAAATTAGATACCACCGAGAAGGAAAAGGAAGGAATCGAAAGAAATATAGAAAAAAGGGCAGAAAAAATCTCTGCTATCTTTGGAAAAATATTATTCGTAATACTTGTAATCATATTTATTTTGGGAACTGCTGCACAATTTTTTCCTGATTTTCTAAACAATCAGCGTCTATTGAGAGTCCCTCTAATATTAATTACATTTCTACTTGGACTATTAAGTATTGCCACTGGTTTTAACATTAAAGGGCTTAGAGACAATATCAAAATAGTTATCAAAAATAAAATTATTAGATGGTTAATTGGAGAAAATACGGATACCGAAAAAAAGAAAAAGGAAACCGTTTAACAGAAGCTTATGCCCATTAACTCCACCATAATCATCGGCGACAGAGGAAATATAAAAGAACTGGAGGATAAGAAAACACAATATGAGTGTTAAAACATATACAGAGTCTCAACAGTCTTACTGTATAACCACTTTAGATGACTGAAAGGTCTGTAAAAAGAAAGATAATTGCTTTATTCTGCGTGAACAGATGGCTTTTTATAACAGGTTAGGCATTTCTCAGATTAACAATATAACCAGTATAAGGCATTTATGGCAAGATTCAAATCTATGATTATTGTGGAATAATAAGGATTTGATATGCAAACTTACAACATTTACAAACTCCTCAAAGAAGAACTTAAAAACGGCTCGGCTGACCTTGTTACGAGGCAATCGGGGCAGGTAATAAGGGAGCGGATTGAGAGGGACATTTCCAAAGAAAAAGATGGGGAGGTTATTGCTCTTGATTTTTCAAAGATAGGGATAATTGACTATTCTTGTGCCGATGAGATAGTTGCAAAGTTAATATCAAGGCTGACGAGCAGTGAATATGGAGATAAATATATTGTTCTGACTGGCTTAAGCGAAAATCAGAAAGAAAATATCGAGGTTGCACTTGAGAGAAAAGAGCTATCTGTTATGGCTGAGATGACGGACAGCAGAAAAATCCTTATAGGCAGTCTTAATAATTATCTTAAAGAGACTTTGGATTTGATACTCAGTAAAGGAAAAATTACAGCCAGTGAGCTTTCTGATGAGCTTAAACTCCCTGCCAATACCAGCGGGACAAGATTATTGAACCTTTATAAGAAAAGACTTGTAAAAAGGGTTGCAGAGAGGGGAGAGGAAGGCAGGTTGTGGGTATATCTGGCGTGTTTGTAACTTAATAAAATCCAAATGATACTTACGGATATATTATAGGGAACTTATGTGCTATTTCCAAAGAAATAAGCCCAAATGATGTAATTTAAAATAATAATTTTACTTCGGGCAAAGTTGATACAAAAGTTATATAATATCAATTAAATTTAGGAGAAAATAATGGTTGCTA
Source organism: Nitrospinae bacterium RIFCSPLOWO2_12_39_16 (assembly GCA_001805005.1). Lineage (GTDB taxonomy): Bacteria > Nitrospinota > Nitrospinia > UBA9942 > UBA9942 > UBA9942. The sequence continues at coordinate 20,178 of MHDO01000156.1, forward strand.
ACATCTTTAATTGGTTTAAAAAAGAATCATTAGAAAATATCCAAGTGCCAATTGACTTAAATGAGATCAGAAAGAGGGCAAGAATATTATTTATTGATGATGAAGATGTTCCTCAAATAAAAATATTAATAGCAGAAGGTTTTTCTATAGAACATTGGAAAGACATCGAAAACAATCTTAATAAATTAGAAAGTGGAGATTACGATATAATCTTTCTTGATATTGCTGGAGTGGGTGAACGATATTCAAGAGAAGGAGCAATAGGTATATTAAAGGATATTAAAAAATGTAATCCTGCTGTAATTGTAATTGCATTTTCAGGTCAAAAATTTGATATTGAACAAACAAAGTTCTTTAAACTCGCTGATGATGTTCTAAAAAAAGACGCTGGGCCTTTAGAGATTAAAACCAAGATTGAAGAATTTCTAAAAGAAAAGTTCTCCGTAACTTTTTATTGGGGAAAAATAAAAGATTTTTTAAAAAATCAGAAAATAAGCGAATCAAAAATTAATAAGGCAGAAAAAGTGCTTTATAAAAGCATAGCAAAAAGAGACCATAAATTTTTTAATAATTGGGCAAAAAAATATTTACAGATGAAATCTCAATAAAGACTCTTACAGCCTTGGCTTCTAAACTCATAGAGATTTTTGCCAAATGAATAAACAGATAATTAATGAATTATTGAAAATTACTTGTCCATTTCCATTTGTCAATTTAAATGATAATAATAAGGGCTTGAACGATGGTTTTGTATTACAATCCCCTTCAATTTGTAAAAAGAAATTTTCAAAAAATTGCAAAGACTTTTATAGCTCTATAATATACTCAGAAAACTTAGAACATCATACTTGTCCTCATGGGTTTTCTATTTTTACTGCTATTTGTAATGACATTAAAATCATTATCACTGGCTTAATTTCCTTCCCCGAAAATAAAGATTGTCCTAAACAATTTAGAAAAACATATAGCCAAAATAAGGTGGCTTCAGAAAAGATTAATTACTGGTTTAACCACTTCAAAAATATTATTCCTTCTGTTGAGGCAACTATACAAGATAGAACTAAAGCTGCTATTGCAATATTGCATGATATTCAAAAGACAAATTCATTGATTAAATCAAATGCCGAAGCATTGATTTCTAAGCAGAAAGGAGGCACAAGTTTTGAAGATAAATTTGAAAACAGCCCTGACAGGCTAAAATCAATTTATAAAGCATCAGAACTTTTGAGTAACCAGATGGAATTAATCAATTTATTCTCTAATCCTGCCATGATAACTGCAGGTAAAAAGCGTCTTTTTGAAGTCTTTAGATTTTTTGATAAAATTAGAATACTTTATTTATCAAAAACTAAAAATAAAAATTGCAGAATAACCCTCGTTTCTCCATTTTCAAGTTCATTAGAAGCTTATGACTCTTTTTCATTGCTTCCACATATACTAATTGATAATGCTGTTAAATATTCTCAAAATAATGAAAGTATTACGGTGCAATTCTCAGAAAATAAGGATGACATTACAACTCGAGTTGTATCGGTGGGACCCATGATTGAAGAGGACGAAAAAACTTCAATATTTGAAATGTATTATAAAGGTAAAAATTCTTTTAATTATAGTTCCGAAGGTTCTGGGATAGGTCTTTATGTGGCAAAATGTATTGTAAAAGGACACGGTGGTGAAATATATGTTACATCTGTTTCTAAGAATACCCATGATAAGGATGTCCCACTTGCTGTAAACACTTTTACTTTAATTGTTCCCAAAAAACTAGCAAATGCACACTAAAACCACCATAATCATCGGCGACAGCAGGAGGATGGAGGAGCTTAAGGACGAGAGTATTCATCTCGTCATTACTTCTCCTCCATACTGGCAGTTGAAAGACTATGGCAATGGCAGTCAGGTTGGGTTTAATGACAGCTATGAGGATTATATCAATAACCTCAATCTTGTATGGAAAAACTGCTATCGTGTCTTACATAAAGGATGCCGTTTGTGCGTAAATATCGGAGACCAGTTTGCTCGTTCAGTTTATTATGGTAGATACAAGGTAATTCCAATAAGAGAGGAGATAATTAAGTTCTGCGAAACAATCGGATTTGATTACATGGGGGCTATTATCTGGCAGAAGGTTACAACTTGCAATACAACAGGCGGTGCTACAATTATGGGGTCTTTCCCTTATCCCAGAAATGGAATAATAAAGCTTGATTATGAGTTTATTTTGATTTTTAAAAAGTTGGGTGAATCTCCAAAGGTGAGTAGAGAGATTAAAGAAAAGTCAAAACTTACTACTAAAGAATGGAACGAATATTTTTATGGTCACTGGAATTTTTCAGGTGAAAGGCAGAATAAGCACCTTGCCATGTTTCCTGAAGAATTACCGAAAAGATTAATAAAGATGTTCAGCTTTGCAGGTGATATAGTCCTTGACCCATTTTTAGGAAGCGGGACAACATGCCTTGCTGCAAAGAAATTGGAAAGAAATTCTGCTGGATATGAAATCAATAAGGA
>MHDO01000157.1:0-5433 GCA_001805005.1 Nitrospinae bacterium RIFCSPLOWO2_12_39_16
CCTGCAACTTTAAGCCAGTGGCGATGGAATGGGCGGGGACCTCTCTTTATTAAAATGAATAAAGGTGTTCGATATCGTCTTTCAGATATTGAGCGCTTTGAAGAACAAAACATCCGTCAAAACACCTCTTCAGCTTTTAAAGTCATCCTTCTTACAAAAGAGAATTCCCCATGCGATATCTAATCCCTCTCCTAACATTTGTTATAGGACTCACTCTTTGGTTCTTTTCTCCCCATTTTTGTTGGCCGCTCTTTTTTCAATCTAAAGCCATTTTTGCATTTTCTCTGAACTTAACTCTGTTTTCTTGTCTTTTGTTATCTCTAGAAGCGCGCTCTATGGAAGTTCTTAAAATTTTTGCCTTTGCCTTGTTGATCATAACTTTTATCCTGGCTTTAGAGCCTTTTTATCTGACTTTTTTGGAAACCAAAAAAGTCTTTTTCAAATTAAGACTCCATGCTCCTTTAGACACAGCTCTTTTCGAAACTTTGTCTTGGTTAGAAATGCGGATAATGAACAACGATTTAAATTATCTGGTTTGGTTTATTGTTTCGACAGTGCCGCTTTTTCTCGCTCGGTTTTCGTTCCGCCCCTTAGTCTTAGTCCCAAGCCGACGATTGTTCTTAGACAGGGCTTATCGAGTTAAAGAAGGCCCTTGGAAGTCTGGGTTTTTAGAAAAGGCTAAAGAAAAACAACTCCTCAACAATAAAAAGGGACTTCCTTTAGGTGTTCCTTCTTATCAATCAGGTACACGAGGAAAGATACTGCGCTATCTTCCCAACTCTCAAAAAGGATGGCTTGGGGGTCATCATGTTGTCATATCTGGCTCTCAAGGAGGAAAAGGAGTTTCTTGTGTCCTTCCAGCAATCCTCGATCATCATGGCCCAATCGCTGTTCTAGACATTAAAGGGGAGCTCTTTGCCATGACAAAAAGAGCAAGAGAAAAACAAGGACGGACTGTTGTGGTTTTGAACCCCTTTGATGTTGTTGAAAAAAACCAGTGGTGCTGGAATCCACTCGATTATATTCGACCACAAGAATTCCAACGTGATTCTCAAACCATCATTGAAGGCTTGCTTGAGCCTCCCAATCATTATAACGAACACTTTTACAAAATGGCTTTTGACATTCTTCAAGTGTGCCTTGAAGTCATTCAGCACACCCTTCCAAAAGAAGCCTTTAACTTGAATACGCTTTATGATTTTGTTTGTGGGCCAGGATTTATTCAAAGACTCAAGCAATGGGAAAAGCAAGAAGACTTTCTTCAAGGACGACCTTCTAAAATGGCCCATATTTTGCTGGCTGCAGGGGATGAGGAAAGAGGCTCTTTCATGACCACCCTCAAACGAAACCTTTCATGGATTGGATTTGAGAAAAACAAAATCTTTCTGACCTCTCAAAATGATTCTTTAAAAAATGACTCCCTAAGGGAGGTCTCCCTAAGGGAGTCCCTCAGGGACTTTTCTTTTGAAGATCTTCTCGATAATAAAATAGACGTCTTTTGTGTGATTCCTCTAGACATGATTGAGTCCATGTCAGGATTCTTGCGACTTTTTACAAACATTGTTTTAGGGACTGTCATTCGCCAATCTGGATATAAAAACCCGAAAGAAAAGATTCTCCTCCTCCTTGATGAGTTCCCCCGTCTTGGAGCCATGCGCCAGTTACTGAACATTGTGACCGTTGCAGCGGGGGCAGGAATAGAGGCCTTTATGGTGGCTCAAGATAAATCCTCCATTGAATCCGTTTGGGGCAAAGAAGCAGATGTGATCTTTGGATCCTCTGCAACCGTGCGTGTATTTAATTTAGGACGAACGGACACAGCAACAGCGTCCTGGGTATCGTCATTAATGGGAGATAAAACAGTTGTAACCCGAACCAATGCCACAAGGGAATACGTGGACTTTCTCAAAGGAGCAGGATCTGAATCCGTCAGTCAAATAAAAGAAAAACTCATGACACCTGCTGAAATACAAGAACTCTCCCAATCCAAAATGCTTTGCTTCCTCCGTGGCCAAAAACCCCTTTTGCTTGAGAGGATTATTTCTCATGACCATCCTTTCTACAAATATCGGTTGGATCCGAATCCAACACTCTTAGGGCAACGTCAATAAAACATTCTGCAATAAACTTCTGAGAGAGTTTTCCTCATTGAAGGCCTTGAGTTCAAAAAAATCTTTGCAAAATTTTCTTTACAAAATTAAGCCATTGCCTTTTTGGTGATAGAGATTTGAATATCATTTTGTATCACCAAAAACACTTATCCTCTTTGGTAATAAAATTTTAGGCAATGAGGTAAAGTCCTTTAGCCAACCCTTTAAGAATGATGACTGGAATGATCTTTTTTTACGTTTAGCCTACCACACACGAGAAGGAAATTATCTAAAAATTCCGAGTAGGGACTGCTAATAGATTATAAATATTAAATTTTAGTAAAATTTTAGAAAATTTAGTTGACAGGTCATCCTTAATAAGGTTCAATTTCATTGAAAAATAAAAAATAAAGGGGACTATATGAGTACTTACTCAAAAAAAATTCTTTGCACGACAACAAGTATCGCTCTTTTAACATCATCCTTGTCACCTGTTTTTGCAGGGAAGGATTACAACAGAGTAGATGATGACTCGTCTGTTGAAACACGTCATCGTCCGGTTTTGCTCTTCTCAGAAGATTCCTCTCAGGAAAAAGCCAAAGCACCCGCTAACGGTCACACATGGGCTCCAGAGTTTGTTAGAGATATAGCCTCACAGGCTTATAAAAGAGTCAGTTCATGGTTTGAACGCGAAGAAGATCCCTTCTCCTCCTATGATCTTAGTTTTCTGGGAGTGGGCGGGACGGAAGACTTTGCAGAAGAAATTGAGGACATGAAAATTTCTGGGCTCGATCGTAGGCGCTTGAAAGGTCTCCAAGATATGGTTTGGGAAAGAAATCTTTCTCCCTATGAATATGATAAAGGATTGAGAGAGCTTGAGCACTCTGACGCCGAAGCTCTTCTCGAAGGCGTTCGAACTAAATTTCAAAAAAAACTCAGATCAGCTCCTGCCTCCCTCAATGGCGCCTTTCAGAAAGATCTGCTTGTTTTTATCAACCATCCCTGTGTGAGAGAATCACGCACTGAAGATATGACTCCTTACACGTTACCGTCTATAGAAGAGTTTGAAGGTCTTCTCACCTATTATCGTGGAATCCAAAATCCCTTAGATTATACAGAGACCCTTGTGGGGTTAAACCGACTTCTTCAAAGAGAGGGTAAGTCTCTTAATCTGACAGATCAGCAATCGAGAGATTTTCGGAGAACCATCACTACTGCCATACACAAGAGAGATCAAAAACAATACAGTCATTTGAGAGCGCAACAGCGCTTTATCCAAGCAGGATTTCAAGAACTGCCCTTTAATGGAGAAGAAATACCCGAGGGCTTTAATTCGTCTTTGCCTTCAGTATCTCCTCTTACAGCAGAAGAGGCTATTCAAGAAGAGGAACGCGCAGAGCCTTTCTCTTTCACATCAGCCCTCAAGGGACTAACGCATGCGGCTTATAAAGGAGCAAAATATGCTGTTGAACATCCTGCCCAAACCATTACTGCTGGTCTAGCCCTTCAAGCCTCAGCTGTTGCTGCTTTGAATAAACGTGGCATGGGATCTGAATTCCAAATTAACCAAAACACGGGTGGTTTACAGTATTGGCCATCTGTTGCGAGCTTAACCAATGGCAATGCCTTTGTAGCGTGGAATGGTGATCAAACTGGATCGTTGGATGTCTATGGGCGGATATTTTCTGCAAGTGGCACCCCTCTCACAAATGAGTTTGGCATTAATCAAGTTACATCCTCAACCCAACAGCTTCCCATAGTTGCGGGTTTAACAAACGGGAATGCCTTTACGGTATGGGAAGGAAGGCAATCTGGTGGTGATATCTATGGACGCATCTTTTCCGAGACTGGCACAGCTCTCACAAGCGAGTTCAGCATTAATCAAGTTATAGCAGCATCTCAATATACTCCATCTGTTGCAGCCCTCACCGGCGGGAATGCCTTTGTAACATGGTGTGGAGATCAAACTGGAAATGGTGATATTTATGGGCGTATCTTTTTTCCAAATGGCACCCCTCTCACAAATGAGTTTGGCATTAATCAAGTTATATCCTCAAGGCAACAGTTTCCCATAGTTGCGGGTTTACAAAACGGCAATGCCTTTGTGGTATGGTTTGGAGATCAAACTGGGAATCCTGATATCTATGGACGCATCTTTTCCGCGACTGGCACAGCTCTCACAAGTGAGTTCAGCATTAATCAAGTTATAGCAGGATCTCAATTTGCTCCATCTGTTGCAGCCCTCACCGGCGGGAATGCCTTTGTAACATGGTGTGGAGATCAAACTGGAAATACTGATGTTTATGGGCGCCTTTTTTTTGCAAATGGAACAGCTCTTAGCAATGAGATCAGCATTAATACAGTTACAGCCTCATTTCACGATCTTCCATCTATTACGGGCCTCAGCAACGGGAATGCCTTTGTAGCATGGTATGGAGAACAAACTGGGAATCCTGATATCTATGGACGCGTCTTTTCTGCAACTGGCACAGCTCTCACAAGTGAGTTCAGCATTAATACAGTTACAGCCTCAGAGCAATACGATCCCTCAGTTGCTGGTTTAACTAACGGCGATGCCTTTACGGTATGGGAAGGAAGGCAAACTGGAAATGGTGATATCTATGGGCGGGTTTTTTACAGTCCAACAACGAGCACCACCTCTACAACAACGAGCGAAAGTTCAACATCTACAACGGTAAATCCAACAACAAGTACTGTGTCTTCAACAACAAGTTCAACAACCGGGCCAACCACAAGCACCCCCCAAGAAAGCACGAGCAGCAGCACGACAGGCGCAGTTCTTTCTAGTGCTCATAAACTCACCCCCAGCTGGTTTCTTTCCTGCGCAGATGCTGGCTAGCGGTTTTAATAGGTTATGGGATATGGCTAAAGGCTTTAAATAAGGGGCCAGATAGTCGCGGTTAAGGAGGAATAATAGCCAACGTTGGACACTACAGACCCTCTTCAAAAACAACCAATCTCAAATGCTACCTATTTGCTACCTAGAAGATTTTCTCGTTTTTTCCAAACTCTCTAAACTCGTGGGATTTCCTGGCGCGCCCGAAGAGACTCGAACTCCTAACCTTCTGATCCGTAGTCAGATGCTCTATCCAATTGAGCTACGGGCGCACGTGCATAAATTTCTTCTTAAGAGAATATAGAACAAACCGCAAGAGGAAAGTGACATTCTCTTCGCCTAAATTCTTAACCTCTACCGAATTCGCTAAAATTGTTCTAGACAAAAGAAAACAACTTAGCATTCAATAGAGCTAACAAGATGAAACCTTTCATAAACAGCAAAGATTATATGGACCCGCTACAAAAATTAATTTCTCTGGAAAAA
>MHDO01000157.1:5568-5725 GCA_001805005.1 Nitrospinae bacterium RIFCSPLOWO2_12_39_16
AAGGTTGTTAGGGCCATGATTATGGTTTTTCCCTTATAGGGAAACAGAGGGTACAAAGAGATTAAAATGAGAATGTTACGATTCTACTGAATGACAAGCCTGTTCTAGAGCTTTAACTCCTGGCAAAGGTTTCCCTTCAACCCACTCCAAAAAGGCC